>NZ_JBNYXS010000002.1:0-407322 GCF_051380775.1 Janthinobacterium pasteuri | reverse complement strand
TGCCTACCACAGCCGCTTGCGCGGCTGGCTGCGCATATTCCACGGGGTAGCCAGCCATTACCTGCCGAATTATCTGGGGTGGCGCTGGATACTCGACGCCGGACGCATCCGCTCCCCAGAAACATTGTTGAAGGCAACTATGGGAGAGTTCCCACACCTTACGGTGACATAGCCTTCTTTTTTGGGGAGCTTACTTCGCCTGCGCGCTGGGGCGCTCGGCGATGCGGTCGCGGTAAGCCTGCAGGTTCGACAAGCCTTCCGCGCCCGGACGGTACTTCATCAGGCCACGCGCGAATTCCAGCGCGCAGAAGGCCGTGATGTCGGCGATCGTAAACCGTTCGCCGGCGATATACGGCTGCTGCGCCAGTACCTGGTCCAGCCATTGCGCCGTTTCGCGCAGCTTGCCCGCCTGCGCCGTGGCGAAGTCGGGAAACTGCGGGTTTTCCAGCGCCACCAGGGCCGGATGGCCATGCCGCACCCAGTTGGCGGCGGCGCTGAACAAATGCAGTTCCACGCGGCGGTCGGCCATTTCAATGAAGGCGCGCTCCTCGAAACCCTCGCCCATCAGGTTGGGCTGCGGCTGCAAGCCTTCCAGATAGGTGCAGATGGCGCGCGTCTCGGTCAGCACGCGCCCATCCGCCAGTTCCAGCACGGGCACGCGGCCCAGCGGGTTTTTCGCCAGGAAGGCGGGATCGCGGTGCTGGCCCGCCATCAGGTCGAGCGCCACTTCCTCGATGCCGGTGATGCCCTTCTCGGCGATGAACATGGTGACGCGGCGTGGATTGGGCGTGCGGGGGCTGATAGTCAGTTTCATGGGCGTGGGTCTCGTCTCGTTGTGGTGGTGGAAAATCAGCTGCGGGACTGGCCTATGGCAGTACAGCCAGTCACCCATCATACCAGTGCTCGGCAGACACGCGCCGCCTCTGGCGCGTTGACTTTGCCCCCGTTTCGCCTTAGATTGCTGCAGGGGAACGCTGGCCGCCAGTTCCAGCGATGTCCCCCACACGTCATCAACGCTCGCAGCCTACCCGGCTGGCGGGCGTTTTACTCATGAACCAAGGGCATACCATGCACCGTACACCGACACCGCGTTTCCGCCGCAGCCAACTGGCCGCCGCCGTCCTGGCACTGGCTTCCATCACCGCCGCCCATGCGGGCAACACCACTCCCGCCGCCAGGTACGCCTCGGCCAGCCACGCCGCCACGACCACCACGCAGTTGCCGCGCGGCGTCAGGCCTTTGCACTATATTGTGTCGATCACGCCGGACGCTGCCGCCGCCACCTTCAAGGGCGAAGCGGCCATCAAGGTGGCCGTCGACACGCCAACGGCCAGCATCACTTTCAATGCCCTGAACCTGGCGTTTGCAGCCGCCGCCATCGAAGGCGCGGGCGGCAGCAAGCAGGTGACGCGCAAGATCGAGTTCGATGCGGACAAGCAGACGGCCACCGTGCATTTTGCCGAGCCCGTGGAGAAGGGTGAGTACCTGTTGCGCATCGATTACAGCGGCAAGATTGGCACGCAGGCGACGGGCCTGTTCTCGCTCGACTACGACACGCCGCAAGGGCGCCAGCGCGCGTTGTACACGCAATTCGAAAATTCGGATGCGCGCAGCATGTTGCCGTCATGGGATGAACCGGACTACAAGGCCACCTTCGCGCTGGACGTGGTCGTGCCGAGCAACCAGATGGCCGTCGGCAACATGCCGATTGCCCGCAGCGAAGACCTGGGCTATGGCATGAAGCACGTGTACTTCGCCACCACCCCGCGCATGTCGACATATCTGCTGTTTTTCGGCCTGGGCGACTTCGAGCGGGCGACAAAGATGGCCGACGGTACGGAAGTGGGCGTCATCACGAAAAAGGGCGCGCTGGCGCAAAGCCGCTTCGCGCTCGACGAATCAGCCGCCCTGCTGCGCGAATACAACGATTACTTCGGCGTGCGCTACCCGCTGCCCAAGCTCGACAACATCGCCGCGCCGGGCCGCAGCCAGTTCTTCGGCGCCATGGAAAACTGGGGCGCCGTGTTCACCTTCGAATATGGCCTGCTGCTCGACCCGGCCATCTCGACCCAGTCGGACAAGGAAAACATCTACACCACCCTGTCGCATGAAATGGCGCACCAGTGGTTCGGCGACCTGGTCACCATGCGCTGGTGGGACGACCTGTGGCTCAACGAAGGCTTTGCGTCGTGGATGGAAAGCCGCACCACGGAGCGTCTGCACCCCGAGTGGAACACGGCCCTGTCCAACGTTGGCGGGCGCGAATCGGCCATGAGCCAGGATGCGCTGCGCACCACGCATCCGGTGGTGCAGCGCATCGCCACCGTGGAACAAGCCAGCCAGGCCTTCGACGGCATCACCTATCAAAAAGGCGAAGCGGTGATCCGCATGCTCGAAGCGTACGTGGGCGCCGACACCTGGCGCACAGCCGTGCGCAGCTACATGCGCAAGCATGCGTATGGCAATACGGTGTCGGACGACCTGTGGCGCGAAGTCGACGCGGCCGCCGGCAAGCCTGTCAGCGCCATCGCCCATGATTTCACCCTGCAGCCGGGCGTGCCGATGATCACGGTGGGCCAGGCCGTGTGCAGGAAGGGCAGCACGCGCGTGACCCTCACGCAGACGGAATTTTCCAAGGACCAGCCGGACAAGAAACCGCTGTCGTGGAAAGTGCCGGTGATCGCTTCGACGGTCGGCAACGGCAAGCTGGCCAAGGTGGTGCTCAAGAATGGCAAGGCCACCCTGAACGTGCCCGGTTGCGGCGCCCTGCTGGTGAATGCGGGCCAGAGCGGCTACTACCGCACCCTGTACGCGCCAGCCGGCACGCGCGCGCTGGCGCGCAGCTTCGCGCGCCTGGCGCCGATCGATCAACTGGGATTGCTGGCAGACAGCCAGTCACTGGGCATGGCGGGCTTGCAAGACCCGGCAGGCTTCCTGGAACTGGTGAAGGCCACGCCGCTGTCGGCCGACCCGCAAGTGCTGGGACGGGTGGCCGGGTCGCTGAACGACCTGTATGAGCAGTACGCGGGCGACAGCGTGGACAGTAAAGCGCGCCAGCATGCCTTCGGCCGCTTTGCCATGGCGCGCCTGGCGCCGATGATGGCGCAGACGGGCTGGGAAGCGCACGCCGGCGAAGCGTCGAGCGTCGCGACCCTGCGCGCACGCCTGATCGCCATCCTCGGCGACATGGGCGAGCCGGGCGTGCTGCTAGAGGCGCGCCGCCGCTACGCTGCCAGCGAGCAGGATCCCGCCGCCATGCCCGCGCCGCTGCGCCGCACCATCCTGGGCGTGGTGGCCCAGCATGCGGACGCCGCCACCTGGGAACAGATGCACGCCAGGGCGCAGCAGGAAAAGACGCCGCTCATCAAGAACCAGCTGTATGACCTGCTGGCGTCCAGCGATGATCCGGCCCTGGCACAGCGCGCGCTGGCGCTGGCGCTGACGGACGAACCTGGCGTGACCAACAGCCCGGCCATGATCTCGCGCGTGTCGCGCACGCATCCGGAACTGGCCTTCGACTTCGCGCTGGCACACCTGGAGCAAGTCAATGCGCGCGTCGACGCCAGCTCGCGCAGCCGCTACTTCCCGCGTCTGGCGGCCGGCTCGGCGCAGCCGGAGATGATCGCCAAGCTGAAGGCGTATGCGCAAGCCAACCTGCCCGAAGGCGCGCGCGGCGATGCCGACAGCTCCGTCGCGGGCATCGAATACCGCATCAAGGTACGCGCCGAGCGCCTGCCGGCGGTCGATGCATGGCTGGCGAAACAAGCGGGCTAAGTGGCACTCCCGGCGCTACGGCGCCGGGATGAAGAAATTACAGGCAAAAAAAACCGGCTTCGCAGATTGCGGTAGCCGGTTGAAACGCTGTTTCAGAGCGCAGGGATAAACTGGGAAAAACAAGAAAGCGGAAATCGTGCCGGTCATTGAGGTGTCCGGCAACCTTGCGCCCGGGGTTTCCGTGCGCCATGACTCCACTATGCCAGCCCTTCGTTGAGTCAGGCTTAGGACTTCATTAAATTCCCGCACCATCCCTGCATTTCCCCTGCCCCGCCCTGCGATCATTACTATAAAACAAGTTTGACGTGTCTGGTGCCGATGGTTGAGCTCACCGGCTAAGCTGTTGAGTCATGCCTGCATCCTATCGCTCCCGGAACGTAGTGATCTGCGCACCGCATGCTGTGTGCCAACGAAAGCATCATAACAGCGGCATATGACCGCCATATGACGTAGCGCTAGTGTGCGCCATCCTCCTTCACGGAACGCTTGATGCCCGTCAATTCAATCTCCACGCGACGGTTCGGTTGCAGGCAGGCGATCAGGGCAGCGCGCGGCGCCACCTTTTCGCAAGCGGCGACCGGTTCCGCCTTGCCCTTGCCATACGCGCTGATGACGTTGGCGATACCTTGTTCTCGCAGCAACTGTTTCACCGTCAGCGCGCGCCGCTCGGACAAGGCCTGGTTGTAGCTGTCTGGACCGAGCCGGTCCGTGTGGCCCGTCACGCTCAAGGTATCGATCTGCACGTAGCCCTGCTTCAGGCGCGCCGCCAGTGCGCGGATTTTATCGATGCCCTGCGGCAGCATGTCGGCCGCACCCGCCTTGTCGAAGCGGAACAAGGCGTCCATGTCCAGCGTGATGCGTTCATGCTCGATGCGCGGCGGCAAGACCTCCGGCTGCGTTTCGCGCTTCGGCTTGTCGGCCGGGCAGGCGGCTGCGGCAGACTGGGCTGCCGCCTGCGCGTCCTCGGCCAGTTGTACATACGGGTTCGCGTGGCGCCAGCCCTGCTGCTTGTATTCGTTGCCAGCATGCACCAGTTCCACTTCGCCGCACGCCACCTTTTGCGCCGCACAGGCGAATCCCGGCGACTCGCGCAGCTTGCCAAAACTGGCCCACAAATCATCGCGCAGGCGCGTGGCGTCGTTCACCAGCGGCGTGGCGTCGCCAGGATTGGGCCTGCCGTCGTCTTCCAGCGCGGCAACGATCTTGGCCGATTCCTGCAGCGCCTGCAGGGGAAAGGCCGAGCGATCGTTGCGCATGTATTCGTGGAAAGACACGTCGAGCCAGCATTGCGCCTTGGACAGGTAATAGTCGCCCACGCGCACGCCGCCGTCGTTGAGTGTCTTGATGCGTTCCTGCAGCAGGCGGTAAGCCTGCTGGTCGGCAGAGACGGCCTGGTCGCTGATGCGCAACTGGGGCATCGCCAGCGGCGCCGTTGGCAGGGTCGGCGTGGCCGCCTGGGCCAGGCCCATGGCCAGCAGGCTGGCCAGCGGTATCAGTTTCATCATCGGTTTCATTGTGGGATTCATGGTCGCTTTCATGGCCGGGCCAGGGTACGGTTGATGGTGGTGTCTTTGCCTTTGAACAGGTTTTCATCAAACTTGAAGCGCAGGCGCAAATACGATCCGCGCGCCGTATAGTCGGCACCCGTCAGGTCGCGGTCGGAAAAGCCTGACCAGTTGTGGCCGGCCGACAGCCACAGGTTTTGCGCCAGCAGATAGCCCACTTCGACGCCGTTCGCCCACTGGCGGCTGCCCCCTTGCGGGCTGCCCATCACGGCCGCCAGCACGCCGATGTCCCAGCGCTTGCTGATGTCGTACACGGTGCGCGCGGAAAACAGCCACGCCGTATACTTTTCCTGGCCCACAGGCAAGTTCCTGTCGTTGTTGTGCTTGGCGGCGACCCTGCCCGTGAACCACCACGGACGGCTGGGGTGGTAGTCGAGGTGCGTGGAAACGATATGCGCGCGGTAATTGTCGCCATCGATCTGCGACTGGTCGCGCACGGTCTTGTACTCGTAGCGGGCCAGGCCGTTGAAACGGTTGTCGTCCACGGGCCGCCACGCAAAGCCCAGCTGTGCCCGGTCCTGCAGCACGTTGCCCAAGGGCGCGCCGCTGGCGTCATCATTGTTGCGCGTGTACAGCAGGTAGTTGCGTGCAAGCAAAGTCCAGTCACGGCTCAGCTTGCGCGCCCAGGCGATGGTACTGAGCCATTGATCCTGGCGCTGGTCGCCGGGCGCGATTTCACTGTCGAACAAGCGCCGGTACTCGAACTTGACGGAGCCGCGCCACAGCGGATTGACCGAGTAGTCGAAGCCTGCCGCCACGGCCACGGCTTGCTGTTGCTGGCCGTTCATGACTTTCAGATATTCCACATTCGTGTTCGCCGCCAGGCCTTCGCCCAGGTTCCAGGTATTGCGCAAGCCGGACGCCAGCTGCAGGTCGCGCTGGTTGCTCAGGCTGTAATCCATGGCATCGCGCATGCGATACTCGCCAAACACGGTGCCGCCCGGCATGTAACCCGTATCCGCGCCGGCGACAAAGCTGGTGCTGCGGTCGGCCGGATTGAGCGAGTAGGCAGATGCCAGGCCCGTCTGGTTTTCATAGCGCGCATACAGCCGGCTGCGTTCGGCCAGCTGGTATTGCGCACCCAGGCCGTAGCGGTGCTGGTCCGCGTCGGAAATGCTTTTTTCCACGTCGCCATTCAGGGTCCAGCGCTGCGTGGCCTTGTATTGCGCCCCCAGGCGCACGGTGGTGGCGTCCAGCGGCACCGTCGCGCCCGCGCCCACGCCGGGATTGATGGGCGCAAACGTGGTGATGCTGCCACCCGTGACGGGGTCGATGGCCGTGTTGGCCGTGCCGTTGCCGAAGAAGCCGCCCGTGGGATTGAGACCCGTGCCCAGCGGCGAGGTATTGGGCGCGATGCCGGCCGTCGACGGCATGCCGCCGCTCTCCTTCATGTGCTGGACGGAGACGTCGAGCAGCCAGCGCTCGCTGGCATTCCAGGCCACGCCCAGGCGCTGCGCATCGCGGCGCGCGTCCGTGCTGCGCTCGTCGCTGCGGATGGCCTCGCCATACACGGTGACGGCGGCACTGAGCTTGTAGCCAGCCTTCACGCCTGCCTCGCCCCGTCCGCCCGTGATGCCGGCCGCCGTGTTATTGAAATCCTTGTCCGAGCGGCTCCAGAAGACTTTCGCTTCCAGCTTGTCATCCTTGTGCTGCAGCTCGACCCGCGCCGCATTGCCGCTGACTTCATCGCGCAGCTCGCCCGCCTGGCCCGACGGCGTCGTGTAGATGTTGCCGCCCGCGCTGTAGCTGGTCGATGTGCTGCGCGCCACTTCGAGCACCAGCAGGCTGTGCTCGCCGAAGCGCAAGCCCGCATTGACGCTGTGCAATTTGTACGGCGACAAGGGATTCTTGTCTTCCACGGCCGAGCCTCCGAGCGAGACCATCTTGCCCAGCTGTACTTGCCCATCCACGCCCAGGGTCCAGAATTTTTCGCCCCCCTGGTCCACCTCATAGCTGATGCGGATCGATTGCGGATCGCCATTCGGCGTCAGCGCGGGGATCGCCTGCTTGAACAGGATGCGCCCGCTGAACGGCTCGAAGCTGTAATCGTCGAAGCGGCGCAGCTGCGTCACTTGCACGATATTGCCGTTCTGGTTCTTGTCGCGCACCACGATCTCGATCTTTTCCGAGTTTTCGATGGCGTTGTTGTTGCGCACCGCGAACGGCCCCGAGGTGCCATTCGCCCGGTATTCCTCGACCACCTGCTTCAGGCTATCGTTGATGGCGAAGGCATTGGCGACGATGCCATCCTGTTCGTAATGGCCGCGCCCGCCCGTGGCCGTACGGTTGTACTGGCCCAGTTTTCTCTGCTGCAAGCTGGCCACGGCGCCGCCGCCCGTCATCTGGCTGAAGCCGTCGCCAGTGGCGAAGTCGCCATACAGCACATAACTTTTTTGCTGGTCGATGCGCACGTACAGGCGGTCGCTGGAGCGGGCGTCGAAGTTGCGCACGGAACTGTCGCCGTAGACGGGATAAAACTCTTCCGGATTGACATCGCGCAAGAGACGCGCGCGCGACTCCTTGTCCGAGTCGTAGGCGGCCGTCAGCAAGGCGTCGCCACGGATAGTTCCCTTCAGGAACATGGCTGCGCGGCCCGCCACGTTGGCCTTGCCATTGTTGAAGGCCCGGCTCCAGCGCACGATGTCGCGCTCGAAACCATCATTGAAGCGCGATGGCGCAATGTCGCTGCTCGACAGGCTGCGCTTGCTGATGATGCCATCGATCAAGCCCACGGCCAGCATGTCACGCAGTTCTGGCAGGAAACTGATCGTGCCCTGCGCCGCCACGCCGCCGGCCGACACGCGCAGCAGCACGTCCTGCGGCGTGGACGGGGCCAGCAGGCTGAAGCTTGCTACACCATTCTCCACCGTCAGCTGCGTGCCGGGCGTGACCTTGTCGGCGTCGCGCCGCTCGGGGCCCAGCTCGTCCGTGCGGGCGCCGGGCAGCACGATGCGCCCGCCGCTGGCCTCGATAGTCAACAGCGCCGCGTCCGCCAGGGGCTTGCCGTGCGCATCGTACAGCCTGACTGTCACCATGACGGGACTCTGGCCATCGGCCGGCACGTCGTTCCCGTCCGTCTCGACGGCGATGCGCGCCACGCCCCGGTTGATCGCGTAGTCGGTGCCGCCGACCTTGCCGGCAAGGAAGGATGGCGCCGCTACGGCTAAGCCTGCCGCATTGTCCGGCAAGGGCAGTTGCGCCAGGCTGGCCACCGGGAAGGCCAGCAGGGCCAGCGCGGCGGCCATGCGCCGGGGCGCGGGGAGAGTTCTCTTCATGGCTTGTTTCTCTTTAGCAGCATTGGCAAGCGGCAGGTAAGGTGAAAGAGGCTTATTGCGCATGGCTGCCTCCTGCGGCTGGCTGGGCGGCGGGCGTGGACACGCGGGGCGCGGAGACAGGCTGGTTGGCGCTGTCCGTCGCCTGCGCGGGCGCGCTGGCAGGCTGGCTGCTGAAACTCAGTCCCGGCCCCGCCCTGCCCTCCCTTTCCACGCTGCGCACCTCGCCCTGCGCGCGCCGCGCCTTGACTTGCTCCAGCACGGGATTCGAACACGAACCCTCGATGAAGTCGGCGCGCAGCAACTCGCCGTTCTTGGTGTCGAGGAACAAGCTGTGCGGATCGCCCAGGTTGCGGTTCGACGCTTCCATCATGCGGCTGGCGCGCGGCAACGTTGCGCCATCGACCTTGATGACATGGCTGTTCGCCGTGATGCCGCAATAGCTGTACTTGCCTTCCACGTCCGTGGTGAGGTTCGTGCCATCCTCCATATACAGGCGCACGCCCGGGATGCCCAGTTCCTCGGCATCCTGCACATGGTTGTTGTTGCAGTCCACAAACACCTTGCCGGCAATGCAGGCATCCGTGGTGAACACGCCGCCCGTCACCTTCACTTTCGCGCGCGCCTCGTTCGATGGCGGCCCGTTGCTGGTCGATGCCTGGGCGCGGTTGATGCCGTCGCCCTGCAGCGAACCGACGCCCACGCGCAGGCGGTAGCGGAAGCTGGCGCTGGCGTTCGGCGCCAGCGATTCCAGCTTGAAGTTCAGTTGCGGGCCAGGCTTGCCGCCCGGATCGGGCTGCAGCACATTGTTGCGCGTGGTGGTGCCGTCGATGTAGCGGAATCCGGCCGGCAGTTTATCGAGTACGCTGACGCCAAACGCCGTCGCCACACCCGTGTTCTTCACTTCGATGGTGTATTGCAGGCTGTCGCCGATCTCTGCCTGAGTCTTGTTGACGCTCTTGCTGATCAACAACATCGGCTTGTCCTTCGTGTTGAACACCACGGGCGTAAAGCTCGGTGGCGTGGCGCCTGGTGTCGCCGGCAGCAGCAAGGTGTCGGCCGAGCTTGCCAATGCCAGCACGCTGGCGGGCGCCACTGGCGTGCTGGCGCCGTCCGCGCCGCTATAGCTGTGGCCGATATTCCGGCCGCCTGTCCCCGTGCCCGGCATGGTGCTCGCATACACCTGGTTCAGCTGCGGCACGGTGGGGATCGCAGCTACGCTGCCGAAGTCGACCAGCACCGTGAAGACGATGTTGCAGCTTTCCTGCGGCTGCAAATCGCCATTGCCGCTCAGCAAGCCAAACACGGTGATGCCGTTGAAGTCGCCATTCGCGACGCAGGCCGTGGCACCGGCAGGCCGCGCCGTGACGGCCAGGCTGCCCGGCTTGAAGGTGACGCTGGCCGCTGTCGGGAAGACAGCCTTCAGGTTTTCCGCCACCTGCACCATGGTCGAGGTCGGATAGCCTGCAGGATAGCGGTTGGCCGCCTGCACCGTGTAGCTGATCTCGAACTTGCTGGCGTCGACCTGCTGTTGCGCGGACACTGCCTTGATGACATCGACCACTTGCCGCAGCAACACCACGGGTGTGGGCGTGTCTTCACCCGTGAAGGCGACGCCGCCCACGGTATCCGAGGCATTGCCGTTGCGGTTGGGATCGACCTTTTCCGCCAGCGCGGCCACGTCCGCTGCAGTCGCCACGACGCCCGCATGGCTGCCGCCATTGTTGGAAGCGTCAAACACGAGGCTACCCACGGGTGGCGTATAAGTTGGATTGGCGGCGATGACGCCTGCGGCCGGGGCTGGCGGCACGCTGATGCTGCCGCCCGCATTGGCGACATTGCCGCCCAGCGCGCTGGCAAACACACTGTTGTTGTACTGCGGCGCGGTGCTGTCTTGCACGGTGATTTCCACCGTGAAAGTAATGACGCTCAGTTCGCCTTCGGCCAAGGCCGCATCACCGCTGAGCAAACGCAAGTCGCTGCCGCCGCAACCGCCCGTAAAGCCCGGGTTGACGGCCAGCTGCCGGCTGCCGCCGATAGCGGGTGCGGCAGGTGGAGCAACGATGCGGCACGTGACAGGTTCAGGGAAAGCAGCGCGCAGACTGTCGAGTGCCTGCACATTCTGCGCCGCGCCCTTGCCCACGTTGCGGATCACCACCGTGTACGGCACATTGAAGACTTTGGCCGACAGCTGGGTCACCTTGCCCACGCCCAGCGCCACGCCGATGGCCGGATTCGCCACGTCCGTGACGGCCGTGCAATCAGATGCCTGCGCGCAACGTGGCAAATCGGCACCGGCGGGCACGATGGTGTTGCTCAATGTCCCGCTGGCGGCCACTTTCGCGCTCAGCGTGACGGCGGCCACGGCATTCGGCGCCAGGCCGGCCGGCACCGTGCACACCAGTTTATTTGCGGCCAGCGGCGCGCAGGTGGTGGGCGCGGCGGGCGTGACGACGATCTCCGTCAGGCTGGCGGCCAGGTCGTCCGTCAGCGTGATGGCTGCCGTGGTGGCACCGCTGCCGCTGTTGGTGGCGGTAATCGTCCAGCTGACGGTATCGCCGATGCTGGCGTTGGCCTTGTCCGCCACTTTTTTCACCATCACGCTGGGGCTGGTCACATTGGTGCTGGTCTGGCAATCGCTCGGGGCCAGGCACTGTGGCGCATCGGGTCCGGAAGGCACGACGCGGTTGAGCGCCGTGCCCGCCTGAGTGACGGTGGCCGACACTTCCACGCTGGCTTCGCCGCCATTACCGATCAGGCCGGCCGGCACGCTGCAGGTCAGCACATTGCCGGCCACGGGCGCGCAAGTGGCACGCACGGGCGTGAGCACCACATTCGCCAGGCCTGCCGGCAAGGTATCGACCAGGCTCATGACGGCGCGCGTGGGGCCGGTGCCCGTATTGCTGGCCGTGATGGTCCACACCACGGTGTCGCCCACATTGGCGCTGACGCGGTTGACGCTTTTCCGCACTGCCACCTTGGGTCCCGTCAGCACGATGCTGGACTCGCAGCTGCTGGCCTGCGCGCAGGCTGGATTGTCCGGTCCGCTCGGCATCACGCGGTTCGACAGCACGCCTTCCAGCGTGCCCGTGGCCGTTACGCGCACGCTGCGCGTGCCATTGCCGATAGCCAATTGACCAGCAGCAATGCTGCAGCTTTGCACGCTGTTCGCCACCCAGTTCGCCAGCGGCGGGCAGCTCACGCCGGCATCGGCGTTGACCGCCAGCACCGTCAGGTTCGGCGGCAGCATGTCTGCCAGAGTCACCACGCCCAAGTTGGCTACGCCGCCACTGTTGACGGCGGTAATCGTCCAGACGATGCTGTCGCCCACGTTGGCATTGCCGCGGTCGGCCGTCTTGCTGACGCGAATGACGGGGCCAGGCATGGTTACGGTGGCCGTGTTCGGCAAATCGTACTGCACTTCCGTCGAGCTGGTGGCGATCAGACTGACGATGGTCGAGACGTTGCTGGCCGGCTGGATATACGACAGGCCGAAGCTGTGCAACTCGTTGGGCGCCAGGCTGGCGGGCAAGCCCGTCACCGTCAGCATGCCGCTGATGGCGTCATAGCTGCCGGCCGCGCCGCTCAGGGTCACGCCCATCAGGCCCTGCGCCAGTTTCAGGCTGTACGTCACGTTCTCGGCCGTGCCGGGACCAACGTTGCTGTAGCTGACGATGCCGTTGATCTGGTCGCCGGCACTGGTGGTGCCGGGGAAACCGTTGAGGGTGGTGGTCACGTCGACCAGCAGCTTGATGGCCGTGGTGCTGGTGACACAGTCCGCCGCCTGCGCGCAGACAGGATTGTCCGGCCCGCTTGGCAACACCGTGTTCTGCAGCACGCCGGCCGCGCTGGCCGTGGCGCGCAGCACCACTTGCGCCTGTCCGCCCGGCACCAGGCCAGCCGTCACGCTGCACGTGACGATATTGCCCGCCACGGGCGCACAGGTGGCCAGCTGCGTGGACAGCACTTGCACGCCGCTGACGCCGGCTGGCAGGTTGTCGGTGAGCACGATGGCGGACTTGGTCGCACCCGTGCCGCCATTGCTGGCGGTAATGGTCCAGGTCAGCACGTCGCCCACGCTGACATTGCTCCTGTCGACGCTCTTGCGCACCGTCACTTGCGGCGCGACGAGGGCCGTCGTGGCCTGGCAGGCGCTGGCCGTATCGCAGGCGGGATTGTCGCCACCGCTGGGCACGATACGGTTCGACAGGTTGCCGCCCGCGGTGCCGCGCCCCGTGATGACGACCTTGCGGCTGCCATTGCCGGCTGCCAATTGACCTACCGCAACCGTGCACGCCTGCACGCTGCCAGCCGTCCAGCTGGCGACGGGTGGGCAGCTCACTCCCGCGTCAGGTGTCACGCTGAGCACGACGATATTGGTCGGCAGCACGTCGGCGATGACGACAGCGAATTGATTCGGCAAATTGCCCGTGTTCGTCGCCGTGATGCTCCAGCTCAGGATATCGCCCACGGCCGCGTTCCCCTTGTCGACCGTCTTGCTGGCGCGAATCACAGGACCGGGCAAGTTCGTCGTCGCCGTATTCGGCAAGTCGTTGACGATTTCCGTCGAACTGGTGCCCACCACGCTGCTGATGCGCGAGCTGTTGCTGGCAGGCTGCGTGTAGAACAGGTTGAAGCTGGCGCTCTGGCCGGCGATCAGGGTGGCCGGCAAACCGCTCAGCACATACAGGCCCGTGGCGCTGTTGTAGACGCCGCCGATGCCAGGTGCGCCGCTGACGGGGCTGACGGAAACGCCGCTCAGGCCCGGCTCCAGCTGCAGGCTGTAGCTCATCGCTTCCGCCACGCCCGGCCCCGCGTTGGCAAACGTCACCACGCCACGGATGGCGTCGCCCGCGTTGCTGCTGGCGGGGAAGCCGTTCAGGGTGGTCGTCACGTCGACCAGCAGTTTCGATACCACCGTGGTGGTCTGGCAATCGCCGGGGACAGCGCAAACGGGGTTGTCCCCTCCTCCCGGCAGCAGCGCATTGACGAGGCTGCCCGACACGGTGGCCGTGGCGCTCAGCTTGACGCTGGCGCTGGCGCCGGCGGCCAGGCCGGCCGGCACGCTGCAGCTCACGACATTGCCCGCCGGCGCGGCGCAGGTGACGGGCGCCGTCGGCGTCACCTGCACATTCGCCAGGCCCGCAGGCAGGGTATCGGCCAGGGTGGCGATGGCCGTGCTGGGACCGCTACCGCTATTGCGCAAGGTCAAGGTCCACGTCAGGGTATCGCCCACGTTGGCCGCCGTCTTGTCGACGCTCTTGCTGGCGTTCAGCAAGGGCGCGCTGACGGTGCTGGTGGTGCTGCAATCGCCCGCCTGCAGGCAGGCCGGGTTATCCGTGCCGCTGGCGCTGACGCCATTCACGAGACTGCCGGCCACGGCAGCGCGCGCCGTCACTTGCAGCGTGGCATTGCCGCCGGCTGCCAGGCCAGCCGGCACGCTGCACGTGAGCACATTGCCGGCCAGCGGCGCGCAGGTGACGGGCGCGGCGGGCGTGACGACGATATTTGCCAGGCCGGCCGGCAAGGTATCGGTGATGGTGGCGATAGCCGTGCTGGCCCCCGTGCCGCTGTTGGCCAGGGTGACCGTCCACGTCAGGCTGTCGCCGATATTCAGCGCCAGCTTGTCGACACTCTTGCTCAGCGCCAGGCTGGGGCTGGTAATCGTGGTCTGCGTCTGGCAGCTGCTGGCCTGGAAGCAGGCTGGATTGTCGGGGCCGCTCGGCATCAGCTGGTTGACCATGGTGCCGCCCGCGCTGGCCCTGCCAGTCAACACGATCTGGCGTTGGCCATTGCTGGCCGCCAGCTGGCCGATGGCCACGCTGCAGCTCTGGCTGCTGTTGGCCACCCAACTGGCCAGCGGCGGACAGGTGACGCCGCTGTCGGGCGCCACATTCGTCACGATGATATTGGCTGGCAGCAAGTCCGTCAGGATCACGGCGCCCTGGTTGGCCAGGCTACCCGTGTTGCTGGCCGTAATCGTCCAGATAATTTCCTCGCCGACATTCGCCACGGCCTTGTTGGCCGTCTTGCTGACGCGAATGATGGAGCCGGGCATGGTGACGGTTGCCACGTTCGGCTGGTCGTTCGGTACTTCGACCGACGTCGTGGCGATGCGGCTGATCACGCTCGACAGGTTGCTGGCCGGCTGGATGTAGCTGAGCTGGAAGCTGAAACCCTGCCCCTGCGCCAGGGTGGCCGGCACGCCGCTGAAGGTCACCAGGCCGGAACCCCCGTTGTAGCTGCCCGCCACGCCGTTCACGCTCACGCCGGCCAGGCCGGGCGCCAGTTGCAGGCTATAGGTCACGCCTTCGGCCGGGCCGGGGCCGATATTGCTGAAATTGACCGTGCCGGCTATGGTGTCGCCCGCGTGCGTGCTGCCGGGAAAGCCGTTCAGGGTGGTGGTCACGTCGACCAGCAGTTTCACGGCCGTGCTGGTGGTGCTGCAATCGCCGGGCTGCGGACAGACAGGGTTGTCGGGGCCGCTTGGCACGACGGTATTGACGTAGGCGCCGGCCGCATTGGCCACGCCCTTGACGACGATATTGAGCGTACTGCCCGCCGCCATGCCGGCTGGAATCGAGCATACCAGCTGGTTGCCGCTCGGCACCGCACAGGTGGCGGGCGACGCGGGCAGTAATTGCCACAGGGTCAGGTTGGCCGGCAAGGTGTCGGTCAGGGTGACCACACCCGTGGTCGCTCCCGTGCCCGTATTGGCCACGGCAAGCGTCCACGTCAGCGCGTCGCCCACGTTGATATTGCTCTTGTCGACGCTTTTACGCACGGCCACTTGCGGGCTGAGGATGGTGGTGCTGGTCTGGCAGGAAGCGGCCTGGGCACAGGCGGGATTGTCGGGTCCGCTCGGCAGCACTTTATTGCCCAGGCTGCCGCCAGCGGTGCCCCTGGCCGTGATGGTGATGCTGCGGCTGCCATTCATGGCGGCCAGCTGGCCGGCTGCGACGGTACACGCTTGCGCGCTATTGGCCAGCCAGCTGGCCAGCGGCGGACAGCTGACGCCGGCGCCCGGCGTGACGGACAGCACCGCCACGTTGGCGGGCAGGATATCGGTCAGGGTTACCAGGCCAAGGTTGGCCAGGCTGCCCGTATTCGTGGCCGTGATGGTCCAGGTAATCGTCTCGCCCACGTTGGCCGTCGTCTTGTCGGCCAGTTTCGTCACGCGGATGATGGGGCCGGGAACGGTTGCCATGGCCGTGTTCGGCAAATGGTTCGCCACCTCCACCGAAGTGGTGGCGATGCTCGACGTCACCATCGACAGATTATCGGCTGGCTGCGTGTAGCTGACGTTGAAACTGGTGCTCTGGCCATTCGCCAGGCCTGCGGGCAAGCCGCTGAGGGTCACGACGCCCGTGGCGGCATTGTAGCTGCCCACGGCGCCCGTCAGGGCGACGTTGCTCAGGCCCGGCGTCAGCTGCAGGGTGTACGTCACGCCTTCGGCCGGGCCCGGTCCCACGTTGGCGTAGGTGACGGTGCCGGAAATCATGTCGCCCGCCAGGGTATTCGGCGGGAAATTGTTCAGCGTGGTGGTGACGTCGACCAGCAGCTTGACCACCGTGGTGGTGGTGCCGCAATCGCCGGGCAGCACGCAGGCGGGGTTGTCGGGTCCCGATGGCAGCACGCTGTTGACGGCAGACCCGGCCAGGGTGGCCGTGGCGCTGACGATGACTTTGGCCGAGGCGCCTGGGGCCAGGCCGGCCGGCACGCTGCACGTCAGGTTCTGACCCGCCACGGGCGCGCAAGTGGCAGGGGCCTGCGGGCTGACGACGATGTTCGCCAGGCCGGCCGGCAAGGTGTCGGCCAGCGTGACGATGCCCGTGCTCGCACCCGTGCCGCTATTGCTCACCGTCAAAGTCCACGTGAGCGTGTCGCCCACGTTGATGCTGGCCTTGTCGACGCTCTTCTTTACCGCCAGGTTCGGGCTGGTGACGGTGGTGCTAGTCTGGCAAATGGCTGGCGTGGCGCAAGCGGGATTGTCGATGCCGCTCGGCACGAGGCTGTTGGCCACCGTGCCGGACGCATTCGCCACAGCTTTGATGAGCACCGTTGCCTGCATGCCACTGCCCAGCCCTGGCGGCACGGTGCACGTCAGCGTCGTGCCAACAGGCACGCCGCAACTGGCGGGCGCTGCGGGCAGGATCTGCAGTGCGCCCACGTTGGCGGGCAAGCTGTCGGTCAGGGTGATCGGACCATTCGTGGGGCCGCTGCCGCTGTTGATGGCTTTCAGGGTCCACGTGATGGTGTCGCCGAGATTGACGGTGGTCCTGTCGACGCCTTTCGTCACGGCCACGCTGGGACTGGTCACCGTGCTGGTGGTGGCGCAATCGGCAGGCGTGGCGCAGACCGGGTTGTCGGCGCCGGATGGCACGACGCTGTTGGCATACGTGCCCGCTGCGGCGGGCTGGGCCGTGACGCTGAAGCCGGCGATGCCGCCGTTCGCGGCCAGGCCGGCCGGCACCGTGCAAGTGAGGATATTACCTACCGGCACGGCGCAGGTGGCGCTGCCGACCAGCGCCACGTTCAGGCCTGCCAGGTTGGCAGGCAAGGTATCGGTCAGCGTGATGGGTGCGGTGCTCACGCCATCGCCGCTGTTCGTCGCCGTGACGCTCCAGGTCAGGCTGGCGCCGATATTGATGCTGGCATGGTCGACGGTTTTCGTCACCGCCACTTTCGGGCTGGTAATCGAGGTGACCGTGCGGCAGTTTTCCGCCGTGGCGCAGGAAGGATTATCGGGTCCGCTTGGCATGATGCGGTTTGCCAGGCTGCCGCCCACCGTGGCGTGCGCCGTGATGGTGATGCTGCGGCTGCCGGTGAGGGCCGCCAGCTGGCCGGCGGCGATGGTGCAGGTCTGGGTGCTTGACGCCGTCCAGCTTGCCAGCGGCGGGCACGTCACGCCCGGCGCCGCCACCACGCTCGTCACCACCAGGCTGGGCGGCAGCAAATCGGCCAGACTGACGATGCCCTGGTTGGCGATATTGCCTGTATTGCTGGCCGTGATCGTCCAGGTAATGCTCTCGCCCACGTTGGCCGTCAGCTTGTCGGCCACCTTGGTGACGCGCACGTTCGGCCCAGGCACCATCACGGTGGCCGTATTCGGCAAGTCATTCGCCACTTCGACCGAGGTGGTACCGACCACGCTGGTGACAAACGAACTGTTCGAGGCCGGCTGCGTGTAGCTGAGATTGAAGGTGATGCCCTGCCCTGCCGCCAGATTCGGCGGCAGGCCGGACAGGGTAACGAAGCCCGTGCCCGCGTTGTACACGCCCGTCACGCCGCCCACCGACACACCCGCCAAGCCTGTCGGCAATTGCAGCGTGTATGTCAGGTTCTCAGCCGTGCCCGGTCCCATGTTGCGGTAAGTGACCGTGCCGCTGATGGCGTCGCCCGCATTCGTCGAACCGGGAAAGCCGTTCAGGGTGGTGGTCACGTCCACCAGCGCCTTGCTGACGATGGTGGTGGTCTGGCAGGCAGCCAGCGTGGCGCAGCTGGCGCCATTGCCGCCGGACGGCGCCACGCTGTTGACGAAGCTGCCGGCCGCCGTCGGCACGCCAGTGATGCTGACCTGGGCACTGGCGCCCGGCGCCAGGCCGGCGGGCAGCGTGCAGGTGAGCGTATTGCCGGCCAGCGGCGCGCAGGTGGCGGGCGCCGTGGGGGTGACGACGATGCTGGCCAGGTTGGCCGGCAGGGTATCGGCGAGGGTCAGGGCCGCCGTGGTGGCGCCCGTGCCGGTATTGTTCGCCGTCAAGGTCCACTGCACGCTGTCGCCAACGAAGGCGCTGCTCTTGTCGACGCTTTTTTGCACGCGCACGAGCGGACTGACGATGGCCAGCGAGTCGCTGTCCACGTTATTCGCGGGGATGGGGTCCATCGTGGTCGAGCCGGCCGTGGTGGTGATCGTCAGGCTGCCGCTGGCGGGCAGGTTGAAAGTGGAGGTGCAATTAATGCGCGAGCCGGGAATGAAAGGCGACACGGCCGCGCTGCAGCTGGCCGTGGCGCCGGCTGGCAAGCCGCTCATCACGCAGGTGGGCGCGGCCGCATTGTCCGGGCCGTTGTTCGTGCACACGCCCGTCACCGTCACCGGGGCACCAGCATTGTAGGGGCCGGCCGGCAGCGTGGTGACAGCCTGCATGTCGGCCTGCAGGCGACGGTTGCTGATGGTACACGTGACAGGTGCCTCGGGCATCGTGAAGTTGCCCGAGGTGGCCGCGCCTGTGCCGATGACGGCGGCCGTATCCGTGCGCACGCAACTGTAGCTGCTCTGGTACTGCGCCAGGATGGTGGCCGTGCCCGCGTTTTCCGCGAACGTCGCGAGATTGCCCGCGCGCACCAAGGCGCTGGCCGTGGCGCCGTTGCCGCCCTGCACGCCAGCCGTGCCATTGGCATTCATGATGAACAGGCCGCTGTCGCTGGCGGGCGCCAGTACCTTGAGCACCGTCAGGGTATTCGTCCTGACCGTGGCCGTGGTGCTGCTGCTGTTGTTGCTGAGATCGCTATCCGTTTCATTGGGCGAGACGATCACATTGGCCGTATTGACGATGCTCGCGGCATCGCCCGGCGTGGCCGTGATCGTCACCGTCAGGTAGGGACCCGTGGTGGGGTCGCTGACGGCCGCGTTCACGGGCAGGTTGCCCATGGTAATGCTGACGCTGTTGCTGCCCGAGCCCGAGGTTTTCGTGCCGCAGGAAGCGCTGCCGCTGGCGGCGCAGGTCCAGCTGACATTGCTCAAGCTGGCCGGCAGCACATCGCTGAAGGTGGCACCCATGCTGAGGGCCGGGCCGCGGTTCCAGACTTTCACGGTATAGCTCAAGGGCTTGCCGATGGAAAACTGTGCCGGGCCCGCCTTGCTGACGGCCAGGTCGGTCTTGGCGTTGGTGCAACTGGCATAGGAACTGGCCAGGCTGGGGTCGCGCAATTGCGCCGCGGGAATGATTTCCGTCACATTATCGGGACGCGTCCAGCGCATGTGCAAATGGTTGATGCCGCCCACGTTATTCCACAGGACGCGGGCCAGATAACATCCACCGGGCGTGGCGCTATTGAAATTGCCGGCCAGGTTCTGGAAATCCGTTTCACTATTCGAATACTCAGCCACGCTGCCCACGGCCACGTTATACACGGCGCTGCGGTAATTGATCGAATACTGGGTGGAAAAATCCACTTTCACGTCATCATCATGCGCGACGCTGAATTTGTAATTGCCGGCCATCGGAAATACCACCAGCGTGTACATTGCGCGGCCCATCAGCCAGGCCCGGCAGGCAGGCGACGTTTGCTGCGTCTCGATGTAGCATAACTGCGCGGGATTGGCGGCCGTGCCAGTGGCCCAGTCCATCTGTGGCGAGGAGCCCGTGCGCGCCGCATTGACGGCAGGATTGGCGGCCAGCGCCATCAGGCTGGCGAGGCGGCCAGCACTGCCCGCGTTAAAACCATTGTTGTAATTGGGCGCCGGTGAATTCGCAGGCACCCGCTCAATGCCGCGGTAATCCTCCCACAGCACTTGTGCAGTGACAGGTGCAACGGCTCCCAGCAGCAAGGAAGCGAGCGCCAGCGGCGCAACATGACACTTGGAAAGATGGGGTAGGCGGATGCGGCCGACAAGGGCGGCCAGCATGCCCATGTAACGTCCGGCGGAAGAAAAAGCTGCATGGCGGCCAGATTGGCCTGCCGTTTCCTGGTGTGTTTTGATCATGTTGTTCGCTAAGAAATGTTCTGCTGCACGAAGCATTAACATATAAAAATGACATCTATTTGACACAATTATATGAACAAGTAACAGTTCAAGCGTACGACAACGGCCGGTTTTTTGTTTTCAACATGGAAATTAAATTATCTTGTTGATATTTAACAACACATTTCTCAAATTAATCATTCGTGCCGGAAATATTCAATTTTCTACCGCATAATAATTAGCTGCACCGCCCCATTAAGTTAATATTTAAATAACACACATAAACTATCAAATGCGTAGTTTGCTTTACGAAAGAAATTACCAATATTGATTATCGGAAATTATTTGAATATGTTTTTACCGGCCATAGACAGCATGCCCGGCATGCAATCGCGCACCGCAAACTATTCATTTTCGATCGTATTCCATTCAAATCCATTTCACTTCATGCACGCAGGCAGCCCCGCACGACCGGGCATCGCGCGGCACGCATAGGCCTTGCCAAAAGGGCGCGCACGCGAACCGGCTTTCGCGCCTGCGCCCGGATCGCTTACTATCGTTCCATTGCGCCCTGCGCCGCCGTTGCCCCCTTGTCATCACTTTGCCAGGAGTCCTCATTGTTGCCACATGCCCACCGCTGCACGCTGCTCGCCTGCGCCTGCGCCCTGCTCGCGGCCTGTTCCCCGTTCGCCCCGCCGCCCACCGCCTCGCCGCCGGCAGCGCCAGTCACGGCGCCAGCCATGCAGGTGCCGCAGTGGCAACAGCCGGGCGTGCGTGTCTTGCATATCAGTGCGCAGGAATCGCTGCTGACCATCACCGTGCGGCGCGGCGGCGCGCTGGCCCGGCTGGGACATGACCACGTGATCGCCAGCCGCACCCTGCAGGGCGTGGTGGCGCCTGCGACGGGACGCGCGCAATTCGAGTTCCGGCTCGACGAGATGAGTGTGGATGAAGAGGGCTTGCGCCAGGCGGCAGGGCTGACGACGACACCGTCGGCAGATGCCATCGCCGGCACGCGCCACAACATGCTGCTGCGCGTGCTCGACGCCGAGCGTTATCCTTGGGTGCGTATCGCGGCCCGCCGCACGGGCGAGAAGGAAGTGCTGGAGGCGGACATCACCCTGCATGGCGTGACGCGCACGGTGCAACTGCCCGTGCGCATCACGCAAACGGCCGATGGGAGCGGCCTGCAGGCCAGCGGCAGCCTGTTGCTGAAACAGAGCGACTTCGGCATCGTGCCGTTCGCCGTCCTGGGCGGCGCCATGGCCGTGCAGGACCAGATGGAACTGGCGTTCCGCATTACCGCCCGGCAGGAATTCAGCGCGCCAGGATCAGGCGCAAGCCCAGGCCGATGAAGATGGTACCAGCCACGCGGTCCAGCCACAGGCCGGCGCGCGGGCGGCGGTTGAGCCACAGGCCGACGGCGCCGGAAAAATAGCCGAGCAGGCCGAACAGCACGCAAGCCTGCGCCGTGAAGACCAGGCCCAGCTGCGCCGTCTGCCAGCTGGCATTGCCCTGGCCTGCGACGATGAACTGCGGTAAGAACGAGAGGAAAAACAGCACGACTTTCGGATTGATACTGTTGGCAAACAAACCCTTGCCGAACAGGCGCAGCAGCGATTCGTCAGGCAAGGCCGCCGCGCCATCGACTCTGGCGCCGCCACGGCTGCGCAAGGCGCCGATGCCCAGCCATACAAGGTACAGGCCACCGGCCACTTTCAGGGCGGCAAATGCAGTGGGCGAGGCAGCCAGCAGAGCCGACACGCCGATGGTCGCCAGCACCGTATGCGTGAGGCAGCCGAGGGCGCAGCCCAGGCCGAACGCCATGCCCTGGCGGCGCCCGCGCGACATGCCCACGCCCAGCACCATCAGGTTGTCGGGGCCGGGACTGGCGGTGATCAAAACGGCGGCGGCCAGGAAAGCCAGGAACTGGTCGGGACTGAGCATGAAGGTCTCGCGGGCAAAGGCGCCATGATACCGGAGAAGGCGCCATATCGGCAGGACATGAAATTGTCCGTATGTCACCGAGAGTCGATTAAAATGGGCATTCCACAGCAAACGGCGTTTCCGCCAGTCCGCACGACCATCACCACACTCATCGATGCCAGCCCACCCGCCCCCATCCCGCCACCGCGCTCCCAGCTCCCGCGTCAGCGTCTGGCTATGCGGCTGGCCGCTCCTGCTCGGCCTGCTGTTCGGTCTGCTGGGGCTGGCGGGCGCGGCGCAGGCCGCACCTTTATCGCTGGGCAAGCAAGGCATCCAGCACCTGGGCAGCGGCGGGCAACTGTTTTTCGCCGGACATGACGCCGCGCCTGCCGATGCCGCCAGCCTGCCCGCCTGGCTGGCGCAGCAGCGCCCGGCCGGACAAGTCGACCTCTTCGGCGGCGCCTACTGGCTGCATGCGCAGGTGCGCAACGACAGCAGCGTGGCGGCCTGGGTCATCGACCCGAACGACACCCTGATCGACCTGGTCGACCTGTACGTGTATGGCTCCGCGCCGCACGCGGCGCCGCAAATCTTGCTGACCGGCTACCAGCGCCCGCACGAGTATCTGCTGCACTACGGCAGGAACGTGCAGCTGGCGCCGGGCGCCACGTATGACATCCTGATCCGCTTTTCCAGTCCCTATTACGCGCGCGCGCCGCTGTTCGGCATGAAGACACAGCAGGACTACCGCAAGCTGGTGGGCAAGGAAAATTTTCTGATAGTGGCCTCCATCGGCGCCCTGCTGGCGCTGGGCCTGTTTAATTTCTTCATCTTTTCCATCACCCGTGACAAAGCCTCGGCGTATTACGCACTGTACGTGCTGACCTATGGCCTGGCCTGGGCCATCACCTTCCATGTCTTGGCCGACCTCTTCGACTGGCATCAGCTGCAGCTGCATTACGTGCCCTTTTTCCTGCTGCCCGTCTTCAGCACCCTGTTCTACATGCACTTTTTACAGCTACGCGACTACTCGCCTTTGCTGTACCGCATCAGCAAGGTCAACCTGGTGCTGCCCCTGCTGCTCTTGCCCAGCTGCTTTTTCGCCCTGTCATATGCGCACACCCTGGCCACCATCGTCATCAGCGTCTGGATGCTGCTGGCGCTGATCTGCGGCATCGTCGTCTGGCGTCGCCGCTACCAGCCGGCACGCTTCTTCGTGCTGGGCTTCGTCGCCCTGATGCTGCCCGGCTTCCTGATCCTGCCGGCCAACCTGGGCATGATGCCGGCCATGGTGGCGAACGCCCAGCTGGTGACACTGCTCGGTGGCACGCTCGACGGCTTGCTGCTGGCCTTTGCCCTGGCCGACCAGATCCGCCTGCTGCGCAACAACCTGGAACAGCGCGTGCAGGAGCGCACCCTGGCGCTCACCCTCAGCAACGACGCCCTGCTGAAGGCCAAGGAACACGCGGAAGTGGTCAGCCGCCACCGCATCGATTTTCTGTCCGCCATGAGCCACGACATCCGCACGCCGCTGGCCGGCGTGATCGGCATGCTGAAGTTCGCCCTGCGCGACCAGTCCGTCAAAGGCCGCACGCAGGAATACCTGCGCATCGGCCTGCACAATGGCGTCTCGCTCTTGACCATTCTCAATGACATCCTCGATTTCTCAAAGATCGACGCGGGCAAGCTGACCCTGGAAACCGTGGATTTCGACCTGCTGGCGCTGATCGGCGACGCGGCCGGCATCGTGCAGGGCCAGGCCGACGCCAAGAGCCTGCTGCTGCGCCGTGAACTGGCGCTGGACCTGCCGCGCTACGTGCGTGCCGATCCCACGCGATTGCGGCAAATCCTCATCAACCTGCTGGGCAACGCGCTGAAATTCACGGCGAATGGCGAAGTGCTGCTGGAAGTGCGGCGCGCCCGCACGCCGCCGCGCCCGGACGGCAGCAGCGAGATCACATTCATCATCAGCGATACCGGTCCCGGCATCGACGCGGACACCTTGCCGCGCCTGTTCCAGAAATTCGAGCAGGCCGACCACTCCACCACGCGCCGCTACGGCGGCACAGGCCTGGGCCTGGCCATCTGCAAGGAGCTGGTCGAACTGATGCAAGGCACGATAGGCGTGGAAAGCCAGGTCGGCATCGGCTCGCGCTTCCATTTCACCTTGCCGCTGCAAGACGGCAGCGCGCCGGCGGCCGACGCGCGCCGGCCGGCGCGCCACGCGCGCCACGCCTGCCGCCTGCGCATCCTGTGCGCTGAAGACGTGCGCACCAACCAGATCATCATCGGCACCCTGCTGGAAGGCATGGGACATGATGTGACCATCGTGGAAAACGGCGAGCAGGCGCTGCACGCGCTGGGCACCGGCGCCTACGACTGCGTGCTGATGGATGGCCGCATGCCGCTGATGGATGGCGAACAGGCCACGCGCCTGATCCGCGACGGCGGCAACGCGCAGTTTCCCATTCCCGATGCGCACATCCCCATCCTCGCGCTGACGGCCAACGCCAGCGAACATGACCGGCAACGCTACCTGGCTGCCGGCATGGACGACTTCCTCAGCAAGCCCGTCGACGAAGCGCTGCTATTTGAAAAAATCGACACCGTCATCGACCTGCTGCTGGCGCGCGGCCACGCACTGCCGCCGGCCATGCCCACTGCAGACGACACGCTGGCGCGCCAGTTCGGCCTGGACGACGCGAGCACCGCGGCGCAGGCGGAAACGCCGGCATCGGCCGATCCCATGACTGCACCCGTGCACATCCTGCCGCTGGCAGGCCTGTCGCCGCAGCACTTGCAACGCATCGCGCAGGCGTTCCTGATGGAAGCGCCACGGCGCCTGGACCTGGCATGCAACGCCGTGCGTGATGGCAACGCCAGCGCCGCCGCTGCCGCCTTCCACGCCTTGAAAGGCAGCGCCGGCTACCTGAGCCGCCCCACCCTGCACGGCCTGTGCCACAAGATGGAAGCCCTTGCCTCGAATGGCCAGCTCGATAGTGTGGGACAGTTCCTGCCACAACTGCAGGAAGCGCTGGATGTGGCACGGAGGGACCTGGAAGCTCAGCGCGCCGGCTGAGGCATCCAGCCATGCGATTGCAGCCACGCCAGCAACAGCTGCGGCCAGGCGGCCGGTTCGCTGCCCGGCTTGCCCATGCCCCAGCCATGACCGCCGTGCTGGAACTGGTGCAACTCGACGGGCACGCCCGCGCGGCGCAGGGCCGCTGCCATCAGCACGCTGTTCTCGGGCGGCGCAATCGGGTCGTCCAGCGCCTGCGCGATGAACGTGGGCGGCGTGCGCGCATCGACGAGCAATTCCACCGACAAAGCGTCGCGCGCCGCCTGCGTGGGGTGACTTCCCAGCAACTGCTTCTTCGCATGCGTCGTGTCGAATGGCCGCTGCATGGTCAGCACAGGGTACAGCAGCACGGCAAAGTCGGGCCGCGCGGATGCCCGATCCATCGCATCGACGGGCGCATACAGGGCAGCATCGGGCTGGACGGCCGTCATGCCGGCCAGGTGCGCGCCGGCGGAAAAACCGAGGATGCCAATGCGCGCCGTGTCGATCTGCCACTCGGTGGCGCGCGCGCGGATCATGCGCATGGCACGCTGGCCATCCTGGAAGGGCGCGGTCACGCCGCCGCCTTCCTGCGCCAGGCGGTACACGAGTTCAAACGCCGTGATGCCCTGCGCCTGCAGCCAGGCGGCGGCCGGGCTGCTTTCCTTGCCCGCCTCGATGTGCGCGTAGCCGCCGCCGCTGACCAGCAGGATGGCCGTGCCGTTCGGACGCGCAGGGCGGTGCACGAGCAGATAAGGCTGATCGACCTGCGTGATGGAGCCTTTGGCGCTGTCGCGCTGCGGGCCCGGCGCCGTCCCACCGGGCGGCGCGCCGGGCCACAGCAGGATGGCGCCGGACGGCGCGGCGCCCGCGTGCAGGTGGACAAGGACAAGACTCAGCAACATCAGGCGTTGCATGGCTAGAAGTCCTTTTCGCCCTGGATCACGGCCGGATAACCGGTCATGGCGCGCGACGTTTGCATGCCCGCCATCACGGCCGCTTCCACGCAGCCCGCGTTCAGGCCCGTCCTGATCCAGTCGCCCGTCAGGAACAGGTTGGAAAAGCCCGACTGGTCGGTGGCCAGCCGGTACTGCGTGCTGCCCACTACCGACATCACGTAGCGCTCGGACGGGTCGACGTTGGCGCGCCAGTACTGGCTGTCGAAGCGCGCCGGCCCCGTGCCAGCCTTGGCGTCGACCAGCCATTGCCACGGAAACGCGCCCGGCGCGCCCGCCTCGGGCCACAGCGCGCCGATCTCGCGCTCCAGCTGGTGCAGCGCGCCCTGTTTCGCCTTGGCCGCGCAGCGGGCGGGAAAGCCCGTGTCGGTGACGGGCGGGTAGCTATCGACGGGGAAGGCGCTGCAAAAATACGAGACGTTTTTCGGCTCCAGTCCCGCCGGCCAGTCTTCGTGCGCCAATAATTGATCCATCGGCGCCCAGGTGTCGTACGGCTCCGTGAAGGCCGACAGCACGGGCTGTTGCCCTTTCGGCTGCGTGGTCCAGCCGATCTGCGCCAGGTTTTTGTTGAGCCATACCTGGTAAGCCTGCGTGGCCACGGTTTTTACCTTCTCGGCCGCCAGTTGCAGGGCCGGGCTTTGCGCCAGCAATTGCGGACATAAAGCCTGCAGCGAGCCGATGGAAATGCCGAACACCACCTTGTCGAAATCGACGCCCTTCTGCAATACCGTGACGGGCAGCGCGCGGCCGAACGCCTGCTGATACTTCTGCGGCCAGTCGCTCCAGTACGACTCCAGATTGATTTCCTGCTCTTGCAGCAGCGCCGCCTGGGCCGGCTCGATCTGCGCGTAATCGGGCGCGCTGGGCCAGCATGCCAGGCCTTTGACATCCACCAGCGGCGCGTAGCCGGCGTCCGGGTCCTTCAATTGCACCTGCTGCGTGATGCGGATGCTGTCGATGTCGCCCGCGCCCGGCACCAGCTCTTCCACGCGCTGGAAGAATTTGAATTCCACGCCGCGCTTGCGCAGCACTTCGTACAGGGGCGTAAAGATGGTGTCGCCCATGCCGGCCTGCATCTTGAACATGATGCCGCCCTTGTAGGCCAGGCCGATGCGCGCCATGGCCCGCAGCAAGGTACCCGCCTCGATGTTCGGCTTGGCGAAATCACCGCACTCGTAGGCAAACACCAGGTCGTAAAAGCCCCGCACGGGCGCCGAATTGACGCTGAACTGCTCGTCGCCGCCATGTTTTTTCAGCCAGGCGCGGAAATCGATGTCGTTGATGACGTCAAAGCCATTCTTGAATACGCCATCCTCGAACATGCCTTTCATCACCGTAATGCCCAGGTCCAGGCAGGTGAACAGGCGGCGCAATTCATCGTCGCCATCGATCAGGGCGCGGTAGCGCAGGCGCAGCCAGGCCCGGATGCCGTTCAGGGTGCTGGCCAGCAGCTGGTGGCGCGCCTGGTCGTGGCGTGTGGAGTCCGGCGCCAGGTCGGCCACCAGCGCCGCCAGCGCGCTCACGGACAGGCCCACGTCCAGCCCCAGTTCATCGGCCTGTCCCACCACTTCGTCGGCCAGGCGGCGCAACCAGCCCGGCCACACGCCCTCGCCTTGCGATGTACTGGCGCGCACGATGCGCGCGTCGGCGTCCGCCACCTGGCGGATCTGGCGTATCCACTGCTCGATCCAGCCCACCATGGCAATGGCCATCTGCCACAGGGTGATGTCTTCGCCGCCCTCGCCCGGCTCGCCCGGCAAGGTGGGGAAGACGATGGACCAGTTGCGCCACTGGCCCTTGACGTCTTCCGACAGGGCCACGTAATCGTGCTGCTTGAAAGCGTCGCGCCAGGTGGCCAGCGGGGCGCCCGGTGGACGCTCCAGGCTGGCGTAGGCTTCCTTGATCATCCTGAAGGCGTTCGCATAAAAACCGAACCAGATGTGCAGGCCGTGTTCCTCGATGCGCTGGCCCACCTGTGCATTGCGCCCGCTGGCGCCCTTGCCGCCCAGGCGCCAGCCCAGCTGGTAGACGGTGATCGCGTGCTGGTTTTGCCAGCCCGGCTGACTCGTCAGATAATATGCCGCCGTCATGGCCGCCACGCCACCGCCCAGGATGGCGATCTTTTCCGGTGCGATCTGCGAGTTGTCGACCAATTCCTCGCCTGGCATGGCCGTGAAATCGAAGTTCACATTGAACGGCAATATCGCCGCCTGCGGCCCCAGCTGCAAGCCCAGGGTCTGGTCCAGCGGAAAGCTGTCGAAGGCGTGCAAGGTGCATTCATATTCGTAGCCCAGCAGGCGCGCGCTGTGCAGGCGGTTGATCTCGGCCGGCGCAGCCACCAGGGCCTGGTACACGGCTTTCACGCCCGCGCTGTCGGGGAATTGCTTGAGGAAAATCTGGTCGATGCGGGGCTTGCGCAGCAGCGACAAAATATCGGCCCAGCCGGCTTGATCCATGTCAAAGAAATCGGGGATGGACAGAAAAATCGTGAAGGCTTGCTCGATGAGTTCCAGGAAACTGTTGACGGGTTTGTGCTGCCCCGTCTGCACGGTGGCATTGACTTCCAGCAGCGGGTGCAGCGCCAGTTTGGTTTCCGGCGAAAAATGCTGGAAACCCTTGGCAGCGACGGCACAGCGCAGCGGCTCGCTGCCGGCGGCGGGAATGTCGTATTCGCACAGGTATTTCGGATAGCCGAACAGCTCGCGCCCGTTGATCAGGGCCATCGCGTCATCGACAAAAATATGGCATGGGTACCAATAGATATGCGCGAGCTTGCCCGCCGCATCCATCTCGCCGACCATGATCCAGGTGACGATGTCGACTTCCGTGATCCAGCCCTTGGCCTGGTCGACGGGGTTGCTTGAATCCGCATGGTTGACGCGCGTAAACGTCAGCATCACATACGGCGACAGCGCTTTCAGGGTCATCTTGCGGCCCGCCACCTGGTTCAAGGTGGTATTCACGGTGGCCTGCAGCCTGGCCAGGTCGCCCCTGACGAAATAGCCGTACATTTCCGACTGCTTCAATTGCAGCGGCGAGTGCATCATCACCGAACCGCCCTGATAGATATACGAAGGTCTTGCCGAAGGTATCGCCGTCATTGCCCTGCCCCTGTGAAGTTTCAGACAAACAAGATTGCTACAGTGTATTGAGAAAGTACAATGAATGATATGAAAAAAATGAAAGGATTTGCCAAAATGCATAGGCTCAGCAGGCCGCCACACGCGCGGCGGCCGGGGCAAGCTTGTGCCATCGGGTGTACGATGAAACATCTTGACTATCCGAGCACAGGCAATGATTACCACCGACTACGTTTCCACTTATTCCGGCAACCGTTTTTATCCCTTGCGCCCGCATATCGACAAGGTAGTCATTGAAGACATTGCACACGGCCTCGCGTATCAGTGCCGCTTCAATGGACAGACGCAAGTGTTTTACTCGGTCGCCCAGCACAGCCTGATCGTCGCCGGGCTGGTTCCGCCCCATCTGCGCCTGGCCGCCCTGCTGCACGACGCTGCAGAAGCCTACCTGGGCGATATGGTGAAACCCCTGAAAGTGCTGTTGCCGGAATTTGCCGTGCTGGAAGACAAAGTCAGCGCCATCATCGCCGCCACCTATGGCCTGGATTTTTCCGATTACGCTCCCATCAAGCGGGCCGACCTGATCGCACTGGCCACGGAAAAGCGCGACCTGATGCCGCACTCGGCCGAACGCTGGGCTTACCTTGACGACATCGCCCCCTTGCCCGGTATAATCGAAGCCATGGGTCCGGCCGAAGCCAAGCAGCGCTTCCTGCATGCTTTTGGCCAGCTGGGCGGACTTGGGCTTGCGGCGTGAAGGCGTCTTCGCCGGCCTCGCAAACGGCTGCTAAGCCACGGTTTTTGCACGGCTTTTTTAGATATCCACAGCAACTGTGGATAAAGTTGTTGATAAGCCCCTCTTGACAAGCCGCAACACCAGCATTGATGCGGGTTTCAACAATTTGCTGATTTCACAGGCATTTTTTTACCCCAATAAAATCAATGACTTAGAATCATGCGTTGGCGCTAATGCAAAGTTACTCGACCACCATGAAAATATATTTTTCTGTGCATAAACAATCCTGCTCCAGGCCGTCTTGCCTGAACAGCATTGTTTTGACAAACCCCGCAGACTGGCATAGTGTGGCGTGAGCGAGCACGATCAACGGTGGATAAATGCATGAATATGGATAGCGATAGCGCCGCCAAGGGGGCGGATGAACCCGACTGGCTGGTCGACGAGCCACTCGAGCGGGCAGACGCGGCGGCAGAGCCTGCCAACGCAGCGCCATGGCGCGTGCTGATTGTCGATGATGATGTCGATGTGCACGTGGTGACCAAGTTCGCCCTCAGCCAGGCCAGTTTCCAGGGCCGCAGGCTGAGCTTTCTGCACGCGTATTCGGGCGCCGAGGCGCTCGCCTTGCTGCGCAGCACACAAGATATCGCCGTGGTGCTACTCGATGTCATCATGGAAACCCAGGATGCAGGGCTGCAAGTGGCGCGCCAGGTCCGTGAAGAGTTGCACAACAGTGCCGTGCGCATCATCCTGCGCACTGGCCAGCCTGGCCAGGCGCTGGAACACCGCATCATCATCGACTACGACATCAACGATTTCTGGTGCAAGACCGACCTGACCACGCGCAAGTTGTTCACCACCGTGATCGCCTCGCTGCGCACCTACGCCACCTTGCGCGAAGCACAGCAACAAGTCGCCGAGCTTGCCGCCGCCCTGACCCACTGCGGCGACGCGCCAGCGGTACCGGCCAACGACACTCCCTGAACCAGCGCCGCTACTTTTAGTCATAAAAACAAGAGCACTGGATAGGCATACAGGCTTGTGCAAGGCCCCATTTTGGCCTGCCGCGACGCTGCATTTGCTGCACCGATCCGGCGTTATTATCTAAGTGGCGGATTGTTAAGCGCTTTTTCAGATATCCACACGGACTGTGGATATCTTTGTGGATAAGCGCCTATTGACAGCTCTCAAAGCCACAGCCCGTGCGGCTTTCAATAAACTGCTCAATCAAACAGCAAAAATAAAACCCATTAAAATCAACCACTTAAAAAGTCACACATAGTCACAAGAAAATTATTTCGTCAGTTTCGCTAACCCATCATTTGTGCATAACTGAGACTTAATGATCAATCCGACAACGCCGGAATGCGGCTGCCGGCAACACAGTTGCCGTCCGGACATTCAATGCACGGTCTGGCGGCGTTGCTCCGGGTGCAGCAGCACGCGCTCGATCAATTCGGGGGCAACATTGTATGACTTCAGGTATTCCAATGCGCACAAGGTACTGAAGGCAGCCTGCACGGCAACGCCCAGATTGACGATATCGGACATCTTCTGATCGAGCCGGACATGCAGCATCACGGTTTTGACGGGCATATGCAGCGTTTCTGTGGAATTAGGCATGATGAACAACTCCTGCGAAGGGGGAAGGAGGAACGGAGACGGCATACCGGTGCGAACTGCGCCAGCACGGACAGGAACAGCGGTCATGTTGACGATAAAGTATTGCTGATAAACTCTCGAAGTCAATGGCAGGGAAACATGAGCCACGGTTTTTTTCTTGCAGGCACAACTGGAGCCGAAAGCGATAGACAAGCGCAATCGGCCACGGCGATAATCAGCCATGCCCTCATCCCCCCTTTCGGCTCTCCCGCCCGACCTGCCCCGCCCGCAACCGGCCTCGCTGGCCGACCTGTTCTTCTCGTTTACCTGGCTGGCACTGCAGGGATTCGGCGGCGTGCTGGCCGTAATCCAGCGCGAAATGGTCGAGCGCAAGCGCTGGCTGACGCAAGAGCAATTCCTGGAAGACTGGGCCGTGGCGCAAATCATGCCCGGGCCGAATGTCGTCAACCTGTCGCTGATGGTGGGCGGACGCTATTTCGGCTTGCGCGGCGCGCTGACGGCGCTGGCTGGCATGCTGGCCGTGCCGCTCGTCATCGTGCTGCTGCTGGGCGTGCTGTACACGCACTTTGGCGACAACCCGCAGATGGCCGGTGCCCTGCGCGGCATGGCGGCCGTCTCGGCCGGCATGATCGCCGCCACGGGCGTGAAACTGGCGGCTGCGCTGGGCAAGCATCCGCTGCCCCTGTGGCTGACCTTGTCCATCACCGTGCTGGGCGTGCTGATGGTGGCGATCTTGCGCTGGCCCCTGCTCTACATCCTGCTGGGCCTGGGCGGCATCGGCTGCCTGCTGACCTACCGAAAACTGTCCTCATGACGCCGCCTTTGCACTTGGTGTTGAGCGCGGGCGACTGGCTGAACCTGTTCGGCCACTACCTGATGCTGTCGCTGATGTCGATTGGCGGCGCCATTTCCACCACCTCCGAAATGCACCGCTTCCTGGTCGAGCAGCACGGCTGGCTGACGCAGGCGCAATTCAATGAGTCGATTGCCATCGCCCAGGCCGCGCCCGGCCCCAACGTGCTGTTCGTCGCCCTGATGGGCTGGAACGTGGGCATGAATGCGGGCAGCTACACGGCCGCGTATCTGGGCGTGCTGGTGACCATGGTGGGCATCATGCTGCCCAGCACCACCCTCACCTACGTGGCAGCCCAGTGGGGCTACCGCAACCGCGACCTGCGCCCCGTGCGCGCCTTCAAGCAAGGCATGGCGCCCGTCGTCGTCGCCCTCTTGATTTCCACCGGCATGATACTGGGCGGCGCCAACCACGACATCCGCACGGACTGGCCCCTGTGGAGCCTGTCCATCGTGGCCGGCCTGATCATCTGGCGCACGAAGATCCATTTATTGTGGCTGCTGGCGGCCGGCGCCGTGCTGGGCTGGCTGCAGCTGGTGTAAGCCTGCACGGCAAAATGGCGCGTCACCTCCTCGCCATCCATCTGCGCAGCCAGTCCGCTGGCGACGGCACTGCCGCGCGACAGGACGATGAATTCGTCGGCCAGTTCACGGGCAAAATCGACATACTGTTCGCACTAGCGTGGCAGGCCTCTCAAGCGGCGCCAGCCCTTGCGTCCCAGCGGGAACAGCAGCACGAAAGCGATCAGCCACGGCAGGATATACGCCATGGCCGTGATGGCGTTGGCCACGCCTTCCGACAGGTTTTCCGTGAAATTGCCCAGCGCGCGCTTGACAGGCCGCCAGAACGATTGCTTGCCTTCGGCGCTGATGGCCACGTTCAGCAAGTCCGTGTCTATACGCTGCATTAACAACGCATTGGCCGCCGTCGCCTGCTCCAGTTCCACTTGCACGGTGGCCAACTCCTTGGTCACCTTGATCAGGGCATCGACGTTCGCGCCCGAGCGTTTTTCCAGGTCCTGCAATTGCACCTGGTATTGCTTGAGCATTTCCAGGCGTTTCTTGCTGTCGAGCACAGGCCGACCGAGGTCTTCCACCTTGGTGCCCTGGCTGGTGACGTCGCCTCCGGCCGCGACCAGCGCGACGAGCTTCTTGATGCCGGCCGGCTTGGCGCGCATGCTGATGCGCGCATGCACGTAACGACCGCCGTCCATGCTCGAGTCGAGCAGCAGACAGCCATTGTCCGTATCAGCCTTGCAGGCGGCGACCACTTTTTCATACAGGGGCCGCACTTGCGCCTCGTTCGTATCGACGCTGACATTGTGTTCATAGGCAAGAAACTCGCTGCCTTTTTCCTTGCCATCGAGACGCGCGGCACTCGACTGGCCCGCGCTCTCACCCTTGCCACCGCAGCCGGCCAGCAGCATCAGGCCCATCAGACCAATATAGATTCTTTTCATGGTTTCTTTCTATGAATTATTTGCTCAACGGAAGCATCTCGACATCGGGCAGATGCGCTGCCACGTCCTGTACGGTCGCATGGCAGGTCAGGGACGCGACCACCTGCGGCAACGGTTCCGGCCAGATTTCCGGCAAGTCACGCTCCTCGGGCGCCCTGGCGCGCACGGCCGGATGGTCGCTGTCGATATACAGGCTGCCGGCCAGATAGGGGGAAAAGTCGGTAGACATAACATAAAGGCAATGCGAAAAGATAATGCGCGATTTTAGTCGAAGCGGCACGAAATCGAGCGTTTCCTTGCGCAGGAAGAAAGAAAATCCACGCTTCAGGCTCGCTGCGCGGGGGCCGGCGACTTTGGCGACAGCCCGGTAGCTGGTATCATGCGGGCAAACGCCAGCCGGCCGAGTGCCCTACAAGCCACTGGGCCGGCGCATGCAACACCTTGCGAAGCGGTTCCGCGCCGCCGACGCCTCCCCTACAGATCAGAGAAACGAGTTCCTATGAGCACACCATCGTCCCACCCATCGTTCTGGCGCCGCATCCCGCTGGCTTTCGGCGCCTTCTTCAGTACCCTGTCGGACGCCGCCTATGCGGCCCGCGTGGAAAAACTGTCCTTGCCCGAGGCTGCCCCGGTGGCTCCTGCTTCGGCACCGGCTCCTGTGCCGCCGCCAGCCGCCGCCCCAATCATTTTGAAAGAAGCCACGCCTGACGCGGCCCTGCAATTGCTGGCCCTGCTGCAACGCGAAGCGCGATTGATCGACTTCACCCAGGAAAACCTGGGCAGCCATGCCGACGCCGACATCGGCGCGGCCGCCCGCGTGGTGCATGAAGGCTGCGCCAAGGTCATGCGCGAATACTTCACCATCGAGGCCGTGCGCCAGGAAGCCGAAGGCAGCCGCATCGTCCTGCAGGAAGGTTTTGATTCCGCGCAAGTGCGCCTGACGGGCAACGTCGTCGGTTCGGCGCCGTTCACGGGCACCCTCAGTCACCGCGGCTGGCGCGCCTCCAGCGTGCGCCTGCCGAAACTGAGCGAGCAGCACGACGCCGCCATCCTGGCCCCGGCCGAGGTGGAACTGTGAACGACGCGATCAACCCAAGCCCGCGCTACGCCATCGGCATCGACCTGGGCACCACCCACAGCGCCCTGTCGTATGTGAACCTGGTCGAGAGCGACGGCGAAACGTCCAGCCACGGCGTGCTGAAAGTGCCGCAGCTGTCGGCGCCGGGCAGCGTCGAAGAACTGCCGCTGCTGCCATCGTTCGTCTACCTGCCGCACGCTGACGAAGTGGCGGCGGGCGACCTGGCCCTGCCCTGGGTGACCGAAGAAGCGGAGGCGCCGTTCGTCGTCGGCGAAATGGCCCGCAGCCGCGGCGCCACCACGCCCATCCGCCTGGTCTCGAGCGCGAAAAGCTGGCTGTGCCACCCGGGCGTGGACCGCCGCGCGGCGATCCTGCCGAACGACGCGCCAGCCGAAGTGGCGCGCATTTCACCGATCACGGCGGCCACGCGCTACCTGACGCATTTGCGCCAGGCCTGGGATAACGCCCACCCAGAAGCGCCGTTCGCGCAGCAGGAAATCACGGTGACGATTCCCGCGTCGTTCGATCCGGCCGCGCGCGAGCTGACGATGGAAGCGGCGCAGGCAGCCGGCTACACCGCATTGACCCTGCTGGAAGAGCCGCAAGCGGCCCTGTACAGCTGGATCCAGACCAGCGAGGGACGCTGGCGCAAGGAAGTCAAGCCGGGCGACATCATTTTAGTGGTCGACGTGGGCGGCGGCACCAGCGACTTTTCGCTGATCGCCGTGCTGGAACGCGACGGCGTGCTGGAACCGCACCGCGTCGCTGTCGGTGAACACATCCTGCTCGGTGGCGATAATATGGACCTGGCGCTGGCCCACCTGGTGGCCCGCAAGCTGGCCGCCAACGGCACCCAGCTGGACGCCTGGCAAATGCGCGCGCTCACGTATGGCTGCCGCAGCGCCAAGGAAAGCCTGCTGGCTGACAGCGGCCTCGATGTGGCACCGATCGTCGTGCCGAGCCGCGGCTCGAAACTGATCGGCGGCTCCATCCGCACGGAACTGACGCGCGCGGAAGTGTCCACCTTTATTCTCGACGGCTTCTTCCCGCAAGTGGAAGCATCGAGCCGCCCTGCCGTGCGCACGCGCGCCGGCCTGACGCAACTGGGCTTGCCGTATGCGCAGGACGCGGCCATCACGCGCCACCTGGCGGCGTTTTTGGGCCGGCAAGTGGCGGCGACCAGCGAGCTGGATGGCTTTGCGGGCCGCCAGGCGGAAGGCGCCAGCTTCTTGCACCCGACGGCCGTGCTGTTCAACGGCGGCGTCTTCAAGTCGGACTTGCTGGTGCAGCGCATCATGGCCACCGTCAACGACTGGCTGTACCTGGAAGGCGCGGAACCGGCGCGCATGCTGGCCGGGGCCGACCTGGACCTGGCCGTCGCGCGCGGTGCCGCGTACTACAGCTACGTGCGGCGCGGCCATGGCGTGCGCATCCGCGGCGGCACGGCCAGCGCCTTCTACGTGGCCATCGAGTCGGCCATGCCCGCCATTCCCGGCATGGAACCACCGATCCAGGCACTGTGCGTGGCGCCATTCGGCATGGAAGAAGGCAGCGAACTGGAATTGCCAGGCCAGCAATTCGGCCTGGTGGTGGGCGAACCGGTGCACTTCCGCTTCTTCGCCTCGTCCACGCGCCGCAACGACCAGATCGGCGACTTGCTCGACTTCTGGGGCCCCGATGAATTGCAGGAACTGAGCGAAATCCAGGCGACGCTGTCCGCCGAAGGCCGCTCGGCTGGCGAAGTGGTGCAAGTCAAGCTGCACGCGCGCGTCACGGAAGCGGGCACCCTGGAGCTGCTGGCCGTCTCCCCTGACGGCGCCGAGCGCTGGAAAGTGGAATTCGACGTGCGCGGCACGCCGCAGCAATAAGCATGCGCAGCGCGACGGTGCAGCCGGCCTGGCTGGTCGGCATCGACCTGGGCACCACCAACACGGTGGTGGCGTATGCCAATGCGGCCGATGCACAGGCGGGCATACAGCTGTTCCCCATCGAGCAGCTGCTCGCTCTCGGCGAAGTGGGCGCGCGCCCCCTGCTACCCTCGCTGCGCTACCACCGCGCTGCCGGCGAACTGGCGGCGGGCGATTTGCAGCTGCCGTGGCCACAAGTCGAAGCGGCGGGCGAGGAACAGCCAGTGCTGGGCGCCCTGGCGCGCCAGCTCGGCGCGCAAGTGCCGGGCCGCCTCGTTTCCAGCGCGAAGAGCTGGCTGTCGCATGCAAACGTGGACCGCCAGGCACCCATCCTGCCCTGGGGCGCGGACGCCGACGTGGCCAAGGTGTCGCCCGTGGCGGCCAGCGCCAGCTACCTCGCGTATGTGCGCGCCGCGTGGAATCACCGCTTTCCGGATTCTCCTCTCGAAAACCAGGAACTTGTGCTGACCATTCCCGCCTCGTTCGACGAGGGTGCGCGCGCACTGACGCTGGAAGCGGCGCGCATGGCGGGCTTGCCCACGCTACGATTGGTGGAAGAGCCGCAGGCCGCCTTTTATGACTTCCTGCAGCGTCGGCGCGCCACCCTGCGCGAGGACCTGGCCAATACGTGCCGCATTTTAGTGTGCGACGTGGGCGGCGGCACCACCGATTTCAGCCTGATCGACGTCGCCATCGATGAGGATGGCGCACCGCAGCTCACGCGCAGCAGTGTGGGCAATCATTTGATCCTCGGTGGCGACAATATGGACCTGGCACTGGCCCACCTGGTGGAAACGCGCATGGCGGCCGGAGTGGAAGGCGGCATGAAGCTCTCCGCCGCGCGGCTGTCGCAGCTGATGGAGCGCTGCCGCGCCGCCAAGGAATTGCTGCTTTCCAGCGACGCACCCGACAAGGCCAGCGTGACCCTGCTGGGCGCCGGCTCTCGCCTGATAGGCGCCAGCCGTTCCGCCGATATCACGCGCGAGGAAGTGGCGGCCATGGTGGTCGACGGCTTCTTCCCAAAGGTGGAACTGCGCGAGACGGCGAAAAAAGGCCGCGCCGGCATCGTCGAATTCGGCCTGCCGTATGCGCAGGACGCGGCCATCACGCGCCACCTTGCCAGTTTCCTGCAGCAGCATCAAGGCGCACTGCCGGATACGCTACTGCTGAATGGCGGCGTGTTCCGCGCCGACGCGCTGGCGCGCCGCCTGGCCGAGACGCTCGCCCACTGGCGCGGTGCCCCGCTCACCATCCTGCACAACGATAATCCCGACGTGGCCGTGGCGCGTGGCGCCGTCGCCTACGCGCTGGCGCGGCGCGGCCAGGCGCCGCGCATCGGCGGCGGCTCGCCACGCAGCTATTTCCTCGTGCTGGGAGAAGCCGGCAAGGAGCACCGCGCCGTGTGTATCCTGCCCCGTGGCAGCGCCTCCGGCGAAGAAATTCGCTTGACGCAGCGCCTGTTCGCCCTGCGCCTGGGCCGGCCCGTGCGCTTTCACCTGGCGTCCTCGATTGCGGAAACGGGCACGCCGCCCAAGCTGGGCGACATCGTCGATCTGGACGCCGGCGAGTATCTGCGCCTGCCGCCGCTGGCCAGCGTGCTGCACGCTAAACAGGATGCCAGCGACAAGCGCGACATCACCGTGCAACTGGCCACCGTGATGACGGAAGTGGGCACCCTGGAAGTGCATTGCGTGGCTGAAGCCGATGCCGGCCAGCGCTGGCTGCTGGAGTTCCAGCTGCGTGGCGAAGAGGAAACGCATGCGGAAACGTCCACCGTGTCGCCGCGCGTGAAGGAAGCGATCGAGAAGATCGAGCGCATCTTCGGCGGCAAGGCGCAAAAGGTCGACACCAAGGAAGTGCGCCAGCTGCGCCATCACCTGGAACGTGGGCTGGGCGGGCGCGAGAACTGGGAGACGCCGCTGCTGCGCCAGTTGTTCGACGCCTTGCTACATCGCGCGCGTGGCCGGCGCCGCTCCGCCGAACATGAGCGTGTCTGGCTGAACCTGGCCGGCTACTGTTTGCGTCCCGGCTACGGCGATGCGCTCGACCCGTGGCGCATCGAACAGCTGTGGGCCCTGTTCGACACGGGCGTCCAGCATCACAAGGATAACCAGGTGTGCGCCGAATGGTGGACCTTGTGGCGCAGAGTCGCCGGCGGCTTGAGCACGCAGCAGCAACTGCGCCTGCTCGACGACTTCGCCTTCAACCTGCAAGCCGATGCGGCCCAGCGCGGCAGCCGCCCCGTCACCCTGGTCAACGGCAGCGACGACGACATGCTGCGCCTGGGCGCGTCGCTGGAGCGCATCCCCGGCGCCTACAAGGCCGAAGTGGGCGCCTGGCTGATCAAGCGACTGCAGAAGGCTGATAAAAAGGGCGAAGCGGCGGACACGAACACCCTGTGGGCACTGGCCAGGGTCGGCGCGCGCCAGCCCTTCCACGGCAGCGCGCACGAAGTGGTCGACAGCGCTACCGTGTCCGGGTGGCTGCAAGTGCTGCTGGCGCTGGACTGGAAAAAGACCGAGCCGGCCGCCTTTGCCGCCGCCCACCTGGCGCGCATGACGGGCGACCGCTCGCGCGACATCGGCGATGAGCTACGGGCCGCCATCCTGACCCGCCTGAAAGGCGTCGGCGCCCCGCCCCTGTGGCAGGCGATGGTCAGCGAAGTGACGCAGCTCGATGAAGCGATTACCAAGCGCATGCTGGGCGAAGCGCTGCCGCCCGGGTTGAAGCTGATCGGCTGATCGGCTCCCAGCGCAACCCGTCCTCCAGCCCTACACCAGCGCCACCACCAGCAGCAGCACCGCCAGCGGCGCCTGCACCAGCACGATGCCCGGATGCGTGCGGCGCAGCTGGGCCCATACGGACAGGCCCGGCACTTCTTCGTGCGGGTGGTGGGCTTCATCGCGCAGCGACATCGCGTGCAGGAACATGCCGGCGATCAGGGGGCCGGGATTGACCCACCAGCCCTGCTCGAGCAAACCGCGCGACAGGTAGATGGCCAGCACGCCAATGGCAAACGGCGAAGCCCACACCAGCACCAGCATCAGGCGGATGCCATAGAATTCAGCCAGGGTACCCATGCGGTGCAGGCGGCTGAAATCGTGGTCTTCCATGCGCTTGTCGATGGCCAGTTCGGCGCGGCCGTACAGGGTCCACAAGCCGCCGAACAGGCAGCCCAGCAGCACGCCGATGACGATATCAGCCGCGAACACCGCATATTTATTGACGTCGGCCGTACCGATGCCCAGCGAGGTGTGGGCCGCCGCATGCAGGTGCAGGCTGGCCTGCTCGCCTTCGGCCGTCGTATAGCGGTCGCGCACGTCATAGGTGCTGCCGATATACACGACGTTCTTGCGCAGTGCATTCGCCGCCACGCCGGCCTGGCCATCGATCAGTTGTACGCGCGTGCGCGTGGGGTTCAGGAATTGCGGCGCCACGGCGGCCGGGTGAAACGGCGCGGTGACGGCGTTCTGTTCGGCCGCCGCCTTGGCGTCGCCGCGGATGACGGGTTCGAACGCCCAGCGCGCCAATTCCTTTTCACTGCCCGTGCGCCGGGCCAGCTGGCACACGCGGCCGGCCAGCGCCAACACTTCCTTTTGCTCGGACAAGACGGCCGGCATGGGTTGCTTCTGCTCTTGCTCGTCGGCGCCATGCGCCAGTTCGAAGGCCACGGCCGCCAGCACGGGACTTTTCAACTCGATGCGCGTGACGGCGCCCATGCGTTCGCGGATTTGCGGGCTGGCGAAGTGGATGCCGGCCGCGCAGCGCGCACGTATCCACGGCAGATTCGCATTCTGGTCCGATTGTTCGGGCAGGATCAGCACCAGTTGCCGGCCATCGGCGGCCAGCTGGTCGAGCAGGCGGTCCAGCGGGCGCTCGCCCGCCTTGTGCTGCTCATACACGGCCGGCGCCAGGTCCAGGTCGATGGCCAGCACCTTGCCGCCGCGCGCGGCGGCGCTGGCGATCAATTGCTCCAGGCGTGAACGCTCCAGCGGTTCACGCTCGTCGAAGACCTGTTCGAACGCGGGCTGGTCGATTTCGATGATGCCGGGCCGGTAAGCTGCGCCCGGATCCTTGCCCCGGTTCAACAGCTGCCCCTGTGCCGCGCTGGCGCGCAGCATGGCCGCATCGAGCCATTCGAGCACGTGAAAACCTTCCAGCGCCAGCATCAGCGCGGCGATCAGGCTGGCGCCGATCACGTGGTGCAGCAGGTGCGTGCCCGTCAATTTGAAGGCCGAGCCCAGCTGGGTAACTGGCCATAGCAGGCGCCGCCAGAGCGGCCGGCGCGGTTGGTCTGGCTGGCTGGTTTCCACGGTGCGCTCCCCTTGCGTGCGGCGCTTGACTTATCAATCAAGCAATATTAGATGACGAAACAATAGTGTATTGCAGTTGTGCCCGTTCCGCCACACGTCTGGCACGGACCAGCCTGGTCCGCCCTGCTTCGGCTTGGCCAGCAGCAGCTTGCCCGGCGCTTCAAAAATCTGATCTCGCCCGAGGTGGGCTACAAGACGGGCAAAGTGTGGTGATTGGAAAATAGAAATGGGGAATGGGGAAATGGGAAATGGGCAGCAGCAGGTGCGTCACTTGTCGTGATCGCCGTGACTACCAGGACAAAGAAATGGCGGCGGACCGAAGTGCGCCGCCACTGTCATCCTGCCGCCAAGAATTACTGCTTGATCGCTTCGATCGCGAACGTCAGGGTCACGTCATCGCTGACGGCCGGCGCATATTTGCCGGCGTTGAATTCAGAGCGCTTGATCTTGGCCGTGGCGTTGGCGCCGCAAGCATCTTTTTTCAACATCGGATGCGGCGCGCAAGCAAACGAGGTGACGATCAGGGTAACAGGCTTGGTCACGCCTTTCAGGGTCAGGTTGCCGTCGACGGAGGCCAGCTTGTCGCCGTCGAAATTGAACTTGGTCGATTTGTAGGTGGCGACCGGGAATTTGTCGGTTTCAAGAAAACCATCGCCCTGGATGTGCGTGTTGAACAGGGTCGAACCGGTATCGACGGATTTGGTGTCGATCAGCACTTCGACGGCGCCCGTCCTGGCGGCGCGGTCCAGCGTGACCTTGCCGGTGGTGTTGTTGAAACGGCTTTGCTGCGTCGAGAAGCCCATGTGGGTGTACTCGAAACGGGGGAAAGTGTGGCTGCCATCGATGACATAGACTTCAGGCGCGGCAACGGCGGACAGCGAGAAGCCGGCGGCGGCGATAAAAGCGAGCAGTTTTTTCATTGTAGATTCCTGATAGAAAGTGGAGGATGTCAAAACCGCAAGCAGCTGCAGGCGAACGACGCATGCGGCTGATTGTCTGGCTTCAGTTACAACAGATTATGCATGGCATGAAGATCGATGTAAAACGTAAAATATACCTAGTTAGCATCGATAAAATCGATAATAACAATAGTAGTAACAACAATAAGATCCGCGGCAGCGCCCTCTGCTGCCGATTATTGTCTGCATTCGCAAAAATATCCAGCGTTATCGGGCGCATCCGATGGCACGACAGTTGGCGCAATAGATGGAGCAACAAATGAGAATGATTCTTGTTATTATCTGACGAGCTTGCTATCATGGCGCGCTTTGATGACGGGGACATGCGCGGTGCTTGAACGCTATTACCAGCAATTGCTGCGCCTGATTTCGCGCTCCACGGGATGCCGCGACAAGGCGCAGGACGTAGTGCAGGAAGCCTATGCCCGCATCCTGGCGCGCCAGCCGCAGGGCAGCGCGCACGCCCTGCGTGGTGATACGCCACCGGACAGCGGCCAGCGCGCCCTGCTGTACGTCACGGCGAAAAACATCGCCATCGACGAACAGCGCTTGCGCCAGAGGCGGCCCCATGACGCGCTCGACGAACAGCACATGCTGTTGCGCGCGCCGCGCGCCGATGAACCGGAACAGCGCATGCACGACCGGCAAATCATGGAGCGCCTGCTGGCCATCATCGACGCCTTGCCGCCGCGCTGCCGCCAAGCCTTCGCGCTGTACAAGTTCGATGGCCTGAGCCAGATCGAGATTGCCGCGCGCATGGGCATCTCCGTCAACATGGTGGAAAAACACATCATCAACGGCATGCTGGCCTGTAAAAAAGGCTTGCCCGAACGGGACCTGGCATGAAACAGCGCATGACATCACAAGACACGACGCTCGACGACGTCGACTTCCTGGCGGCGCAATGGCGACTGCGCCACGACGCGGGCCTGGCCGCGCCTGAACTGGCGACATTGCGGCAATGGCTGGCAGCCGATACGCGCCACCAGCTGGCCTGGGATGCGCTGGGCCGCACAGATGTGCTGCTGGCCAGCCTGCCGGCGCAGCGCGTGGCGGCCTTCAGCCAGCCCGCCCGTGCGGCGGGTGCGCCGTCATCGCTGCGGCAACGGCTGCGCCAGCTGCGTCTCGCAGCCACCTTCCCGCCGCGCGGCACGCTGGCCGGCGGCTGCCTGCTGCTGTGCGCCCTGCTGGCCTGGCCGCTGGCCAGCCATCTGCAGCAAGCGGGCTTCCAGCACGATTACAGCACGGTGCGCGGCCAGTTCGCCACGCAAGTCCTGCCCGACGGCAGCCGCATCGAACTCGATAGTGGCAGCGCCATCGACGTGGCCCTGTACCGCGACCGTCGCAGCGTGCGACTGCTGCGCGGCCAGGCCATGTTCCATGTGCATGCCGATCCTGAGCGCCCCTTCCAGGTCATGGCGGGCGCGGCTACGGCGACGGTACTGGGCACGCATTTTTCAGTGCGCCACGTGGGCGCCACGACACAGGTGAGCGTGGCGCAAGGTACGGTGCGCGTCGACAGCGAAAACGGCGCGCATGCCGCAGTGCTGCAGGCGGGCGACACGGTCAGCGTCACTGCGCAGGGCGTGCAAGCGCTGGCCAGGGTCAGCGCCCAGGCGGTTGGCAACTGGCGTGCCGGGCGCCTCGATTTCGAGGACGCCACCCTGGCCGAGGCGCTGGCCGAATTCCAGCGCTATGGCGATACAAACCTCGTGCTCGACGATCCGGCCCTGGCCGGCCTGCGCCTGAACGGCAGCTTCGACGCAAAGTTGCCGGCGCAATTTGCTGCGGCCCTGCCGCTGGCCTTGCCCGTGCGCCTGCTACACCAGGACGGCAAGCTGCATATCGTCGCCCGCTGATCTGCTCCAGCGTCCACCTGCAGCGAAAATAAAATGCATGTGCACGTCAGGGTAAATGATACTCATTCGTTTTTACTATGAATGACCACCACATCACCATAGGAAAAACATGCACACGACCTCACCGCGCCATTCCTTGCACGCCCGCCTGTCTCCCCTCTTCCTGGCCGTCGGCCTGGCCTTCGCCACGCATGCCGTGCATGCCGCCGCGCCGGTGGCGCCAGTGGAATGGCAGATCCCGGCGCAGCCTTTGAGCCGCGCGCTGAACGAACTGGCGCGCCAGGCCGGCATGGTGCTGCTGGCCGACGCGCGCCTGACGCAAGGGCGGCAAAGCGCGCCGTTGCAAGGCCGGCATTCGCTGCCCGATGCGCTGCGCCAGCTGCTGGCCGGCAGTGGCCTGCAGGCACAGCTGCAAGGCGGCACGACCATCATCATCAGCGCACCTGCTCCCCTCGCTGCCGGCGCCGTACAGATCGGCACCCTGCGCGTGAATGGCCAGGGCGGCAGCGGCACGTTCGAGGCGGACGACACGGACCCGGCCGACCGGCCCTATCTGACGCCTGCCGCCTCTGTGTACATCGGGCGCGAGCAGATCGAGCGCTTCCGCGGCACCTCCCCGGCAGACATCTTCAAGGGCGTGGCCGGCGTGCAGGTGGGCGACAGCCGCAATAGCGGCGCCGTCGACGTCAACGTGCGCGGCATGCAGGGCCAGGGCCGCGTGCCCGTGCTGATCGACGGCAGCCTGCAATCGTCGACCGTGTACCGTGGCTACGCGGGCATCGCCGATCGCAGCTACATCGATCCGGACCTGATCAGCGCCATCCGCATCGACAAAGGCCCGAACCTGTCGGCGCAAGGTGCGGGCGCCATCGGCGGCATGGTCAGCATGCAGACCTTGCGCCCTGAGGACATCATCGTGCCAGGCCAGCGCACGGGTGTGCGCCTGCGTGGCGGCGCCCAGGACAACAGCGTCACGGCGCCCAGCGATTTCGGCAGCGCACCGCGCACCCACCGCAACAAGCTGGGTGACCCGCGCAGCGGCTTTGGCAGCATCGCCGTGGCCACGCGCCAGGACGACTATGACCTGGTGGCTGCCATCAGCCACCGCAGCATCGGCAATTATTTTTCCGGCACGCGCGGCTTCGAACGTTATCAGTTGCTCAACGAATGGGGCGACGACAATGGCGTGACGCAGTTCTTCAAGCGCGGCGATGAAGTGCTCAATACGGCCAACCGCACCACCTCTGCCCTGCTGAAGGCCAACCTGCGCCTGCCGCACGAACAGAAACTGGAACTGGGCTACCGCTATTTCGACAGCAGCTATGGCGAAATCATGCCGTCGCAAATCTACCGCAACAGTACTGGCAGCATTCCCCAGTGGGACCCCAGCCAGGTGCGCACCAATGCGCTGACGGCGCGCTACGAATGGAAGCCGGAAGGCCAGAACCTCATCGACCTGAAGGCCAATCTGTGGCTGACGGACATGCAGAGCAAATCGCGCAACGGCGACATCTTCAGCAATCCGCTGGAAGGCAAGCCCAATCCGGGCGACCATGAATGCAAGCAATGCGTGGAAGTGCTGTACCTGGCGAAGAACCAGGCGCGCAGGGTGGGTGCGGATCTGGCGAATACCTCGCGCTTCGCCACCGGCATGGGCGCGCTCAAGCTCGATTACGGCCTGTCTCTGCAAAACGAGGATATCGGCCCGGCCGACAGCGTGCGCATCGTCGACGCTGACCTGAACGCCAATCACACCCTGCGCAACGGCAAGCGCCACGAGCAAAGCGTGTTCGCCTCGCTGCAGTGGCAGGCGCGCGACTGGCTGAGCATCGACGCGGGAGGACGCTTCCAGCGCTTCGAGACGCGCGACCGCAACCGCCGCGCAGAACAGCAATACCATCCGCAAGGCTGGCAATGGGTCACCATGTGGGACAAGGACGGCGAGCAGCTTGGCGCCTCGAAGTGGTACCAGGATGCGCAGGGCCGCTTCACTGCCGCCAACAATCCGGCGCTGGTGGGCGGCATGCTGGAACGCTATGGCGAGGAAGCGGCGCCGTTGGACCTGTCGAAGGTCGACCAGTGGAGCGGCAACGACTATGTCTACCGCGATGCCATCCCCGGTCTGTTCAAGTACAGCACGCCGATCCGCCGCAAGGACCACGGTTTTGCGCCCACGTTCGCACTGACGGCGCGCCTGTCCGACAGCGTCAGCCTGTTCCTGCGCGACGCGCGCGGCCTGCGCATGCCCAGCCTGTACGAATCGACGATAGGCTTTTCGGCCACCTATTCGTCGCCCTTGAACGCCGAGCGCAGCCACAACCGCGAGATCGGCGTGAGCGTGATCAAGGATGGCGTATGGAGCGCCGCCGACAAGCTGCGCCTGCGCGTGGCCTACTTCGACAGCGTCACCCACGGCTACATCACGCGCCGCCCCATTCCCGATTTGCCAGCCACCGCGCAGAATTTTTCGATGGCCAATACGGACAAGTACAGCGTCTCGGGCATCGAACTGCAGTCCTCGTATGACCGGGGCAGCGTGTTTGCCGATTTTTCCGGAACCTGGAACCGCAAGACCCTGCTCTGCGACGCCGCCACGGCGGCCTATTTGCGCAAGGCCAGCAAGTGGCAATCGGATATCTGGAACACGCCCGACTGCTCGCCCATCGGCTTTAGCAGTTCCTACGTGAGCAACCATATCCAGCCCAAGCTGAGCGCCAACCTGACCCTGGGCACGCGCTGGCTACAGGAGAAACTCACCCTCGGCACGCGCCTGACGCACGTCGGCCAGCCGCTGGCGCGCCAGGACGACAAGGCCGTGTGGCAGTCGTGGACAGGCACCTCGCCGCAGGTGCTGACGCAGGCCTACACCCTCGCCGACCTGTTCGCCAGCTACAAGATCTCGCCCAATGCCACCGTCGACGTGGCAGTGGACAACCTGACGGACCGTTACTACCTCGATCCGCTGACCCTGAGCCTGATGCCGGGACCGGGCCGCACGGCGCGCGTCACGCTCAGCGTTCGTTTCTGATTTGATTCATCCTTATAATAGAGAGCAGATATTCCATGCATGCAGCAAGCGACACCACCAGCACCTTGAACGACCTTCCGATCAACGCAAGCCCAACTCGCAGCCAGCGCCTGAAAGCCGACACCATGGCCACCCACGAATTGCTGGACCAGCGCATCATGGCTAGCGCGCCGTTTTCCAGCCGCGACAATTACGCGCGCTTCCTGCAGGCGCAGTACGCCTTCCTGCGCGATGTCGACGCGCTGTACGACAACGCGCAACTGGCCGCCCTGCTGCCAGACCTGGAACAGCGCCGCCGCTACGCCAGCATCGCCGCAGACCTGCGCGACCTCGATACCGCGCTGCCAGCCGATGCTGCCACGGCGCCGTTCGACGCGCAGCTGGACCTGGCCACGGCGCTGGGCTGGCTGTACGTGAGCGAAGGCTCGAAGCTGGGCGCGGCCATTCTGTATAAACTGGCTGGCAAGATCGGCCTCGATGAACACCACGGCGCGCGCCACCTGGCCGGCCATCCGGACGGGCGCGCGCGCCACTGGCGCGATTTTACGTCGGTGCTCGATACGGCCGTCCTTGACGATGCGGGCGAAGCGCGCGTGATCGACGGCGCGCGCGCCGCCTTCCTGCGCATGCTAGGCCACGTGGAGGCCTGCGCCTGATGCAAGAGCCAGTCATCCAGACCGGCGCGCAAGCGCATACGGCACGGCTGCGCCGCTGGGCCTGGACGGCCGCCGGCATGCTGATGGTCGCGCTGGGCGTGATCGGCGCCATGCTGCCCGTCATGCCGACGACGATCTTCCTGATCCTGGCGCTGGCCTGTTTCAGCCGCGCCTCGCCACGCCTGGAGCACTGGCTGCTGCACCACCCGCGCTTCGGCGCGCCGCTGCGCCAGTGGCGCGAACACCGCGCCGTGTCGCGCCGCGGCAAAGTGCTCGCCTGCCTGGGCATGGCCATCGGCTTTATCGCCATGTGCCTCGGCCATCCGCCATGGTGGGTGATTGTCCTTGTAGCAACGATGGAAATCGCCGTGATCATCTATCTGCTGCGCCGACCAGATGGGCCGGCGCCGGCGCCGGCGCCAGCAGCAGAAAAGACGCCGCCGGCGCAATGGCACAAGCCGCTGACCATCGCCACCGTCTTCGCCATGCATGGCGCGCTGCTGGCATGGGCGCTGTACCAGCACGCTCCCGCAACGCCCGTGCTGGCCATCGCGCCCGACGCGACGCAGCCGTCCATGCTGCTGTATCTGCCAGCCGCGGCCCCGCCGCGCCCTCTGGAGCAGAATCTTGCTGAACAGGCCAGCGCCGCGGCCGCGCCGTCGCGCGCCCTTGCCAAAAAAGCAGTACCAGCCATGCCGCAATTCGTGCCGCCGCAGCCGGATGCGGCGCCCATGCCGCCACAGGCCGAGGCCGTCGCGGCTCTCGCCGAGGTGCGCCATGCCCCCGTCTCGCCGGTGCCGGCGGCCACGGCGTCGGTCGCGGCGGCGCCGCCCTCGCCTGCCCTGCCACCTGCGCCGCAGGAGCTGCGCAGCGGCGTATCGAGCTGGGAAGGCAAGGTGCTGGCGCGCATGGAGCGTTTCCGCCGCTATCCGACGGCGTCGCGCGCGAAGCAGGAACAGGGCGTGGTGTATCTGCGCTGCCGCATCGACCGCGACGGCCAGGTACTGGCGGCCAGCATCGAGCGCAGTTCCGGTTCCGCAGCCCTGGATCAGGCTGCGCTAGACACCTTGCAACGGGCAGCGCCACTGCCGCGCATCCCCAAGGAACGGCCGGAGCCGCTGGAATTATCGATTCCCGTCGAATTTTCCATCGGCTGATCGCACAAAAACCGCTTTTACTCTCGCCAAAAACCTATATAGACATTATTTGCATATTCAAAGCAAGATTCTGTCGTAGGAGTAATAACACGATCGGAGGTATACTACGCAACCGACGTAACAGGCCGGGCGATGTGGCCCCTGCAAGCAAGCCTGTCACGGTCCAATAAAAAAGGAAACACTGCATGACCACACCACACCGTACGCCGGTGATTCGCATCGACGGCGCGAACAAGACCTTCGCGCTGCCCAAGGGCGAACAATTCCACGCGGTCAAATCGGTCACGCTGGAAGTCTATCCCGGTGATATTTTCGGCCTGATCGGCAAGAGCGGCGCCGGCAAATCGACATTGCTGCGCCTGATTAACCTGCTCGAGCGTCCCGACAGCGGCACCATTACCGTGGCCGGGCGTGAACTGACCCGCCTGGGCAAGAGCGCATTGCGCGACGCGCGCCAGAACATCGGCATGATTTTCCAGCAATTCAATTTGCTGCAAAACGCCAGCGTCTTCGACAACGTCGCCTTCCCCTTGAAAATCCATGGCACGACCAAGGGCGAGCAGATCGCCGCCCGCGTCGAGGAATGCCTGGCGCTCGTAGGCCTGTCCGACAAGCTGCACAGCTATCCGGCGCAATTGTCGGGCGGGCAGAAACAGCGCGTGGCGATTGCGCGCGCCCTGGCCAGCCACCCGGACGTGCTGCTGTGCGACGAGCCGACGTCCGCCCTGGACGCGGAAACCACGCGCGCCCTGCTCGACACTTTGCGTGACATCAATGCGCGCTTGAAAGTGACCATCGTCATCGTCAGCCATGAACTGTCGGTGCTGGGCGCCATCTGCAACCGCGTGGCCGTCGTGGAAAACGGTGCCATCGCCGAACAATTCGATTTGAGCGACACGGCCACCCCGCGCAAGACGGCGTTGGGACGCGAGCTGGCGTATTACGGCACCGAGGCGTTTGAAGCCACCGCATGGAAGGATGCAACACATGTTTGAAGAATCGATCAATAACGTCATCAAGCTGCTGCCGGAAATCTGCGTGGCGCTGGGCCAGACCATGACCATGCTGGGCATCGGATTGAGCGCCGCCATCCTGATCGGCGGCCCGCTGGGCATTGTGCTGTTCCTCGTCTCGGAAGGCCAGTCGCTGGAAAACCGTCCGCTGTCGACGATTTTGGGCTGGCTGGTAAATACCGTGCGCAGCTTCCCCTTCATCATTTTGCTGGTCGCCCTGACGCCGTTTACGCGCATCATCGCGGGCACCTCGATTGGCCCGCTGGCAGCTGCCGTGCCGCTGTCGTTTGCCGCCATTCCCTACCTGGCGCGCCTGGTGGAACAGAACCTGCGCGAAGTGCCGCGCGGCGTGATCGAGGCGGCGCACGCCATGGGCGCCTCGGAAATGCAGATCATTTTCCGCGTGCTGCTGGTGGAAGCGCGCTCCGGCCTGGTGCTGGCGCTGACCGTGCTGTCGATCAGCTTCCTGTCGTATTCGGCCGTGGCCGGCGTGGTGGGCGGCGGCGGCATCGGTGACCTGGCCATCCGCTACGGCTACTACCGCTTCGAGACGGACATCATGGTCGCCACCGTGGCCATCCTGATCGTGCTGGTGCAAACCATCCAGTTCGCCGGCACGCGCATCGCCAGGCGCCTCGACAAACGTTAATTCATATTCAGAAACAAGGACCTACATGAACCACCTTCGCCGCACCCTGCTCCTGGCCGCCACCAGCCTGGCCTTTGCCACCGCCGCCCACGCCAAGGACCCGAAAGAACTCGTCATCGGCACCAGCTCCGGCCCGTATTCCGACCAGCTGAAGCTGGGCATCAAGCCTATCCTGGAAAAACAGGGTTACAAGGTCAGGATCGTCGAATTCAACGACTACGTGCAGCCGAACTACGCGCTGGCCGAAGGCTCGCTGGACGCCAACGTGTTCCAGCACATCGTCTACCTGACCAAGTTCGCCACCGATAACAAGCTGCCATTGAGCGCATTGATCACCGTGCCGACCATGCCCATCGGCCTGTACGGCGGCAAGCAAAAAACCCTGGCCGAAGTGAAGAACGGCGCCACCATCACCATGCCGAACGACCCGACCAACCAGGCGCGCGCGCTGGTCATGCTGGCCAAGATGGGCTGGATCAAGCTGAAACCGAACGTCGACCCGCTGCGCGCTTCCGAGCGCGACGTGCTGGAAAACACGAAGAAACTGAAACTGGTGCCGCTGGAAGCGGCGCAGCTGCCACGTTCGCTGGCGGACGCGGACTACGCCTTCGTCAATGGCAACTTCGCCCAAGCCGCCGGCATGAAGCTGACCTCGGCCCTCGCCGTGGAAAAAATCTCGGACAGCTACATCAACCTGGTGGCCATCCGCACGGCCGACAAGGCCAAACCATGGGTCAAGGACCTGGAAGCGGCTTACCGCTCGCGCGCCTTCCTCGACGCGACGAATAAATACCTGCCTGGCTACGAAAAGACGGATTACCAGCTGACGCTGGAAAAGACGCTGAAAAAATAATCCGGCGCATGTCATGCAAAAAGGACGGCCAGGTGCAAACCCGGCCGTCCTTTTTTATTCTGCGCGCCACACGGGCGCCGTCATGCCATGCTTAGAAGCGGTAGCCTACGCCTACGCCGATCAGGATAGGATCAACTTTGACTTCGCTGATCTTGGCGCCAGCAGCGGTCATGACATCGCTGCGGATCTGCACTTTCTTGATGTCGAAGTTCAAGGACCAGTTTTTGTCCAGTTTGTAGTCGACACCGGCTTGCAGCGAGTAACCCCAGCTGTCGTGTTCCAGGCGCAGGCCGCCCAGTTTGACATCCGACATGGTCGTGTAGTTGATACCGGCACCCAGGTAAGGGCTGAACTGTTTTTCAGGCATGAAGTGGTATTGCAGCGACAGGGTCGGCGGCAGATGCTTGAAGGTGCCGACCTGGCCGCCATCGAGCTTGACGTCATGCTTTTGCGGGTAGGTCAGGATCAGCTCGGCAGCGATGTTCGGTGTGAAGAAATACGAAATATCGATTTCAGGAATCGTCTTGCTGCTGACCGTCAAACGGTCGGATGCACCGACACCACCAACAGGAGCAGATTTATCGGCCGGATCGATGTGCACGGCACGGGCGCGCACCAGCCATGGGCTTTCCTGCGCCATAGCATTGCCGGCGAATGCGCCGATGGCGGCCAGGACGATTGCTGCTGCAGTTGCGGACGTTTTCATTATGTTTTCCTCTGTCGTTAAGTAACGCTGCGAAGTCTAAGAGTGCAGTGCAACAAAAACTTTGATCCACATCAAATAGTGCTAGATGGCATCACTAGTGGGATTTTTTTCTTTGCCCAGGTCAAGAAAATGCGGCATTGCAAAAACTAAACAGCGCAATGAACAGGCTGGCGCCCGAGTCGCCAAAAACGCGCCCGCGCAGCAAATATTGTCCGCCACCAATCGTCATGTGCGCCGTTGTCAATCGATGAGTCCCTGCCTGCGCAACATGCTATTTCGCGTTCGCACGCCATAAATGAGAATAGTAATGATTATCATTTGCGATATAATGGCATATCTCGCTCAGCGATCACAAAAAGGAATGGGAGACATGGATATATTGAGGGAACTGCGTGAATCGGGCTTGAAAGTGACCATCCCCCGCTTGCGCATTCTGCAGCTGTTTCAAGAAGGGGGCATCAAGCACCTGAGTGCGGACGATGTCTACAAACTCTTGCTGGCTGAAAAAATCGACGTGGGCCTGGCCACCATCTACCGCGTGCTGATGCAGTTTGCCGAAGCGGGCATCTTGTTTCGCCGGCACTTCGAATCGGGCCATGCCGTGTTCGAACTCAATGAAGGCCAGCACCACGATCACCTGGTTTGCACGGGTTGCGGCAAGGTCGATGAATTCGTCGATGAAGGCATCGAACTGCGCCAGAATGAAATTGCCACCGAGCGGGGCTTCGTGCTGCACGAGCACGCGCTGTCGCTATACGGCACCTGCGCCGAGTGCACGGCGAAGAAAGTTCCGCCGCGCAAGGCCTCCTGAGACAGCGCGCAAGGTAGCGCCTGGCAAGCCAGCTGCGCTACACTGCGTGCGCCGCAGCTCAACTAGGGACAAGCATGTACATCGGAGAAATCGCCCGCCTGGCGGGCACCTCGCCCAAGGCCTTGCGCCACTATGAAACGCTGGGCTTGCTGGGGGACGTGCGCCGCTCCGGCGCCTACCGCGTCTACACGCAGCAAGACCTGGCGCAAGTCAGACTCATACGCCAGGCGCAGGCCCTGGGTTTCCGCCTGGCCGAACTGCTGCCCATCCTGGCCGGCGACGAGACCGACTGGGCTGCCCTGTCGCACCACATCGCCGCCAAGCGCGCGCAAGTGCAGCAAGATATCGCCCGCCTGCGTCAGCTCGACGCGCAATTGGCCGACATCGACACGGAAATCCGCGATTGCCTGGCGCGCCAGCGCCGTCCAGCGGCCGCTTGACTCTGCCACTAGGGGCAGGCTTTAGCATGCAAGCTGTTCTTTTATAGAAAGCCTGCAGCATGAGCAACATTACACACAAGCGCATTCTCATTCTTATCGGCCACCCGTCCAGCGACAGCTTCTGCGCCGCCCTGGCCGAGGCCTACGCCGCCACGGCCCGCAGCGCAGGGCACAGCGTGCGCGAACTGCGCCTGGGCCAGCTGGACTTCGACCCCATCCTGCACGAAGGCTACCGCCAGGTACAGCCGCTGGAAGCGGACTTGCTGGCCGCGCAGGAAGCCATCAGCTGGGCCGAACACCTGGTGTTCGCCTACCCGATCTGGTGGGGCGGCGCGCCGGCCCTGCTGAAAGGTTTCATCGACCGCGTCTTCCTGCCCGGCTTTGCCTTCAAGTACCGCCCCGGCAAGGCTTTCCCCGCGCAGCTGCTGAAGGGCCGCACGGCGCAGCTGCTGGTGACGATGGATACGCCGCCCTGGTATTTCCGCTGGGTCTACCACATGCCCGGCATTCACCAGCTGCGCAAGACGACCCTGGAATTTTGCGGCGTCAAACCCGTCAAGGTGACCAGTTTCGGCCCCATCCTCGATGCCAGCGAGCCGCAGCGCGCGCGCTGGCTGGCACAGGCACAGGCGCTGGCCCGCCGCCTGTAGGCCCGGCACCGGCTTGCCATGCAGCCATCTTGCATACGGTTTTGACAAGCTGGTAATGAAGCCGTCACATTCAAAGGCTACCATGATGATATTGCCTGTTTGTCAGTCGCCATGCCTTCGCGACAACAAGGGTCCGCTCGTCATGTAAAGGTAGCCGCTGTGGAGTTCAACGCTTCTCGATTGCATCTTCCCCGTTATCGCACCTCCGTGGCGTTTGATCTGTGCATACCCACGGAATCGGTGCAGGCCGACGCCAGCAATTTCGCCGTGCTGGAACTGTTCACGGAACGGCGCGACATGATGAGCCTGCCAGTCACGGAGCAGCAGAAGCCCATCGGCTTGATCAGCCGCAACATCTTCATGTCGCAGATGTCCAAGCCTTTTTATCACGAGGTGTACGGCAAGAAGAGCTGCATCGCCTTCATGGACAAGGAACCGCTGATCGTCGATGGCGCCATGAGCATCGAGGACCTCACCTTCCGTGCCGTGGAAGCGGGCGAAAAAGCGCTGGCCGATGGCTTCATCATCACCGAGGATGGTGCGCTGGCCGGCGTGGGCTTCGGCTTGCAGCTGATGAACGTGGTGGCCACCATGCAGGCCGAAAAGAACCGGCAAATCATGCACAGCATCGATTACGCCAGCGTGATCCAGCGCGCCCTGCTGCGCACCTCCGACGCGCAATTGCGCGCCACCCTGCCCGACGCCCACCTGGAATGGCAGCCGCGCGACGTCGTCGGAGGCGATTTTTACTTCTTCGAACGCCACGCAGGCGGCTGGTTCGCCGCCATCGCCGACTGCACGGGCCACGGCGTGCCGGGTGCCTTCATGACCCTGATCGCCTCGTCCGCCCTGAGCCAGGCCTTGCGCGAACTGGGGCCGAACGACCCGGCAGCCCTGATCGGCGCCGTCAGCCGCGCCATCAAGACTTTGCTGGGCCAGGACGGCGCCGGCAGTGGCAACGGCCATGCCGGCTCGAACGACGGCATGGATTGCGCCTTTCTGTGCTACGACGAGGCCAGCGCCAGCCTGCGTTTCGCGGGGGCGAAACTGGCGCTGCACGTGGCGGCGCCTGGCGAAGAGGCCGTGCGCGCCATCGATGGCGCGCGCATGGGCGTGGGCTATGTCGATACGCCGGCCGACTACTGCTGGCATAACGAAACGCTAGCCATACCCGCCGGCAGCCTGCTGTTCATCACCACCGACGGCTTGCTCGACCAGATCGGCGGTGCGCGCGACATCGCCTATGGCAAGCGGCGCATGCGCGAGCAGCTGCTGGCGCAGCGCGGCGCGCCCGCCGGTGACGTGGCGGCGGCGCTGCTGCAGGACAGCGCTGCCTGGCAGGGAGCGCAGCCGCGCCGCGACGACCTGACCTTTTTCTGTTTCCGCCTGTAGTTGGGCCCCATCGAACCACCTTATCAACAAGAAACCGGGTCACCGGCTAGCCAGGAGCACGAACGTGCTGTACGAAGAATTCAACGAGTTTTGGGATGTGGCGCGCAAGCGCAACATCATCTTTTTTTACGTGGGCTATTTCTCGCAGCACGTGGTGAGCGCCATTTCCGAAACCATCAAGGCGCGCCTCGACACGGCCGGCGCAGCCGGGCCCACGCGGCGACGCATCTTTTCCTCGTTCATCGAGATGTCGCAAAACATCATGCATTATTCCGCCGACAGCCTGACGCCCGATGCGCAGCTGGACCAGCAGATGCGGCGCGGCTCGTTTTGCATCGGCACGCGCGGCGACAGCTTTTTTCTGCTGTGCGCCAACCCGGTCTCGACCGACAACGTGGCGCAGATCCGCGCCCGCCTGGAGCCGCTGCACAGCATGTCGATGGAAGAAATCCGCCTCGCCTACAAGAAGGCCCTGCGCGAGGAAACGCCGGCCGACAGCAAAGGCGCGGGCCTGGGTTTCCTCACCATGGCGCGCGACGCCAGCGAGCCGCTGGAATTCGAATTCGTCCAGGATCCCCAGGAGCCGGGGCACACCATCTTCTGCATCAAAGCCATCATTTGAAAGAGCCGACTCAGGAAAGCATATGCAATTACCGTCACCACTGTTCATCGCCGCGACCCCGAGTTCGCCCGAAATCGACTTCCGTTTCGCGCAGCACACCCTGTCGATCAAGGGCGAGTCGTATCCGGAAAACGCGGCCGCCTTCTATGGCCCGCTGATCGCCGCCGTGCGCGCCTACCTGGACGGCTGCCGCGAGAGCAGCATCACTGTCAACGTCTCGCTGGCCTACTTCAACAGCTCCAGCACGAAGATGCTGTTTACCCTGTTCGACATCCTGAACCAGGCAGCCGTGGAGGGCAACCAGGTACGCCTGAACTGGTATCACGATGAAGACGATGACACGATCCTGGAATTTGGCCAGGAGCTGCAGCAGGACTTTACGGCCCTCGACTTCCACGACCATTCCGTGCAAGGCAGCTAGAGCATGCACGCCGCCATCTCCGAGTCCGCCCTGGAACCCGACCTGTTCACCGTGGAAGCGGCGGCGCTGGCTGCCGCGCGGCGCATGCACGCCGACGTCCATGCCAGCGGCGAAGCGCAGCGCCGCGTGCTCGGTGAACTGATCAATCACTACGAACGGCTGATGCGCGAGACGCGACGCCTGATCGGCCGCAGCGACCGCGCCGAGCGCGACATGCATTTGCTGAACCGGCAACTGCAAACCCTGGCCGGCCAGCTCGAATACCGCGCCACGCACGATCCGCTGACGGGTGCCCTGAACCGCGGCGCCGTGATCGAGCATGCTTCGCGCTGCCTGGCGCAGGGCGACATGGCCCTGATCGTGCTCGACATCGACCTGTTCAAGCAGGTCAACGACGATTTCGGCCACCCGGCCGGCGACGGCGTGATCCAGGCCGTGGTCGACTGCCTGAAGCAGTTATTAGGACAGGAAACGGCCATCGGCCGGGTCGGCGGTGAAGAGTTTTCCGTGGTCTGGCCCACCTCTTCGCGCGACGACGCGGCGACAGTGGCGCAGCGCATCTGCGAGAGCGTCGGCCGCCAGCGCCATGCGGCGCCCATCACGCGTCCCATCACCGTCAGCGTGGGTCTGAGCTGGAACCGCGCCGGCACCGCCTTCGAGACGGCCTACAGCCATGCCGACCAGGCCCTGTACCAGGCCAAGCGCGAAGGACGCAACTGCGTGCGCCAGTGGCTGACAAGCTGAATCAGCGGCTATGATTGCGCGCCATGCTGCCTTCGCGGCGCATGGCGGCTGCCGCGCGCTGCATGGCCGCCACCTGCGCCTCGGGCACCTTGAGGTTACAGGCCAGGTAAGTCTGCACGCGATTAAAGGTCAGCAGCGGCTCCACCTTGCCCTCCCACTCCTTGCTGGCAAACGGCTTGCTGCCCACCGCCATGCCCACGGCCCACAGATCGATGCGCCCGAGCAGCAGTTTTTGCGGATTGAGCCACTCCTGCGTCACGGGCGCCACGCTCAGACCACGCTGGCGCAGGTAGTCGTCGCGCGCGTCGCCCAGCACCGTGCCGATCACCAGTCCGCGCGCATCGGCCAGCGTGCGCAGCGTCAGATGCCGCTCGACCAGGCCATACAGCACCCACTCCGCTTCGTTGAGGGGGCCGATCCAGTGAAATTGCGCTTCGCGCTCTTGCGTGCGGGTGGTGGAAAAGATGCAGGTATCAAGCTCGCGCAGCGCCTGCGCATACGCGCGCTTCCACGGCAGCAATTCGATACTGTAGGCAATACCGGCGCGCGCCATGATGTCGCGCACCTTCGTGGTTTCACGCCCAACGACAACATTACCTTCCATCATGCTCGATGGCGGCAAGTGCTCGCCAACGATGCGCAGGCCAGCCGCCGCGGCCAGCGCCGGCATCAGCAGCGCCACTGCCAGCAGCCGTGCCATGCTTGCTTGTTTCATACTTGCCTTCTTCCACTGCAGGGCATACGCGTCCCTGCCACCAGCAGGATGGTACCATCGGCCCCCGCCAAGCATAGTCAAAGTATTGTCAATTAAACCATTTTTTTTCCACAACGTGGCTCCGGGCCAACGCTGGGATCATCATGCAAGGGAAAGGTGGCGAGAAAAATAACTGGCGGAAAACAGTAGGAGTCGAACCTACGGGAGAACGTCTGACGCCCTCCACCGGGTTTGAAGCCCGGCCACATCACCGGATGAGTGTGCTTTCCGCGGTGCCTGAGCTAGCTGCTAGCTGTTGGGCAAGGCTGCACTATAGGACCACAGCGCTTGCGGGCGCAATAGATGCCCATTGCCAACACGGCGAGTATAACCGACGCGGTCAAAGAATTCCAGGACCTGGATCGCCCGCTTGCGGCCCAGGCCGCTGGCGTCGCGGAAGGTGGCCGCACCCACGGCCCCATTGCCGGCCGGCAAGCCGCCAACCTCTTCCGCCACTAGTGCCAATTCCCGCACCAGTTGCGCCAGCTCGGCCAGCGCCGCCTGATGATAGAACAGGTCATGCACAACCTGGCTGATCAGCCCTGCTTTGGCAAGTTTGCGCAACAGCCGGCGGGTGTCGTCCTCGGCCAGGCCGGAGTCGCGCGCCAGGTCGCGCGTCCAGGGCGGCTCGAAGCGCCCCTGCAGCAAAGCCGCCAGCAAGGGTTCGGCCAGCGTTTGCTCCTGCGGCGTCAGTTCCACGCTGTGCGTCGGCAGATGCAGGCTGGCGCCGCGCGCCTGGAGTTCGCCGCGCGCCAGCAAGCCTTCGACCAGATGACTCCACAAGGCGTCTTCCATCTCCGCGTCGACGATGCGCTTCAGGCGCCACAGTTCCGGCCCCGCCTCATCGGGCGCGCGCGCGTGGAAGGCTTCCAATGCGGCCAGCATCCTCTCTTCCAGTGCTGCCTGCGCCGCCGGCGCCAGCAGCAGGGCGTCGCCACCGCGCAGGGCGATGCGCCGCGTATCGGCCGGCAGCGCGATGACGTTCGCCGGCAGCAGCGACAGGCGCACCAGCAGCGACTCGCGCAAGCCCAGCGGGCTTTGCGCCAGCAGCGCCGCATAATCGCCCTGCGCGACAAACGCGGCCAGCGCGTCCAGCCAGGCAAGCCTGGCCGGGCTGCGGCGCTTGCGCGCAGGGCCGAACGGGTCAAGCACCATGCCGCCGCCCACCGTCTGCGTCGCTTGCGCATTGCGCACGACGAAACGGTCGCCCGGCACGCCGTGCATGGGAGACTCGAACACCAGTTGTACCCTGCCCGTCTGTCCCGGCGACAGGGTCTCGCCATCGAGCATGACGGCGCGCGCCAGCTGGTGCGCCGCGCCCAGATGCACGTGCAGCGGCGACCAGGCTTTCAATTGCACGCCGGCGTCGGGCAGCAAAGTCAGCTCCACGTCGATGCGCTCCGAGCATTGCGCCAGTTCCGGCGCGACGATCCAGTTGCCCCGTTCGATGCGTTCGCGGTCGATGCCGGCCAGGTTCAGCGCCAGGCGCTGGCCCGCCATGCCCGTCTCGGCCGCGCGGTTTTGCGCATGGATACTGCGCACGCGCGCACTTGCGCCGCCGGGTGCCAGCTGCAGGGTGTCCCCCACCCTGGCCATGCCGGCCAGCGCCGTGCCGGTGACGATGGTGCCCTGTCCCGACAAGGTAAACACGCGGTCCACGCCCAGGCGGAACAAGCGCCGTTCATCGCGCTGCGGCAGGCTGCGCGACACTTGCGTCAAGTGCGCCAGCAAGGCGGCCACGCCGGCATCGTTATCACGGCTGGCGGCCGTGGGAAAGATGGGGCTGCCCGCAAGTGGCGAGCCGTCGAGTAACGCCTCGATGTCGGCCGCCACCTGCGCCACGCGGGGCCCGTCGGCGCGGTCGATCTTGGTCAGCGCCACGGCGCCCCGCGTCACGCCCAGCAGCTGCAAAATGGCCAGGTGCTCGTGCGTCTGCGGCATGATGCCATCGTCGGCCGCCACCACCAGCAGGGCAAAGTCGATGCCCGTCACGCCGGAAGCCATGGTGCGGATGAATTTTTCGTGGCCGGGCACGTCGATCACGCCCAGCACCGTGCCGTCGGCCAGCGGCAGATAGGCATAACCGAGTTCAATCGAGATGCCGCGCGCCTGCTCTTCCTTCAGGCGGTCCGTGTGCACGCCCGTCAGCGCGCGCGTGAGCGTCGTCTTGCCATGGTCGATATGGCCTGCGGTGCCGACGATCATGCGGCCAACTCGTCGAGCTGCGCGATGAAGATCGTCTGGTGCGCCGCTTCCAGGCAGCGCAAGTCCAGCCACAAGGCATCTTGCCCGATGCGCCCGATCACGGGGCACGGCAAGGCGCGCAGGCGCTGTTCCAGCGTTCCCAATGGATTGCTCAGGCGCGAGCCGGAAGCGCTGCGGATGGCCAGGCCAAAGCTGGGCAACTGGTCGACGGGCAAGGCGCCGCTGCCGATCTGGCTTTTCATGGCTTCGGCGGTGACAACGTAGGCTTTTCCCAGCACCTGCTGCAACGGCGGCAGCAGGGCTTGCGCCTGCTCGCGCATGGCGGCCGCGGGGCGCGTCAACAGACGCAAGGTGGTCAGACGTTCGGCCAGCAAGTCCGGCGCACGGTACAACTGCAGCACGGGGGCCAATGCGGCCAGGGTCAGCTTGCCGACCCGCAGCGCGCGTTTCAGGGGGTTGCGCTTGATCTTCGCGATCAGGTCGGCGCGCCCGACGATGACGCCGCATTGGGGGCCGCCCAGCAACTTATCGCCGCTGAAGGTCACCAGGTCGGCGCCCGCTGCGATGGTTTCGCGCACCGTCGTTTCATGCGGCAAGCCATACTGGGCCAGGTCGACCAGGGTGCCGCTGCCCAGGTCCACGGCCGTCGGCACGCCGTGTCTTGCCGCCAGCGGCACCAGTTCATCGAGTTCCACGCTTTTCGTGAAACCGGTGATCGCGTAATTGCTGCAATGAACCTTCATCAGGAGGCTGGTGTGCTCATTGATACCGTTCGCGTAGTCGTCCAGGTGCGTGCGGTTGGTGCTGCCCACTTCGCGCAGCACGGCGCCGGCACGCGTCATGACGTCGGGAATGCGGAAGGCGCCGCCGATTTCCACCAGTTCCCCGCGCGAGACGATGACTTCCCTGTTCTGCGCCAGGGTGTTCAACATCAGCAGCACGGCGGCCGCATTGTTGTTGACGACGGTGGCCGCTTCGGCCCCCGTCAGTTCGCGCAGCAATTCCTCGACCAGGTCGTCGCGGTCGCCCCGTTTGCCCGTTTCCAGGTCGAATTCCAGGTTCATCGGCGATTGCATCGCTTGCACCACGGCTTGCACGGCGGCGTCGGGCAGCAGCGCGCGGCCCAAATTCGTATGCAGCACAGTGCCCGTCAGGTTGAACACGGCGCGCAGCTGCAAGCGCGATCGTGCCAGCAGCCGTTCGTCCATGTGCGCGACGATGGCAGCAAGCGATGCGCCCTCTTCGCAGACTGCACCGGCCAGCATGGCCGCGCGCAATTCCGCCAGCACGGCGCGCGCGCAGGCCAATGTTTGCACGCGGCCGTAGTGCGCAATCAGGGCCAGGCAAGCCGCGTCGCCCAGGATGCGGTCGACCGACGGCAGGCGCACGGTTTGCCCCGTCGTCATGGTAGCGCGTCCTCGCTACTGTCGTTCTTCCCTAGCCACAGCAGCGGATTGCCGCTGGCGCGCTGGTAGCCCGCTTCGCCCACCAGCAGGTCGAGCATCAGGCTGGCCAGGTCGTCGGCCAGCGGCTCGACGTTGTAATCGTGTTCCTGGTTGAAGACCTTGCGATAAGTATGGCAGTCGTCGCAGGTTTCCGCGCGCGCCACTTTTTTAGGATCATTCGCCTTGTTGGGCAATTTGTCGTCCTTCGTCGTCACGGGGTCGAACGGCTTTGCGTCGGCCGCGTCCAGGCCCTGGTAGGCGATCTTGCCATTCTGTTCGCAGGTGGAGCACTTCACGCGCACCATATGCCATTCGCTTTCGCAGATGCCGCAGTGCAGGTAGCGGTAGCCCTGAGACTGGCCGCCGATGCGGATCACGCTGGCGACGGGATGCGAACCGCAGACGGGGCACAGGGTGCCCGTTTCCAGGTCCGGCACGCGCGCGGCGCGCAGTTCGCTGGCCGACACCGACCACAAAATTTGCAGTGCGGCGGCAACGAACGGCGCGTGCATGGGGTTCAGGTTGTCGCCGTTTTCATCGAGCACGGCATCGGCGCAGGCGTCCAGCGCTGGCGCGTCGAGCGCGCGCAGCTGGGCCAGCACCTGGGTCAGGCCGCCGGATAATGCCGGCTGGCTGGCCGCCGTGGCGGCCAGTTCATCGAGCACGCTGGCAAAGATGTCGCGCCACACTGGCGGACGGGCGCCGCTGACGGGCAGCACGGGCATGCGGTGCTGCATCGCGCGGCGCAGTGCGTCGGGGTCGGCGGCAGGCACGGCGCCGGGCGCCAGTTTCCCCACCACGGCGGCCTGCGCATCGGCCAGCGCGGCCATCAGCACCAGGTAGCCCTGCATGCCCGCATCGACGGGAATGCCCTTGATCTTGCCTTGCGCCAACTCGCGCAAGCGCAAGGCGCGCGCCTTGAACAGGCTGTCAGGCTGCGGCAGCAGCAGGCGCGGAATCGCGTTGTGGTCCAGGCCTTCGATTTCGCCTGGCTGAAGAATGCGTTGTACCAATGGAGTTTTCCCATCAAAAAAGGCCGAGCGTAGCCGGCCAGCCCATCCGGCGGATGCGGCTGTGTTTCGAAAGTATTTTAATCGATAAAAAGAAAGGGGTCAGTCCTGGGACTGACCCCGGGTAATGCCGGTGGCATCAATATCAAGAACTTAGTCTTTTGTATTGCGCATCACCGCTTCAAACCACTTCGGATGGTGCTTGCGCGCCCAGCCGTAGGTGACGGTGCCGCGCACCATGGCGCCGATCGAGCCCTTGACCCACAGCGCAGCATAGATATGCACGATGATGGCGCAGATGATGACAAAAGCACAACCGGCATGCAGCAAGGCGGCAAAACGCACCACGTCGATCGGGAAGTAGAACGCGAAATACACGCGCCAGATCACGATGCCAGACAGCAGCAATCCCAGCATGCAAGCGAGCAGCACGAAGAACAGGATCTTCTGGCCGGCATTGTATTTGCCGATCTTCGGAAGCTTTTCCTCGCGGTTGTTGAGCACGTCGTCCATCTGTTTCAGCCACTGCTTGTCGCCGTCCTCGAACTTGTTGTGGTGCCAGAAACGCACCACCAGGATCGCGAACGAAACAAACATCACCAGGCCGGCAAACGGATGCAAAATGCGCGTCCATTGGCCGCCGCCGAACAGGTTCGCCAGCCACGCCATCGATGGATGGAACATGGCCAGACCGGACAGGGCCAGCATGACGAAGGTGATGGCGGTGACCCAGTGATTCGTGCGCTCGTTCGGGTCGTAACGCTGGATCAGCGGGTTGCCATGCTTGTCGTACCGTTTTCCATCATGCAGATCATTGTGGCTCATGATGTTCCTCCCGGATGCGCGCGGCCTCTTCCAGCGCTTCGCGCTCTTCATCCTTGCTCACTTCGTTCGGACCGACACGCGTGTAATGGAAGAAGCCTGCCAGCGCCGTGGCAGCCATGCCGGCCACTGCCAGCGGCTTGGACCAGCCCTTCCAGAAGCCCACCATCGGGCTGATGCGCGGGCGTTCCGGCAAGTTCGAATACAGCTTCGGCTTGTCGGCATGGTGCAGCACGTACATCACGTGCGTGCCGCCCACGCCCAGCGGATCGTACAGGCCCGCATTCTCGAAACCGCGCGACTTCAGGTCGACGATGCGCTCTTCCGCATGCACCTTCATGTCTTCCTTGGTGCCGAAGACGATGGCGCCCGTCGGACAGGTTTTCACGCAGGCCGGTTCCTGGCCCACGGCTACGCGGTCCGAGCAGAGCGTGCACTTGTAGGCGCGGTCGTCCTTTTTCGAAATGCGCGGCACGTCGAAAGGACAGCCAGCCACGCAGTAGCCGCAACCGATGCAGTTTTCCTGGTGGAAATCGACGATGCCGTTCGTGTATTGCACGATGGCGCCCGGCGCCGGACATGCCTTCAGGCAGCCCGGGTCCTCGCAGTGCATGCAGCCATCCTTGCGGACCAGCCACTCGAGGTTGCCGTCGTTGTTTTCGTGTTCGGCAAAACGCATCACCGTCCACGATTGCGGCGTCAAGTCCGTCGGATTGTCATAGGTGCCATGGTTTTCGCCGACTTCGTCGCGCAAGTCGTTCCATTCCATGCACGCCGTCTGGCAAGCCTTGCAGCCGATGCATTTCGACACATCGATCAGCTTGGCCACGGTGCCCGTCACCGGGCTGCGCGCTTGCGGCGGCGTTACCGTGGTCGCCGACAGGCGCCGGATATCTAAGGATTGCAGTGCCATTATTGAGCTCCCATCATGCTTTTTCCACCTTCACCAGGAAGGACTTGAATTCCGGCGTTTGCGAATTCGCATCCCCCACGCCCGGCGTCAGGGTATTGATCAGATACCCAGGCTTGGCCACGCCCGTAAAGCCCCAGTGCAGCGGCAGGCCCACGGTATGCACCTGCTTGCCCTCGATCATCAAAGCCTTGATGCGCTTGGTGACCACGGCCTTGGCGATGATGTGCCCCCGTTTGGAACTGACGCGCACTTCGCCACCGGCAACGACGCCAATGCTCTTGGCCAGCTCTTCGCCGATTTCAACGAATTGCTGCGGCTGGATGATGGCGTTCAGGCGCGCATGCTTGGTCCAGTAATGGAAATGCTCGGTCAAGCGGTAGCTGGTGGCCACATGCGGATATTCCTCATGCGTGCCGAACATTTTCCGGTCATCGGCGAACACGCGCGCGGCCGGATTGCTGGTCGCCTGCGGGTTTTTCGGATGCATGGGGTTGTAGCCCAGCGGATTTTCGAACGGCTCGTAATGCTCGGGGAACGGTCCTTCGGCCATGGCGCCACGCGCAAAGAAGCGCGCCACGCCCTCGCCCAGCATGATGAACGGACCCATGCCGTTTTCCGGCGGTTCGTCGACCTTGAAGTCGGGAATATCGGCCCCGCTCCAGTTCGTGCCATTCCACTCGATCAACTTGCGCGTCGGATCGAAAGGCTTGCCCTTCAAGTCGCACGAGGCGCGGTTGTACAGCACGCGGCGGTTGGCCGGCCACGCCCAGGCCCAGCCCAGCGTCTGGCCAATGCCGGTCGGGTCGCTATTGTCGCGCCGTCCCATCTGGTTGCCCGCCTGCGTCCAGCTGCCGGCGAAGATCCAGCAACCGCTGGTGGTCGTGCCATCGTCGCGCAATTGCGCAAACGAGGCCAGCTGCTCGCCCTTCTTCACCAGCAGCTTGGTCGGATCCTTGAGATCGTACAAGTCGGCCAGTGCCTTGCCGTTGAATTCGCGGGCGATTTCTTCCGGCTGCGGGTTATGCGGCTGCGCATAATTCCACGTCAGGTTAAGAATCGGATCGGGGAACTTGCCGCCCTCTTTCTTGTACATGCTACGCATGCGCAAGAACAGGCCCGACATGATCTCCAGGTCGCTGCGCGCCTGGCCCGGCGGTTCGGCCGCCTGCCAGTGCCACTGCAGCACGCGCGAGGAACTCACCAGCGAACCGCGCTCTTCGGCGAAGCAGCTGGTCGGCAAGCGGAACACTTCCGTCATGATCTTGGTGGGATCGACTTCATGGTATTGCCCATGCGGCTTCCAGAATTCGCCCGTTTCCACGGCCAGCGGGTCCATGATGACGAGGAACTTCAGTTTCGACAGCGCTTCCGTGACCTTCTGCTTGTTCGGCGCGGAAGCCAGCACGTTGAAGCCCTGGCAGATATAGCCCGTCATCTTGCCTTGGTGCATGTTCTCGATGGCTTGCATCAAGTCATACGGCTTGTCGAGTTTTGGCAGGTAGTCGAACGCATAATTGTTCTCGGCCGTGGCGAAATCACCCCACCACGTCTTCATGAAGCTGACGTGGAATTTGCGGTAATTGCTCCAGTAGCTGAGCTGGTTCGGCCGCAGCGGCTTGGTGGCGCGCGCGGCGATATAGCCATCGAAGTCCTGTTCGGCTTCGTTGGGCAGGGTCATGTAACCTGGCAACAGGTTCGACATCAGGCCCAGGTCGGTCAGACCCTGGATGTTCGAGTGGCCGCGCAAGGCGTTCATGCCGCCGCCGGCGATACCCATATTGCCCAGCAACAACTGCACCATGGCGCCCGTGCGGATGGTTTGCGCGCCCGTCGAGTGGTGCGTCCAGCCCAGTGCGTACAGGATGGTGCCGGCGCGTCCCGGCACGGCGGTCGAAGCCAAGGCTTCCGCCACCTTGTGGAACTTGTCGGCCGAGACGCCGCACGTGCGCTCGACCATCTCGGTCGTGTAGCGCGCGTAGTGCTTCTTCATCATCTGGTAGACGCAGCGCGGGTGTTCCAGGGTCGGGTCGACCTTGGCATAACCATCGTCGCCGATCTCGTAATCCCAGGTGGCCTTGTTGGTGTACTTGCCTTTTTCTTTGTCGAAACCCGAGAACAGGCCATCTTCAAACGCATAGTCTTCGCGCACGATGAAAGGCATGTCCGTGTAGTTACGCACGTACTCATGCTGGATCTTGTCGTTCGTCAGCAGATAATTAATGATCGCGCCGAGGAAGACGATGTCCGTGCCGGTACGCGTGGCGCAGTAGTAATCTGCCACGGATGCGGTACGGGTAAAACGCGGATCGACAACGATCAGCTTGGCCTTGTTATGCGCCTTCGCTTCCGTTACCCATTTGAATCCGCAAGGATGTGCTTCTGCTGCATTGCCGCCCATGACCAAAATCACATCGGCATTCTTGATATCGACCCAATGATTCGTCATCGCGCCACGGCCAAACGTCGGGGCAAGACCTGCCACCGTCGGTCCGTGTCATACACGCGCCTGATTATCAAAGGTCAGCATCCCCATGCTGCGCACTGTCTTGTGGGTCAGGTAACCGACCTCGTTACTGCCAGCGGACGCGGCCAGCATGCCGGTGGAGAGCCAGCGGTTGACGGTCTTGCCGTCGGCATTCTTTTCGATCAGGTTGGCATCGCGGTCATCCTTCATCAGGCGCGCGATCTTGTCGAGCGCCACATCCCAGGAGATCGGTTGCCATTCCGTGCCACCCGGTGCGCGGTATTCGGGCACTTTCAGGCGGTTCGGGCTGTGGATGAAGTCGACCAGACTGGCGCCCTTCGGGCACAAGGTGCCGCGGTTCACCGGGTGATCGGCATCGCCTTCCACGTGGATGATGCTGGAGACGGCATTTTTCGCGCCGTCGCCCAGACCATACAGCAGGACGCCACATCCTACCGAACAGTAAGGACAGGTATTACGCGTCTCGGTGGTGCGAGACAGCTTGTATTGCCGCACTTCCGCCATCGCCTGGCCCGGTGCGAAACCGAGCAGGGCGAGGCTGGAACCAGCAATGGTCGCGCCAGTTACCCGAAGGAACTGGCGCCTGGACATCTGAACCATATTCAGGCCTCTATGATGTGAGTAAATAAAAAGTCATACAACGTCGTGATGGTGTCATATCACTAAGATATAAGCACCATGCCTGTGCCGTATGACAGTATTTTACCCCTCAAACCCCATCAAGGCTCAGAGCGCCGGAATAAATTGCATATAGTCAACATTATTTTATCGGTACCGAGCAGTTCCTCTAAACAATGCGAGCCTGCCTGACGCAGCTCCCCCCGCATGAAAAAACCCGCTCGCGAGCGGGTTTGTATGGAAGCGGGAAAAATTACAGGCTGTAGCGCAAGGTCAGCGCCACAGTGCGCGGCGCGCCCGGCAAGCTCAGGTTCGGGCTGGAACCGTGGCCCGAGACGATGTAGCGCGTGTCGCCGATATTGTTGACGTTCAGCTGCACTTCATAGCGGCCCGTGCGGTACGCGGCCATGGCGTCGGCCGTGACGTAGCCCGGCAAGACCACCGTATTACCCGGATTGGCGAAACGGCTGCCGACGGCATTTGCGCCGCCGCCCACCGTGAAGCCGTGACCAAGGTCTTTCGTCAGCCACAGGTTGGCCGTATTGCGTGCCGTCAAGGTGGCACGCTTGCCCTTGATGGCGACGGAACTGGCCGTCGTCGTGCCCGGCACATTGACGCTCTTGTCGACGGCGATGGAATCGGTGATGCTGGCGTCCAGGTAAGCGTAGCCGGCCATCATTTTCCAGCCATCGTGCAAATCCGCATTAAAGGTCAGTTCCAGGCCGTCCGTGCGCTGCGTGCCGACGGGTACGATGCGGTTCGTGATGGGGTCGCTGCTCTTGATATTGTCGCGTTCCAGGCGGAACAGCGACACGCTGGCGTTGGCGCGGCCACCCCACAGCTCGTACTTGGCGCCCACTTCTGTGTTGCGCGTGGTTTCCGGCGCCAGGTCGGCATTGTTGGCGGCCAAAGCGAAGTTCTCGCCACTGGGCTGGAACGAGCGGCTCCACGAGGCGTAGTACGACTGCGCTGCGCTCGGTTGCCAGACGAGGCCGGCGCGAGGGCTAAACGCCGCATCCGTGCGCGACAGGTCTGCCGTCGTCACACCAAGCGCATTGGCCAGGCGCGACTGCTGCTGGTAGCGGTCGTAGCGCAGGCCGGCCAGCGCCTTCCACTCGTCGCTGAAAGCAATGGCATCCTGCACGTAAGCGGCGGCCGTATCGTAGGTACCGAAAGTATCGCTGCGCAAGCCCAGCTTGCTGCGGTCGACGACGGGGAGGACGGGATTGAAGATCGACACGGGCTTCGCAGGTGTCGAAACAACGATGGCGGCCCAGCTGTTGGCATCCTTGTTTTGCTTGCCAAACTCGGCGCCGTACAGCACTTCATGGCGCAGGCTGCCCGTGACCATTTTCTGCGTCAGTTCCGTCTGGTTGAACCAGCCGCTTTCATCGCGGTTCAGCTTGGCGTGACCCAGTTTCATCGTCCCGGTGACCTCGTCGACGTTGCCGGAAATATTCGTATTGTTGCGGTCCAGATGGTAATCGTAATAGCGGAAGGCATTGCGCAGCGACAAGGACTCGCTGAACTTGTGCGTCAGGGTGGCGGCCGTGGAAACCACGCGCGACTGGCTGAAATCGCTATCGCGGGCGTTGGCGGCGCCGTAGTAAGTGCTTGCATCGACAGCCACCGGGCGACCATGCCAGGACGGGATGCCGAAGTCCGTCAGGCGACGGTCTTCCAGGTAGTCACCCTGCAGCAGCAGCCTGGTCGCGCCAGAGAGGCGGATGGCCACGGATGGCGCCAGCGCCGTGCGGTTGATGAATTGCTGGTCGCGGTAGCTGTCCGACAATTCACGCGCGCCCGTGAAACGCCAATCCACTGTTTCTCCGACGCGGCCCACGTCGACTTCGCCGCGGCGCCCTTTTGTATTCGTCAGGCTCAGGGCCAGGTCCGTGATATCCACGCCCGGTTTTTTGGTGATGCGGTTGACCAGGCCGCCCGAGGAGCCGCGGCCGTACAGCACGGCGGCCGGCCCCTTGATCACTTCCAGGCGCTCCACGTTCGACAGGTCGCGGAAATACAAGGCGTCATCGCGAAAGCCGTCGACGAACTGGTCGCCGATAGCCGTGAAGCCGCGAATAAACACCTGGTCACGCTGGCCGTCACCCGTGGACAAGCCCACGCCGGGGATATTCTTCATGATGTCCTGGATCGACATGGCGTTCTGGTCGCGGATGACGGCGGCCGGCACCACGTTGATCGTCTGCGGCACGTCGCGCAGGGCCATTTCCGTCTTGGTGCCGCTGGCGGAGGTGCCGGCGACATAGGCATCCTTGTGCTTCGATGCCGTCACGGTGACGGCGGGCAAGCTTTCCTGCGCCCAGGCCGGCAGTGGCGCGGCGCCCAAAGTCAAGGCGCCCAATACGGCGATGGTGATCGGTTTACATCCTGGCTTGCGCTGTTGCTGCATACAATTCCCTGGTCGATGTTTTAATACGAATGATTATCATTAGTATTTTATCAGCCAACGCCGCGGAAAGTAAGGCGGAATGTAAGTGATAGTACTTATGGAACAGGTACTTGACGTAAAAAAGCAACATGAAACCAATGTCGAAAAATAATTAAAATTGCCTTGGAAAACTATTTCTCTGCGTCAATGCTATACTTGTGGCTTGCTGGGCAGCGCTCAGCCTGACCGATACACCGCTTGTTTCACCTCCAACGACGCGCACTGCGCGGCGCGCCGCACAGCCATCACGCGGCAACCGAAGACCCCGATCCCCTGCGCCTTGCGGCGCCTGTCCGCCCCTGCTGGCGGCGGCGATCATGACTATTAATTGTTAGGAGTTACATGAAAAACCTGAACATCGGCAGCCGCCTTGGCGTCGGCTTTGCTGTCGTATTGCTGCTGCTTGCCGCCCTGACCGTCACCGCCCTGGTGCGCATGCAAACGGCCAGCGACCTGACTTACCGTCTCATCCATACCAGCATCAAGAACCAGCGCATGGTGGCCGAATGGTCGAAAATCATCGAAGTCAACAGCGTGCGCGGCGTGGCCTCGTTTGAAATCACCGACCCGGTCGTGCGCGCCAAGATCGAGGAAGACTTGAAGGTCGATGCGGCACGCTCCAGCAAGCTGCAAGATGATATCGCCGCCGCTTTGCGCAACCCAGCCGTGATCGAGCAATTCAAGGTCGTGCGCAAGGTGCGCACCGATTATGTAACGACGCGCGCACGCGCCTTCAAGATGAAGGCCGACGGCGACGTGGCGGGCGCCAAGGTCGTGTTCGACAAGGAAGTCACGCCGATCACCACAGCCTACCTGGCCGAAGTGAAGCGCTTTGCCAACATGCAGATCACGGCCTCCGACGGCGTCGGCGCCAGCATCATCGAGTCCTATAGCGACACCCGCGTCTTCCTCATCAGCATGGGCGTGCTGGCCGTGCTGATGGGCATCGGTTTCGCGTGGTGGATCACACGCTCGATCACGGGCCCCATCCGCGACGCCGTGAAAGTGGCGGAAACCGTGGCAGCGGGCGACCTGAGCAGCACCATCACGACCCAGGGCCGCGATGAAACGGCCCAGCTGATGCATGCCCTGAAAACCATGAACGACAGCCTGGTGGGCATCGTCGGCCAGGTGCGCAGCGGCACCGACACCATCGCCACGGCTTCAGCGGAAATCGCCGCCGGCAACCAGGACCTGTCGTCGCGCACGGAACAGCAAGCCAGTTCGCTGGAAGAAACGGCTTCGTCGATGGAAGAGCTGACCAGTACCGTGAAGCAGAACGCGGACAACGCGCGCCAGGCAAATAAACTGGCGGGCGACGCAGCCGGCATCGCCAGCCGCGGCGGCGCCGTGGTAGCCCAGGTGGTGGCCACCATGGGCGAGATCAATACCTCGTCGAAGAAAATTGTCGATATTATCTCTGTCATCGACGGCATCGCCTTCCAGACCAACATCCTGGCCCTGAACGCGGCCGTGGAAGCGGCACGCGCCGGCGAACAGGGACGCGGCTTTGCCGTGGTGGCCACGGAAGTGCGCAACCTGGCGCAGCGCTCGGCAGCGGCGGCCAAGGAAATCAAGGGCTTGATCGACGACTCCGTGCAAAAGGTCGACGTGGGCACGGACCTGGTCGACAAGGCCGGCAAGACGATGGAAGAAATCGTGCAAAGCATCGGCTTCGTCACCTCCATCATGAGCGAGATCAGCAACGCCAGCGAAGAACAGAGCGCCGGCATCGAGCAAGTCAACCAGGCTATTTCCGAAATGGACCAGGTGACACAGCAAAATGCAGCCCTGGTGGAAGAAGCCTCGGCCGCAGCCGAAGCAATGCAGGAACAGGCGAGCGAACTGGCGCAAGTGGTCAGCGTCTTCCGCCTGGATACCAACGCGGCGGCGACCGACCGTTTCAGCGTGAAAGCGGCCCAGCGCAGCGCCCCGGCAGCACCTGCAGCATCCGTCCGCAAGGCCTCGGCCCCTGCCCTGCGCTTGCCTGTGATGCGCAAGAGCAGCAAGGTCGCAAGCCCTGCCGAAGGCGAGTGGGAAGAGTTTTAAGTCCGCAGCAACAGCAAGAACAGCTATTGCCGGCGTATCTCGGCAATAGCAGCCTCCAGCACCTCGTCGCGCCCGGCCCGTATGCCGGCAAGCGTAGGCCTGACCTCGATATCGGGGATGATGCCCACGCGCTGCGTGGGGCGCCGATCCGGATAAAACACGCCGATGCCACTGATCAGGGTGCTCAAGCCGCCCGGCAGCGCAAACGGCGAGATATTCCCATCCGCGCCAGCCGTGGTGCTGCCGATCACCTTCGCGCGCGGCGCCACGCGCAAGGCCATGGCCGTGTATTCGGCCTGGCTCTGACTGACTTCATCGACCAGCAGCATGACCTTACCCGCATAGCGCAGCGCTTGCGGGTACAAGGCCATGGCATTGGTCCAATGGAAGGCGCCGGGGTTGCCAAGGTCGCCCTTGGTAAAGCGGGCAAACTCCGTAGGCCGGTCGACCAGGTAAGACCCCAGGGCAAAGACGACAAACTCGCGCGGGTAGTTGCGTATATCGATAATCAGGCCGCGGCTACCCGCCGCCGCTACCATATGCGCCGCCACGTCAGCCCGCTTGAGGGTCGACAGCTTGAGGTAGGCGATATCGTCGCCCAGGCGCTGGAACGTTTCCCCGTCCCTGTCATGCGTATCCTGCCCCGCTTGCCGCCCCGCTGGCACGCGCTGCGCCGTCAAATCCACGTCCCCCTGCTCGCGGCGTACCTGCAGCCGGGTTTCACCGCAAGCGCCAGTGGTCAGCTTGCCCGCCATGTCGCGCAGCCGCGCCGCTTCATTCGATGCCGCATAGTAGGGCCGCCAGGCTGCGACCAGTTGCGCCACCGGCACGCCATCGATGCTGGCGATGACATCGCCGACCTGCAATCGCGTCGCCGCTTCGGCTTCGGCCTCACGGTAGCCCACCACCACGGCGCTATTGCCGATGAAGCGGAGCTTGACTGGCAGCCGGCATTGTCCCACAGGCGGACGCACGTGCAGCGAACTCCACAGATTAGTGTGGGAATCGTTCAGGCGCGCGATCACGGCCATCATTTCCAGCTGATAGCTGGCGCGGTCCCTGGCCAGCGCGATGCGCGGCAGCGACTGGCGCAGGACCTCATCCCAGTTTTCACCTGCCGTAGCGCGGTAGGGCGACCAGTATTCGATGATATTCCAGAAGCGAAACAAGGCCAGCAACTGAAAGCCGGCATCGGGCAGCGTAATATTCTCGTAGGCGATCTCATGCTCAAAGACGGGATTGCCCACCTGCTCGTGCAAGCGCAGATAAAACTGGCTGGCCGACGCCGGCCGGCGCAGATAAATGTGCCGCAGATCGGCGCGCAGGTCGGCGCCCAGCAAGCTCGCATCGTCCAGCCATTGCAGTGCGGGACGCAGATGCAGCTCGCCCTGCGCCGGGACGGCACAAGGGTCGCAGTCGGCAAGTGTCCCAAGACCGGCGATCCATTCCCGCAGCACGGCATCGCCCGCCGCCCTGTCGGGCGCGACCAGCATGCGGGGCATGACACGCAAAAGTTCGTAGTCCCATTGCCGCCCGCCTGCAGTGATCAAGGGGTGATGGTATTTCAGGAACCCCCATACCTTGCCGAGCACGGCGAGATTGTCGACTTGCGCCGGCGTCACGGTATCGAGCGCGATACGCGAGCCGGCGTCGAATGCGTGATCGGTGTCAAACGCTGTGTGGTCGCCATCCTGCGCAAAAGCCAGGGGTGCCGTACCGACGAGCAGAATGGCAATGGCTGGCATGCACCAGCGCGCCAGTCTCAGACGGGGTATCCATTTCATCGAGCATCCTTATCGACAGCCATTCAACTCAGGCGGGCTTGCGCATCCGCGACCAAGGTTGCCAGTTCGCGTGGCACGGATTGCCCCAGAAATGCCAGCGCCAGCGCCTCCGGATCGATGGCGGCATCCGGCGGCAAGCCATGCTCGAAGCCCCCTACCATGTAGCGGCAGAAATGCGGCGATTCGGCCCGCGTTTCCACATACCAGCAGCCCGCATGGCCCTGCACGAAGTATTCGCCGATAAAATAGCCGAGCATGGTTTTCACCCATTGCCAGCTCTCGTCGCGGATGACGATGGTGCGCATGGCCGCATCGATGTACGGCAGATATTCAGCCGCGTTGGTCAATACTTCGTGCGCCGGCTGGATGCCCAGGCGCTCGACAAAGTTCACCAGCGAGGCGCCCAGCGCGTCATAGTAGGCATCGAAACCCGCCTGGCTTTGTTGCAGCAATTGCTCTTGTTCGTTCGACAGCATTCACACTCCACAGACATTCAACAATTCCCTATTTTACGCCACGCTCACATCCACTCCGGCCCGCTGCAGCAAGGCCTCATTGCGGGCGGATAACTGCGTCACCTGCAGGTGCTTGCCGGCCTTGTCGTAGCGCTCATACAGCGCCTCGATGGAGGCGATGGCCGAGTGATCGGCCATGTGCAGGTGCCGGCAATCGAGGATGACGCGGGCCGGGTCCGACGCCAACTGGAACAGTTCCTGGAAATGCGTGGCCGAGGCGAAAAACAGGGTGCCGTGCGGCAGGTACACGCGCACGCCAGGGCTGCTGTCATCGATGTCGGCGCGCATCTCGCGCGCATGTTGCCAGGCAAAATTCAAGGCGGCAATGACGATACCGCACAGCACGGCCGTCGCCAGGTCCGTGAACACCGTGATGACCGTTACGGCGACGATCACCAGCGCATCCTGCGGCGGCACCTTGCCCAGCACGCGCAAGGAACCCCAGGCAAACGTCTGCTGCGCCACCACGAACATCACGCCCACCAGGGCGGCCAGCGGGATGCGCTCGATCAGCGGCGAGAGGAACAGGATGAACAATAAAATCATCACGCCGGCCGTCACGCCCGACAGGCGCGAGCGGCCGCCCGAGCTCAGGTTGATCATGGTTTGCCCGATCATGGCGCAGCCGCCCATGCCGCCAAACAGGCCCGACACGACATTCGAGGCACCGAGGGCGATGCATTCGCGGTTGGGCTGGCCCCGCGTTTCCGTCATTTCATCGGTGAGATTGAAAGTGAGCAAGCTTTCCAGCAAGCCCACCATGGCCATCAGCGCCGCATACGGAAAAATGATGTGCAAGGTGGCCATGTCCAGCGGCACGGTGGGCCAATGCAGGGCCGGCAAGCCGCCGGCAATATGCGCGAGGTCGCCCAGGGTGCGCGTGGGCAAGTGCAGGAAATGGCTGAGCACGCCCACGCCCAGGATGGCCACCAGCGCGGGCGGTACGGCCTTTGTGATGCGCGGCAGCACGTAGACGATGGCCATGGTGAGAAACACCAGCCCACCCATCACGTACAAGGGCATGCCTTGCAGCCAGGTTTCGCCCTGCGGCGTGGCCTGGCGGAAATGCTCCAATTGCGCCATGGCGATGACGATGGCCAGACCATTCACAAAGCCCAGCATCACGGGATGGGGCACCATGCGGATCAGCTTACCCAGGCGCAAAATGCCGAACAGCGCCATGATGATGCCGCTCAACACCACGGTGGCCAGCAGATATTGCACGCCATGCTGGGCCACCAGCGCCACGATGACGACGGCCATGGAACCTGCGGCGCCAGAAATCATCCCGGGACGGCCGCCAAAGATGGCCGTGAATGCACAAATGATGAAAGCGCCATACAGGCCCATCAGGGGATTCAACTGCGCCACCAGGGCAAAGGCGATGCATTCGGGCACCAGGGCGAATGAAGTGGTCAAGCCCGCCAGGATATTTTTTTGTACGTTCGAGTACCACTCGTCCCGAAAAGTTGCGTTGATCATTGATTCAAATCCAGGGTCGGAACAGAGAAATGCGCGCCTGACACAGATTCATCGGGCACAGCCATGCCAGCGGGCGTCACAACAAAGCTGCGCTGAGGTTGAACGGAGCAGGAAAGTCGTCAGTGACTACATGGGGTTGGCGGAATGGGGGAAGTTTCATCAAGGCGCCAGGCGGCGAGGCTGAGCTTGCTGGCATTATACAAGATGCACAGCGGGCAAAAAAAATAGCCCACTCGAAAGTGGGCTATTTTTTTCATCTGGAGGCGAGGACGGGAATCGAACCCGTCTAAACGGCTTTGCAGGCCGCTGCATAACCTCTTTGCTACCTCGCCAGAGGACCTGCTTGGATGCGCCTTGCGGCCCACCTTGAAAACTGGAGCGGGAGAAGAGTCTCGAACTCTCGACCTCAACCTTGGCAAGGTTGCGCTCTACCAACTGAGCTACTCCCGCATTGGAGCTTATTTCCTGCTTATTTACCGCCTAATCACGCTTGCTAATGCAGCTGATAAAAAAAGGAAGCCAGCTTAGCTTCCCTTTAGAATTCTGGAGCGGGAGAAGAGTCTCGAACTCTCGACCTCAACCTTGGCAAGGTTGCGCTCTACCAACTGAGCTACTCCCGCATTGGAGCTTCTATTTTCTGCTACTGCCATCTTGCTGTACTGCTTCCAGCTTGCGCTGGAGCGGGAGAAGAGTCTCGAACTCTCGACCTCAACCTTGGCAAGGTTGCGCTCTACCAACTGAGCTACTCCCGCATACGATCCGCTATTTTACTGCTTTTTACTACCGTTTACCAGAGCTGCTTTACTGCTGATCCAGTTTTCACTGGAGCGGGAGAAGAGTCTCGAACTCTCGACCTCAACCTTGGCAAGGTTGCGCTCTACCAACTGAGCTACTCCCGCAGTGGACAACATTGTATCAGAAGCTCTACTACATCGCCAGTACTACTTTTTACTGCAGCTGCTGTTTTTACCTATGACACGCTCCAGAAAACTGGAGCGGGAGAAGAGTCTCGAACTCTCGACCTCAACCTTGGCAAGGTTGCGCTCTACCAACTGAGCTACTCCCGCGTCATCAACAACAGGCCAGCATTATAGAGGGATTACAGGGGCTGTCAACGGGCAATATCTGGTCTTTTGCAAAATATTTGGGGTCAGACCCGTCGGGTCTGACCCCAGCTCTTGCGTTTGGGCTAAAAGGACGCCTAAGCAGCGCTAGCAGTATCGCCCCGTCTTAATGCAAGTTGCCGGCCTTTTCCTTGATGAGAGGCCATGCCAGGCGCAGGTAATAGAACATCGACCATACCGTCAGCACGCAGGCGATCCACAGCAGCTTTTCGCCCCACACGTGGGTGTCGATCGCGCCGAAGATCACGTCGTGGTACAGCAGCAAGGGAATGGCCGTCATTTGCGCGGCCGTCTTGATCTTGCCGATCGAGCTGACGGCCACCGATTTCGATGCGCCGATCTGTGCCATCCATTCGCGCAATGCGGAAATGGTGATTTCGCGGCCGATGATGATAAAGGCCAGCACGGCATTAACACGATCCAGCTGCACCAGCACCAGCAAGGCGCCCGCCACCATCAGCTTGTCGGCGACCGGATCGAGGAAGGCGCCAAAGGCCGAGGTCTGGTTCCAGCGTCGCGCGAGAAAACCATCGAACCAGTCGGTCACGGCCGCAACAATGAAGACCAGGGTGGCAACCAGATTCTGGTCGCCATGCAGCAGCATCGACGGCGGCAAATAAAATACGCCAACGACGAGTGGAATCAGAGCCACGCGCAGCCAGGTCAAAAGGATGGGAATATTAAAAGGCATAAGGAAGCAATCGGCCGACGGGTAAATTGAACATGAAGAAAGCGTGAAGAAAGCGCCACCTAAGTAACCCCCAATAAATTATTCTGATTTCTGACTTCCATAACCGGCGCTCTGCGGCGTTGCCCGCTGCTAGCAGTGCTCGCACTGCGTCGCAGTGGGCGCCTTGCATAGCATCCGGTTCTGTTCGTCATAAATTCACAATAATTTCCTGAGGATTACTTAGTCTACATGGCCCCAGGGTATTAGCCTAGTCCGGTTGCCGCAGCAGCGGACCAGGCGATCCCTTCATTAGTGCAACTGCTTGTAAATCTCTTCCGCAAGTTGCGTCGAAATCCCCTCCACCGACATCAGGTCCTCGACGCTGGCGTCGACCACGCCGCGCAAGCCGCCAAAGCGCGACAGCAGCTTCTGCCGGCGCTTGGCGCCGATGCCTTCTATCTCTTCCAGGCGCGAGGTCTGGCGCGTCTTGGCCCGCTTGGCGCGCATGCCGGTGATGGCGAAGCGGTGCGCCTCGTCGCGGATCTGCGCGATCAGCATCAGCGCAGCCGATTCCTTGCCCAGTTCCTGCGCCGGACGGCCATCGACAAACAGCAGGGTTTCCAGGCCCACCTTGCGCCCTTCCCCCTTGGCCACGCCGACAATCAAGCTGATATCGAGTCCCAGCTCGGCGAACACCTGGCGCGCCATTTCAATCTGCCCCTTGCCGCCGTCGATCAGCACCACGTCGGGCATCACGCCATCGCCATTGGCCACCTTTTCATAGCGGCGCATCAGCACCTGGCGCATGGCCGCATAATCGTCACCGGGCGTGATGTCGTTGATGTTGTAGCGCCGGTATTCGCCGTTCTGCATGGCGTGGTGGTGGAACACCACGCACGACGCCTGCGTCGCCTCGCCCTGCGTATGGCTGATGTCGAAACACTCCACGCGCAGGCTGTCGAGGTCTTCCGTTTCCAGGCGCAAGGCCTCGGCCAGCGCGCGCGTGCGCGATTGCTGCGAACCCTGCTCCGACAACAATCGCGCCAGCGAAATCTCGGCGCCCTTCTGCGCCATTTCCAGCCATTGGCGGCGCTGCCCCTGCGGCTGGAAGATCAGGTTGATGCGGTGGCCGCACTGTTCCATCAATGCCACCATCAGGGCAGGCTGGTCGAATTCGATATTCAGGATCAGGGTGCCGGGGATGAATTTTTCCGTGTAGTGCTGCGCCAGGAAGGCGGCGAGCACTTCCACCTCGATCGCTTCTTCGGCAATCGCCGCCGCATCGCTGAGCTGGCTGGGGAAGTAGGCGCGGTCGCCCAGGTGGCGCCCGCCGCGCACCATGGCCAGGTTGACACAGGCGCGCCCGCCCTGCACCAGCACGGCGAGGATGTCGACATCGGCGTCGCCCGTCGTTTCCATGCTTTGCTGATGCAGCACGCGCGACAGCGAGGCGATCTGGTTGCGCACTACCACCGCCTGCTCGAATTTCAGCTCGGCGGCAAACGCGTGCATTTTCTTTTCCAGGTCGGCCATCACTTCGCTCTGGCGCCCGCGCAGGAAGCGTGCCGCATTTTCCACGTCGTTTTTATAGTCTTCCTTGCTGATCAGGTCCACGCACGGTGCGCTGCAGCGGCCGATCTGGTGCAGCAGGCAGGGACGCGTGCGGTTCGCATACACGCTGTCTTCGCAGGTGCGGATCAAGAACACCTTTTGCAGGATCTGCATCGATTCCTTGACGGCCCAGGAACTGGGAAACGGCCCGAAATACTGGTTTTTCTTGTCCACCGCGCCACGGTAATACACCATGCGCGGCGCGTCGCCATTGGTGATTTTCAGATACGGATACGACTTGTCATCGCGAAACAGGATGTTGTAGCGCGGTTGCAGCGCCTTGATCAAGTTGTTTTCCAGGATCAATGCTTCCGCTTCGCTGTGCGTGACGGTGGTTTCCAGGCGCGCGATGCGCTCGACCATCATGGCGATGCGGGGGCTGGCCAGGTTTTTCTGGAAGTAACTGGAGACGCGCTTTTTCAGGTCGCGCGCCTTGCCGACATACAGCACCTTGTCAGTGGCGTCGAAATAGCGGTACACGCCGGGCAAATTTGGCAGCTTGGCGACGGTGGCCAGCACCTGCGCGCGCGGGTCGGGTGGCGTTTCCGCCAAGGATGGTTCTGGGCTTGCTTCGGTCATTGCTGGCTCATTGTGCACTTATAGCGCACTTATAGTTATGCTGCTTGCTCCACGATCACGAACGCGACCGCATATTCTTCTTCATCGCTGATCGTCACTTGCGCGCTCAGGCGGTGCTTTTCCATGAACTCCGCCAGCACGCCGCTGCAAACGATCATCGGCTTGCCGCTGGGGTGGTTCAGCATCTGCGCGGCGGGCCAGGTCATGGGCATGCGCAAGCCCAGGCCGATGGCCTTGGAAAACGCCTCTTTTGCCGCAAAGCGCGTGGCCAGGAAGCGCACGCCGCGCACGGCGTTTTTCGCACTGCGGGCGCGGAATTTTTCCATCTCTTGCGGCCCCAGTATCTTTTGCGCGAAACGCTCGCCATGGCGCGCCAATGCCGCTTCGATGCGGGGTATCTTGCAAATGTCGGTGCCGATGCCGTAGATCATGGGCGTGTCCTGTTACTTATGCTTTGCGACCCAGGCGCGTGGCCACCATGATGGCCTTCATTTCGCGCACGGCGTTTTCCCAGCCGACAAACACGGCGTGCGCGACGATGGCGTGGCCGATGTTCAGTTCAGTAATATCCGGAATGGCGGCAATCGCCTGCACATTGGTGTAATGCAAACCGTGGCCCGCGTTGACCTTCAAGCCAAGGCCCACGCCGAACAGCACGCCCGCCTTGATGCGCTCCAGCTCCGCCAACTGCTCGGCGCCTGCCGTATCGGCGTAGCGGCCCGTGTGCAACTCGATCACGGGCGCACCCAGTTCGGCAGCGGCGGCGATCTGTTGCTCGTCGGCATCGATGAACAGGCTGACGCGGATGCCCTCGCCTTGCAATTGCTTCACCGCCGCCTGCACTTCCTTGAAGTAGCGCACCACGTCCAGCCCCCCTTCGGTCGTCACTTCCGTGCGTTTTTCCGGTACCAGGCACACGTCGGCAGGCTTGATGCGGCAGGCGAAATCAAGCATTTCCTGCGTCACGGCCGCTTCCAGGTTCATGCGCGTGAGCAATTGCGGCGCGATGGCGATCACGTCCGCATCCTTGATGTGACGGCGATCTTCGCGCAAATGCAGGGTGATGGCGTCGGCGCCCGCTTGTTCGGCCAGCAGGGCCGCGCGGACCGGGTCCGGATAGGCGGTGCCGCGCGCATTGCGCAAGGTCGCCACGTGGTCGATATTGACGCCCAGGTCGATGACGGGGCCGGAAGGCTGCAAAAAGCTCATAAGATGGTATCCGTAAAGTGCCGTAGCGCCGCAATGTAAAGAGCAGCACTACAGCTGCATTAAATCGATCAGTATCTGGCGCGTGTTCAAAGTGGCGCCCCCCAGTTGATGGGCCAGCAAAAAGCGCATCAGCAGCTTGCTTTGCGCCTGCGTGGCCACGTCAAGATAATCTTCGCGCTCCATGTCGAGCAGGGTCTTGCCCGTGATCTTCGGCCAGGCATCGCTGGCGCGCGCCGGGCGCGGCCCCCGTTCCGGGTCGACCACGTAGACCTGTCCCGCCTCGACCGCCTGGCGCGTGCCCGTGCAGCGCGTCAGGTCGGCCGCCACACCCGTTTCCTTGAGCAGGGCGCGCTCGAACTTGCGCAGCACGATGGGCGGCGGCTCATTGTGCGCCAGTTGATTCAAGGTGGCAACGTAGTGGTCGAACAGGACGGGATGCGGGTCGTCGCGCGCCAGCAGTTTCACCAGCAATTCGTTCAGATAAAAGCCGCACAGCAAGGCGGTCTTTTCCAGCGGCAGCATGCCCCCCACCCATTCGGCGCCCGTCAAGATACGCAGTTCGGATTTGCCCGTCCAGCCCGCTTGCAGTGGTTGAAACGTCTGCAGCACGCCGCGCAACTGGGAATGGGGCCGCTTGGCGCCCTTGGCGACGAGCGCAATGCGGCCGTATTCGCGCGTAAACACGTCGACGATGAGGCTGGTTTCTTTATGCGGGTAGCTGTGCAGCACGAAGGCTGGCTGGCCCGTGATGCGGCCGTCGCGCGCGGGCGGACGGCTGCGCCGTGGCGGCGCTGCGGAAGGTGTGGCCGGCGGCGCGATCGCCACCGGCGCGGGGACAGCAGATGAAGCTGGCGCGAGCTCAGGCTGCGCTGGCGTGGTGGTGCTCATGCGTGTGGCGTCGCCCCCGGGTTGCGGATTACTCGTAGCCGTAGGCGCGCAAGCCCGCCTCGTTGTCGGCCCAGCCCGATTTGACCTTGACCCAGATTTCCAGGTACACGGGGCCGCCGAACAGTTTTTCCATATCCAGGCGAGCCTGGGTGGAGACTTCCTTCAGGCGCGCGCCCTTGTTGCCGATGATCATGGATTTATGCGTATCGCGCTCGACCAGGATGGCGGCAAACACGCGGCGCAGATCGCCTTCCTGCTCGAATTTCTCGATCAGCACGGTGCTCGTGTACGGCAATTCGTCACCCACGAAGCGGAAGAGTTTTTCACGCACGATTTCCGAAGCGAGGAATTTTTCGCTGCGGTCCGTGATGTCGTCCGGGCCAAAGATCGGCTGGTTTTCCGGCAAGAAGCGCTTGATCTCGTTCTGCAAGCCTTCCAGCTGGAAATGCAGCTTGGCGGAGACGGGCACGATGGCGGCGAAGTCGCGCATGGCGGCGATCTTTTGTGCAAACGGCAACAATACAGCCTTGTCCTTGACGCGGTCGGATTTATTGATGACCAGGATGCATGGCACTTCCTTCGGCAGCAAATCCATCACTTGCTGGTCGGCCGGGCCGAACGTGCCCGCCTCGATCACGTACAAAATCACATCCGAGGAAATCAGCGTGTTCGTGACGGTCTTGTTCAGCGTCTTGTTCAGCGCGTTCGAATGGCGCGTCTGGAAGCCGGGCGTGTCGACGTAGATGAATTGCGCGTCCGGCACCGTCTGGATGCCGGTGATGCGGTGGCGCGTAGTTTGCGCCTTGCGCGAAGTGATGCTGACCTTCGCGCCGATCAGCACGTTCATCAGGGTCGATTTGCCCACGTTGGGGCGGCCCACGATGGCGATATAGCCACAGCGGAAGTTGTCGGGCATTTTGGTGGCTGTCATGCTAGTGTCGATTCTGTTTAGTATGAGCGGCGTTCGCAGGAACAGCCGGGGCTGCCGCGTCGTCGCTCTGGATGGTGGCAATACCGGCCAGCTTGAGCTGGGCGGCGCGCGGTTTGGGCTTGCGGCTGGCGGCTGGCGACTTCAACAGCGCCTGCTCGGCCACGTCCAACGCCAGTTTGGCGGCGGCTTGCTCACCGGCGCGGCGGCTTCCGCCACGGCCGTAGACCTGGATATTCAATTTCGGCACCAGGCATTCGATCTCGAATTCCTGGCTGTGGGCGGCCCCGTGGGTAGCCACCACGTTGTATTGTGGCAGCGAAATTTTCTTGCTTTGCAAAAACTCCTGCAGCAGGGTCTTGGCATCCTTGCCCAGGGTTTGCGGATCGACCGAGTCGAGGATGGGAATGTAGAAGGCGCGGATCACCGTGCTGGCCGCGTCAAAGCCCGTATCGAGAAAAATCGCGCCCAGCAAAGCTTCCAGGGTATCGGCGAGGATGGACGGACGGCGGAAACCGCCCGACTTCAGCTCGCCTTCTCCCAGGCGCAGGAATTGCGACAGTTCCAGCTTTTGCGCGATTTCATACAGCGACTGCTGTTTCACCAGGTTGGCCCGCAAGCGCGACAGGTCGCCCTCGTCGATGGACTTGAAGCGTTCGTACAGGATGGAGGCGACCACGCAGTTGAGAATGGAGTCGCCGAGGAATTCCAGCCGCTCATTATGCAAACTGCTGTGGCTACGATGCGTCAAGGCTTGCTGCAACAGGCCAGCATCCTGGAACGTATAGCCTAAACGGGTTTGCAATAGCTGAAGATTCATTGTTGTTTCTGTATCATCTGAGTAATTCGGCTGGCCGCCGCGCGGGGAATCGGCGCGGCAGCCATGGTCGGCCCATTACAGACCCGGCCGGCTTAGTGTATGCCGCCCACGCGTTTCGGATTGCTGAAGTTCATCCACACCAGGAAAGCCTTGCCGACGATATTCTCGTTCGGCACGAAACCCCAGTAACGGCTGTCCGCGCTATTGTCGCGGTTATCGCCCATCATGAAGTAATTGCCTTGTGGCACCACACACGTAAAACCGTCTTCGTTGTAGTTGCACGCCTCCTTGTGCGGGAAATCCTTCACTTCGCGCAAATTCAACGTAGGAGCAGGCTCGTCGTTGAGGATGCGGTGGCTCACGCCCGTCAGGTTTTCTTCCAGCTGCTTGTGGTAAACAGTGCTTTCATCATCCAGGTAGTCGTCCAGCGGCGTGTAGGCCACTTCCTTGCCATTCACCGTCAAGCGCTTGTTTTCATAGGTGATTTTATCACCGGGCACGCCGATTACGCGCTTGATATAGTCTTGCGACAGATCTTTCGGGTACTTGAATACCATCACGTCGCCGCGCTGCGGATCGTTGACTTCAATGATGCGTTTGTTGACGATCGGCAAACGAATGCCATAGGTGAACTTGTTGACCAGGATCAGATCGCCCACCAGCAAGGTTGGCACCATCGAGCTCGACGGAATCTTGAATGGCTCGTACAGGAACGAGCGCAGGCAGAACACCAGGGCGATGACGGGAAAGAAACTGCCCGAATACTCTACCCAGGTCGGCTGGCGCAACAGCGCTGCCTCAATGGTCGCGCGGCTGCCACCCGCATCGGACTTGATGCCCTCGGCGGCCAGCTTGGACTGGCGCGCATCGAACTCGGCAAGGGCGCGGTCGGCAGCCAGGCGGCGCTGCCCGGACAGATAAAACACATCCAGGCACCAGACCAGGCCCGTCAACACCATCAGCACGAACAGGATTAAAGCGAAGTTTCCTAAAATCACTTGCAGGTTCATTGATTAACCATCCACTTGTAAAATTGCCAGGAACGCCTCTTGCGGGATCTCCACGGAACCCACTTGCTTCATGCGTTTCTTACCCGCTTTTTGCTTTTCCAGCAATTTTTTCTTGCGGCTGATATCGCCGCCATAGCACTTGGCCAGCACGTTCTTACGCAAGGCTTTTACGTTCTCGCGCGAAATGATGTTGGCGCCGATGGTCGCCTGGATGGCCACGTCGAACATCTGGCGCGGGATCAGTTCGCGCATCTTGGCGGCCACCTGGCGGCCACGGTACTGGCTGTTCGAACGGTGGACGATGATGGCCAGCGCATCGACTTTTTCGCTGTTGATCAGCATGTCGACCTTGACCACGTCAGCCGCGCGGTATTCCTTGAACTCGTAATCCATCGAGGCATAGCCGCGCGACGTCGATTTCAGGCGATCGAAGAAGTCCAGCACGATCTCGGCCATCGGCATCTCGTAGACCAGCTTGACCTGGCGACCGTGGTAACTCATGTCCATCTGGATGCCGCGCTTGCCGATACACAGGGTAATCACGGAACCCACGTATTCCTGCGGCATGTACAGATTGACCGTGACGATAGGCTCGCGCACTTCCTCGATGCGCGACGGATCGGGCATCTTCGACGGATTGTCGACGTTGATCATGGTGCCGTCGCGCTGGATCACTTCATACACCACGGTTGGCGCCGTGGTGATCAGGTCCATGTCGAATTCGCGCTCGAGGCGTTCCTGCACGATTTCCATGTGCAGCAAGCCCAGGAAGCCGCAGCGGAAGCCGAAGCCCAGCGCCTGCGACACTTCCGGCTCGTACATCAGGGCCGCGTCGTTCAATTTCAGCTTTTCCAGCGAGTCGCGCAGCGCGTCGTACTGGTTCGCCTCGACGGGGAACAGGCCGGCAAACACTTGCGGCTGCACTTCCTTGAAGCCGGGCAATGGCGCAGCGGCAGGACGGCTGACCAGGGTGACGGTATCGCCCACCTTGGCTGCCTTGAGTTCCTTGATGCCGGCGATGATGAAGCCCACCTGGCCTGCCGACAATTGCGGCAAGGATTGCGAACGGGGAGAGAACACGCCGATGTCTTCCACCAACTGCACCGAATCGGTGGCCATCAGGCGGATCTTGTCTTTCGGTTTCAGGGTACCGTTGACCACGCGCACCAGCATGACCACGCCCACATAGGCGTCATACCAGGAGTCGACGATCAGCGCCTGCAGCGGCGCATCGGGGTCACCCTTCGGTGGCGGCACCTTGACGATCAGTTGCTCGAGCACATCCAGCACGCCGAAGCCCGTCTTGGCCGAGCAATGCACGGCGTCGGCCGCGTCGATGCCGATCACGTCTTCGATTTCGGCAATGGCGTTCGGTGGGTCTGCGTTCGGCAAGTCGATCTTGTTCAGGACGGGCACCACTTCCACGCCCAGGTCCAGCGCCGTGTAGCAGTTGGCAACCGTTTGCGCTTCCACGCCTTGCGACGCGTCAACCACCAGCAGCGCGCCTTCGCACGCGGACAGCGAGCGCGACACTTCATAGCTGAAGTCGACGTGGCCCGGCGTATCGATCAGGTTCAGGTTGTAGATCTGGCCATCGCGCGCCTTGTAGTGCAGGGCCGCCGTTTGCGCCTTGATGGTAATGCCGCGCTCGCGCTCCAGATCCATCGAATCGAGCACCTGCGCCTCCATCTCGCGGTCGGACAAGCCGCCGCACAATTGAATGATGCGGTCAGCCAGGGTCGATTTACCGTGGTCAATATGGGCGATGATGGAGAAGTTGCGTATGTTATTCATTAACTAATATATGTGCGAGTGACAACACTGCTTTAACAGGAATCAAGGGGATCATGTCCGGGCCAAACAGGGCCAACACGGGGCGCCCCACTCATGATGAAAAAAGCGCTCCGAGCAGGACATCTGCATGCCCAGGCGAGCGCTTTTGAAGCGACAGAAGCTGCTGCCTCGGACAGTAGCTTTTTCGACCTCCCCATTTTACCGGATTTCAGAGCGGAAAGCCCGTCTTTCAGAGGCCAGCACCGGGGCAAGGCGACATTTTCAACTGTTTCCGACACTGGAATGGTGCAATGCAGTGTCGATATTGGCATTTAAGCTACGCCAGGCAGCGCCGTACAGCGGCCTCGTCAAGAAAATAATGGCATAGCTCGGGTTGGGCCAGATCGCCAAACAACACCGGCACCAACTCATCGAAGCGCGCCAGCAGCGATGCATCGGGCGAGGCATCGATATCGATCACATCCACTGTGAACGGCTTTTCAGGCGGCTGCAGCAAGAGCAAGGCGTCGAGCATGTCCTGGCATAAATGGCAGTAACTGCGGGAATAGAGGGTGAAGTGCATGAAAAAGGAGGAAAATCGTCCCGGCCGAGGCCGGAACGCAGTGAAATCAGAAACTTACTTGGCCGAAGGACGCAGCGAAACGAATTGTGCCGTGTCGCCACGGCGCACCAGCACGGCCGACGACTTCTTCGGATCGAGCTTGGCCACCAGGGCATTGAACTGCTTGGCATCTTTCACGGCAACGTTGTTCAATTGCAAGATCACATCGCCAGGCTGCAGGCCGGCCAGGGCCGCCACGCCATTCGCATCGTCGACCAGCACGCCGGCTTCGATCTTCAATTCCTGTTTCTTCGCGACCGGCACGTCGCTGACCTTCAGGCCCAGTGCGTTGACGGCTTGCGCTTCCGGCTCCCTGCCACCCTTCTTCGCCGTTTTCTCGCCTTCCAGCTCGACGACGGTGACGGAAACATCCTGCTGCGCACCCTTGCGCCAGACAGTCACCGTGGACTTGCCGTTGACAGCGGCGCCGCCTACCAGGCGCGGCAGGTCGGACGAACGTTCGATCTGGGCGCCGTTAAATTTCAGGATAATGTCGCCCGGCTTGATGCCCGCCTTGTCGGCCGGACCACCCGGCTCCACCATCGACACTTGCGCGCCCTTGGCATTCGGCAAGCCCAGCGATTCCGCCACGTCCTTGCTCACTTCACCGATCTGCACGCCGATGCGCCCGCGCACGACCTTGCCCGTCTTTTTCAGCTGCTCGCCCACGCGCATGGCTTCATCGATGGGCACGGCAAACGAAATGCCGTTGTAGGCACCGGACAGGGTGGCGATCTGCGAATTGATGCCGATCACTTCGCCGCGCATATTGATCAGCGGACCGCCTGAGTTACCGGGATTGACAGCCACGTCGCTCTGGATCAGGGGCAGATAGTCGCCCGTATCGCGGGACTTGGCGGAGATAATGCCGGCCGTCACCGTATTTTCCAGGTTGAATGGCGAGCCGATGGCGATGACCCACTCGCCCACGCGTATCTTGTCCGAGTCGCCGATGGTCAGGCGCGGCAGATTGGCGCCCTCGATTTTCAGCAGGGCCACGTCGGTGCGCGCATCGGCACCGATCACCTTGGCCTTGAATTCGCGCTTGTCCGTCAGGGTCACGTAGACCTCGTCGGCGCCATCGACCACATGGGCATTGCTCAACACGTAGCCATCAGCCGAGATGATGAAGCCGGAACCGACGCCGCGCTGCACTTCCTGCTCCTGCGGCACGGCACGGCGGCCACCGCGCGGCGCCTGCTGGCGCGGCGTCGGCATGGCGCCGCCAAAGAAGCGGCGCAGGAATTCCTGCATTTCCTGCTCATCCTGGCCACCCGCGCCGGGCGCATTCATCTTCAGGCGCTCAGTGGTGCGGATATTCACAACGGCCGGACCAACGGCGTCGACCAGGTCCGAGAAATCAGGCAGTTTCACGGCCGGCACGGCGGCGTGCGCTTGTGGTGCCAGGCCCAGCATGCTGGGAGCAAGGAAGACGCCAGCCGTGCCGAAGAGTAAGGCGGAAAGCGTCTTCACTGAAAACGACTTGCTGGCGGCACACATGTTTTTTTTCATGGTAAGGATCTTTTCGAGTATATAAACGGATCAAACCGCGGATCAGGCGATTGCCTGCGTGCATGAATGGCCGTCATGACGGAATCCCAGGGGCACTACACCTGACAGCACGCATGGCAAACAACGCAACAATATATCGCAAAAGCAAGATACTGCCTGCACACAGTGTCAATCGTACTGAAGTCCAGTGTCAAGAGGGCAAGGCGGACGTTAAGCCTGGCATAAGACGCCGCAGCGCTAGCGCTGCGCCAGCGGCCCTGCCTCCAGCGGCTCGGCGGCGCCTGGCGGCACGATGGCAGCGGACAGTGGCAGATGGGCAATCGGTTCGCCAGGCGCCGCCTCGGCTGCCAACTGGCTGGCCAGGCGCGCGTCGAACTGGGCGCTCAGGGCATGGCCGCACTGCTCCGAGCGCAGGACGTCGCCGATCAGGCGATAGGCATCCCAGGCTTGCCGCCCCGATGGCGTGTCGAGGGCGGCAAAAGCCAGTTCGAGTTCAGCTGCCGCCAGCTCGCCATCGGCCAGGGCGGAAATCGTCTCGTGCAATCGTGTGTGCGCATCCATGATGGGTCCTGCCATTTCAAGAGAATCGGTGCGAAAACCGTCCACAGCCATGCCAACCTCATACTCCCCAGATTACCAGCGCTTGTCAATCGGCATGTCCAACAGCGGCTTCAATTTCTCCGCAATCACTTCGCGTGCGCGAAAAATGCGGCTGCGCACGGTACCGATCGGGCACACCATGATCTCCGATATCTCTTCATAGCTGAGGCCCTCGATCTCGCGCAGCACGATGGCCGTGCGCAACTCGATGGGCAGCACCTGCATGGCAGCATTGACGGTGGCCGCAATCTGCTTGCTGGCGAGCACTGATTCGGGCGTATTGTTGTCGCGTAATTTATTGCCATCCTCGAAGGACTCCGCCTGCTCGGCGTCGGCATCGCTGGACGTGGCAGCACGCCGTCCTTGCGTGACGAGATAATTCTTGGCCGAATTGATGCCGATGCGATACAACCAGGTATAAAAAGCGGCATCGCCGCGAAAATGGCGCAGTGCCCGGTATGCCTTGATAAAGGTTTCCTGCACCACATCTTCAGCCTCCGCCGGGTCATGCACAAGGCGCGACACCAGGCGCATCAAGCGGCGCTGATATTTCGATACCAGCACATCGAATGCCCGTTTGTCGCCAGCCTGCACCCGCTCGACCAGTAACTGATCATACTCGCGCTCTGTCGTCACGCCCAATGTCCCTGTAGTCATGCAGCGTGGGCGCCTGTATGGATATAGAGTTGGCCCGCTGCAAGAAGTTCAGTGTTCGCCCCACTTTTATTCTTCCCCACTGCGCGCCGCGATGGCCCGGCACGCCACGGCCAGCGGGCGGAAGGCGACGCAGCTGCTGCCACGCTGCACCAGCACCCGCGTGCGCCGCCCTGCGGCATCCACCAGGCACAGCACCAGCAGCGATGGCCATAAGGTCGAGCCCGGCAACAGACGCAACACAGTCGGCACCAAGGCCTCCGAGCCGGACGGCGCTCCGCCATGCTCCAGATATACCGCCAGCCGCAGCTGACCACCCGGCGAAATATCAAGCGCCTGCCGCGTTCTGCGCCTGCGCAGCAAAGCCAGCAACAACACGCCGCCAGCCGCACTCGGCAGCGCACCGGGCCAGCCCAGCGCATAGCCGCCCACCAGCTGGCCAAGGCCGGGGCCGGACAGGGCCGCAGCACGCCAGACGCCACTCAAGGGCCAGGCGGCCAGCAAGGCGCACAGTCCCAGCAGCGCTTGCAGCAGGCGCAAACAGACAGGCGTGCGAATGACAGCCGCTACCGCAATCGACATATTGCCAACTCAAAGGGGAAAACATCAGGCGCGCCGGCACCATGCCGGGCAAATTCAGGCACCAACGAACGTTGGCGCTGAATCAGCGCTCACTACGGTTTGACCGTAGCGAGCGCTTGAAAGTTCCTACTTATTTCGCTTTACCGAAAATCAGCGTGCCATTCGTTCCGCCGAAGCCGAACGAATTCTTCACTGCATAATCGATCTTCATATCCCGCGCCGTGTTGGCACAGAAATCGAGATCGCAAGCCGGATCCTGGTTGAAGATGTTGATGGTCGGTGGCGACACCTGATGGTGCAATGCCAGCACCGTAAACACCGCTTCCAGACCGCCCGCGCCGCCCAGCAAATGGCCCGTCATCGACTTGGTCGAGTTGACGACAAGATGCTTGGCATGCTCGCCGAAGGTGCGTTTGATGCCCATCACTTCCGCCACGTCGCCTTGCGGGGTCGACGTGCCGTGCGCGTTCAGGTACTGAATCTGATCCGGGTTCAAGCCTGCGTTGTTGAGCGCTGCGATCACCGATTTGCTGCCGCCGCTACCATCTTCCAGCGGCGAGGTCATGTGATAAGCATCTGCGCTCATCCCGAAACCATTCACTTCGGCATAGATCTTGGCACCACGGGCCACCGCGTGCTCGTACTCTTCCAGCACCATGACACCAGCGCCCTCACCCAGCACGAAGCCGTCGCGGTCGGTATCCCACGGACGCGATGCCGTTGCCGGATCGTCGTTGCGGGTCGACAAGGCACGTGCCGAAGCGAAACCGCCCAGGCCCAGCGGCGACACGGTCGATTCAGCACCGCCGGCAATCATGACGTCGGCATCGCCGTACTCGATCATGCGCGCGGCAGCGCCAATGCTGTGCAAACCGGTGGTACACGCCGTCACGATCGCCAGGTTCGGGCCCTTCAGACCATATTTGATCGAAAGGTTGCCAGAAATCATGTTAATGATCGAGGCAGGCACGAAAAATGGCGAGATACGGCGCGGACCGCGCTTTTCGTACTCGGATTTGGTTTCCTCGATCAGCGGCAAGCCACCGATACCAGAACCGATGATCACGCCGATGCGCTCGGCATTTTCCTCGGTCACTTCCAGACCGGAGTCCTGCATCGCCTGGATGCCTGCAGCCATGCCGTAATGGATAAAGGTATCCATGTGGCGGGCTTCCTTACCGGAGATGTACTCTTCGATATTGAAGCCTTTGACTTCACCGGCAAAATGCGTGGTGAAGGGCAATGCATCAAACTTGGTAATCGTGGCAATGCCGGATTTACCTTCAATGATTGCGCCCCACGCCTCGGCAATAGTATTGCCGACAGGTGAAACACAGCCCAGGCCTGTTACAACAACACGACGGTTTTTAGAACGGCTCAAGCGATTCTCCTGAAGTCGGTCAGACAGGCTTAGGCCTTGACGTGTGCAGTGGCGTAGTCGATCGCCTGTTGCACGGTGGTGATTTTTTCAGCTTGTTCGTCAGGGATTTCCATTTCGAATTCGTCTTCCAGGGCCATGACCAGTTCCACGGTGTCCAGGGAATCGGCGCCGAGATCGTCGACGAAGGAGGATTCGATTTTGATGTCTGCTTCTGCAACGCCCAGTTGCTCAGCGACGATTTTCTTAACGCGTTGTTCGATATCCGACATGTTATGGCTCCAAAGTGTGTGTTACGGAAAGTGCGCGCATTTTATCAGGTTTGCGCGTCCGAATACTAATTTCGGTGTCTGCTGCTAATTCAACCGAAGCTGCTGCTAAAAGATGCGATTATAGACAAAAACGACCGTTGAATCATGCCACAAACGCCCGCCCCGTCTACCTTTCACATCAATTCATATACATTCCGCCGTTCACGTGCAGGGTCGTGCCGGTGATATATGCCGCTTGCGGCGAGGCCAGAAAGGCCACCGCCGCTGCCACGTCTTCCGGTTTGCCCAGGCGGGACAGGGGAATTTGCGTCAACAGGGCCGCGTGCTGCTCTTCGCTCAGGGCCTTGGTCATGTCGGTATCGATGAAGCCGGGGGCGATGCAGTTCACGGTAATGTTGCGGCTGCCGATTTCGCGCGCCAGGGCGCGGCTCATGCCTTCCACGCCGGCCTTGGCCGCCGCGTAATTCATTTGCCCTGGATTGCCCGACGAGGCTACCACCGACGTGATATTGATGATACGCCCAGTTTTGGCTTTCATCATGCCGCGCAACACGGCGCGCGACAGGCGTCCGACGGCCGACAGGTTGGTGGAAATCACACTATCCCACTCTTCATCCTTCATGCGCATGGCCAGCTGGTCTTGCGTGATGCCCGCATTGTTGACCAGGATCGACAGGCTGCCGTAGGTTTTCTGCACTTCATCGACGACGGCCGCGCAGCGCGCCGCATCGGTCACGTTCAGGACCAGGCCCTTGCCCGCCACGCCTTCGGCGGCCAGGTAATCGGTGATGGCTTGCGCGCCGCTTTCCGAGGTGGCGGTGCCAACCACGGTGGCGCCCTGCTTGCCCAGTTCGGTGGCGATGGCGCGGCCGATGCCGCGCGAGGCGCCCGTGACCAGCACGACTTGATTTGCTAAATTCATGAGTATCCTTAAAAGCAAGCGCGGCAGGCAGGCTGCCGCGATCTGATGTTTACTTGAGCTGCGTCAAAATGCGTTCCAGCGATGCCTGGTCGACGATAGCGTCGCCCACCAGCACCGGATCGATGCGCTTGGCCAGGCCCATCAGGACCTTGCCCGGACCGCACTCGATCACTTGCGTTATGCCATCAAGAGCCACCTTCTGCATGGTTTCCACCCAGCGCACGGGGCTGGCTGCCTGGCGCACCAGCGCATCCTTGATGCCGGCGACATCATTGACGATGGCCACGTCGACGTTGTTGATCAGGGCGATCTGCGGCGCCGAGAAGCTCAAGCCAGCCATGTATTCGCGCAAACGGTCCGAAGCCGGTTTCAGCAAGGACGAATGGAACGGTGCCGAGACGGGCAGCTTCATGGCGCGCTTGGCGCCCTTGGCTTTGGCCAGTTCGCAGGCGCGCTCGACGGCAGCCGTATGGCCGGCGATGACCACTTGCGCTGGGGCATTGAAATTGACAGGCTCGACCACCAGGGCCGGGTTTTCCGCCGCCGCTTCCGCGCAGGCGGCGCGCACGTCGTCATCCGACAGGCCCAGCACGACAGCCATCGTGCCCTGCCCCACGGGCACGGCTTCCTGCATGGCTTGCGCGCGGAAACGCACGAGCGGCACGGCATCCTTGAACGAGATGACGCCGGCGGCGACCAGCGCCGAGTATTCACCGAGGCTATGACCGGCCACGACGTTCGGCACGGGGCCGCCCGCTGCCAGCCAGGCGCGGTAGAAAGCCACGGCCGCCGTCAGCATCACCGGTTGCGTGTTGGTGGTCAGGTCCAGTTCTTCCTTGGGACCTTCGGCGATCAGCTTGCCCAGATCGAATTGCAGGGCGTCCGACGCTTCGGCCACGGTCTGGGCCACCACGGGGTTGCCGGCAAAACCGTCGAGCATCGCAATCGCTTGCGAGCCTTGGCCTGGAAAAACAAATGCAAATTGTGTCATGGTGACTCCGTTTTTTTAATAGTATTGCGGGATTACATGCGCGCCAGCACGGCGCCCCAGGTAAAGCCGCCGCCCACGCCTTCCATCATGACGTTGTCGCCCTTCTTGACGCGGCCGTCGCGCACGGCGATGTCCAGCGCCAGCGGGATCGAGGCCGCCGAGGTGTTGCCATGCTGGTCGACGGTGACGACCATCTTTTCCAGTGGCAAGCCGAGTTTCTTGGCCGTGCTGTTCATGATGCGGATGTTCGCCTGGTGCGGGATCAGCCAGTCGATCTGGTCCGCCGTCATGTTGGCGTGGGTCAAAGCTTCGTGCGCGACTTTTTCCAGTACGGACACGGCCAGCTTGAACACGGCCGGGCCGTCCATGTAGAGGAAGGCGCTACCTGCCAGCGCGCCGCCTGCCACGCTGCCCGGCACGCTGAGGATATTCGAGTGGCGGCCGTCCGCGTGCAGCTTGGTGGCCAGAATGCCTGGCTCGGTGGAGGCTGTCATGACGATGGCGCCGGCGCCGTCACCGAACAGCACGCAGGTGCCGCGGTCATCGAAATTGAGGATGCGCGAAAACACTTCGGCGCCGATCACCAGCACATTCTTGTGCATGCCAGATTGAATAAAACTATCGGCCGTGGCGACTGCATACACGAAGCCGCTGCAGACGGCTTGCACGTCGACGGCGGCGCAGTTATTCGTGATGCCCAGCTTGCTCTGCACGATGCAGGCGGTGCTGGGGAAGCTGCCGAAGAAATCGGGGGTCGAGCTGGCGACGATGATCAGGTCCAGATCGTTGCCATTCAGGCCCGCCATCTCCAGGGCTTTTTTGGCCGCTTCCACGCCCAGGTCCGAGGAGTTTTGCATTGGTGCCGCGTAATGGCGCGCCGAAATGCCGCTGCGCGAGACGATCCATTCATCCGACGTCTCGATGCCCTTGGCGGCGAGCTGTTCGGTCAAGTCCTGGTTGGTGACGCGCCTCTCCGGCAAGTAACTGCCAGTGCCGATAATTTTGCTGTAAGTTTTGCTAAAAACAGTCATGCAAGTACCCGTCCACTAAATGGTAGAGCTTGTTGATGTAGGTTCGTCCGGTACTGGCGTGCGCGGCATCAGCTCGGCGATCAGGCTGGCCAAGTGCGCTTGCACGTCATTTTTTGCCGCATCAAAAGCGCGGCGCAAGGCCCATTCAAACGAATAGGCATCTGCGCTGCCATGGCTCTTGAAGACGAGGCCACGCAAGCCCAGCAGGCTGGCGCCGTTGTAACGCGAAGGATTCAGGCGGTTGCCGATGGCTTTCAAGGCCCCGCGGGCGATCAGCGCGCCCAGCATGGTGATCGGGTTGCGCTTGAATTCGGAAGTGAGCACGTCCTTCATGAGGCGCGCCAGGCCTTCGATGGCTTTCAGGGTGACATTGCCGACAAAGCCGTCGCAGACGACGATATCGGTCGTGCCCTTGAAGATATCGTTGCCTTCCACGTTGCCGTAGAAGTTCAGCGCGCCACGCTCGTGGTCGGCCTGTAGCAGCTTCGAGGTGAGTTTCACCACTTCATTGCCCTTGATATCTTCCGTGCCCACGTTCAGCAAGCCGATCGTCGGGCGTTCGATGCCTTCCATGGCGGAAACGAGCACGGAGCCCATGATGGCGAACTGGTGCAAGTGATGCGGTTCGCAATCGACGTTGGCACCCAGGTCCAGCATGTAGGTGGGGCCGTTCTTTTGATTCGGCAAGATGCTGCAAATGGCCGGGCGGTCGACGCCGGACATGGTTTTCAATACGTAGCGCGACACGGCCATCAGGGCTGCCGTATTACCGGCGGAAACGGAGGCTTGCGCCGCGCCGCTCTTGACCTGTTCGATGGCCACGCGCATGGAGGAATCCTTCTTGCGGCGCAGGGCCACTTCCAGGGGATCGTCCATGGTAACTTGTTCGGAGGCATGCAATACCGACAGGCGCGGGTGCGTGTCGGCTTTATGTTTCTTCAGTTCGGCACGGATCACGTCTTCCAATCCAACAAGGATCAGTTCGGCTTCAGGCTCATGTTTTACGAAGGAAATTGCTGCGGGGATAGTGACTGAGGGACCATGATCTCCGCCCATGCAGTCGATAGAAATTTTGATTGTCATTTGTGTTGATTCAATACCGCTGCGGGCGTGCGGCAAGATGTGAATCGGACTGGAGCATATGCAGGGCGCAGCATGTCATGCACAGACCTGGACAGCGTGATTCAAAATGACGGGTATGCAAGATGAATTGCAGCCGATAAAAAAGAAGAAGCGGCGCCACGCCGAATAACCACGCAACACCGCTTTCATCTTACCCAACAAAAACGTCGATTACTCGTCGTTTTTGGTCTTCAACACTTTGCGGCCACGATAGAAGCCGTTAGGGCTGATATGGTGACGCAGGTGCGTTTCGCCGGTAACTGGCTCGACGCTCAATTGCGGCGCGACCAGGAAGTCGTGCGAACGGTGCATGCCGCGCTTGGAAGGGGTTTTCTTGTTCTGTTGAACTGCCATGATGACTCCTAATACATAAGTTCTAAAATTTTAGCACAATCGATTGGCAAATACCTGCGAATCGAGTATCCCAGCGGCAAAGACTACCCGAAAATAGCCCGGACCGACATCGTTTATTACAATTACATTTCACTACACTTGCCATACTCGATTACTACACGCGTTTGACACGTTCTTTGATTGGGGAGACCCCTTTACTACTTATTCTGGCTTCAAGTCCTTCAGTGCCGCAAACGGCGACTTCTTTTCAGTCTTGAGAGCATCGAGCTGCGCCGTATCGGGGCAGACGTCGTGTTTGGGTACCTGCGGCAGGGCCAGCAAGGCTTCATCTTCGATCAGGGCCGCGGCATCCATGCTGCGGCTGCCGACGATCACGTCGATCGTTTCATCGTTGATGATTTCTTCGATCTCGTCCGCGTGCTCGTCATCCTTGCCCAGCATCAGAGTAGTCGTCGAATCAATTGCGTAAGCATACGGGGTCAGGCAGCGCTGGCAAACCAGCTGAACGGTGCCGTTGACCGACAAGGTCAGTTGTGGGTAGCCCAGCTTGCTGGTGCCGCCGACGATCTTCCAGGCGATCTCGCCGGAAGCATCTGCACAATCCTTGGTCAACCGGGTCATTTCAGCGACAGGAGTTACACCCTCGCGGCTCCCGCTGATACGACAAAAATCAAAGGCGTCGATCACAAAAGCATTCATTGGTAGAAAATTTCCCCGGAAAACCTGCGATAATAACAGGGTTTTCAGCACCGAGTCAAAGCCTTAGCATCTTTTTGACGACTTGATTGCCGTATTCGTGACAAACTCAGTTATAAACACTCATCAACACCGTCATGCCGCATGGGGCCTCAGTTATGGGCTCTGCGCCTTGGAATTTGCGTGAAATTCCCCTGACATCGACCAGCGCGGCCATGTCGGCCGCCATCCACTACCGAATGATACCAACTTCCGCCCCATTGCGCTTGATTCTTGCATCGAGTTCGACCTACCGCAAAGAACTGCTGGAACGACTGCGCCTGCCTTTCGAGGTGGCCGTGCCCGATCTCGACGAAAGCCCCCTGCCCGCTGAAAGCCCCAGCGCCACAGCCCTGCGCCTGGCCCAGGCCAAGGCGCAGGCCGTGCTCGACCACTACCCTGGCAGCCTCGTCATCGGCTCCGACCAGGTCGCCACCCTGGATGGCGCGCAGATCGGCAAACCGGGCAACCATGCCAACGCCCTGCTGCAACTGCAAACCATGCGCGGGCGCCAGACCGTGTTCCATACGGCCCTGTGCCTGCTCGACGGGCGCCACTCGCCCGCCGTGGCGCAAGTGGAAGATATCCAGACCGTCGTCACCGTGCGCGACTTGCCCGATGCCGAACTGGACGCCTACCTGCGCATCGAACAACCGTACGATTGCGCCGGCAGTGCCAAGAACGAAGGCCTGGGCATCGCCCTGCTCGAACGCATCGACAGCGTTGACCCCACCGCCCTCACCGGCTTGCCGCTGATCGCCCTGACGGGCATGCTGCGCAAGGCAGGCGTGGCCTTTTTCACCATTTAATTTACCCATAAGTAGAATATGACCGGCACCCTGTACCTGATCCCCAACCACCTTGGCCTGTCCGAAGGCGCAATCGATCCGCTGTCCCACATTATTCCCGAGCAGGTGCGGCAAATCACCTCGCAGCTCGATTATTTCGTCGCGGAAAACGCCAAGACGGCGCGCGCCTTCCTGAAATTGATCGGCAACCAGCATCCGCTGGCCAAGCCGCTGCAGGAAATCACCATTTCCGAACTGAACGTGAACACCCCGGCGCAAGCGCTGGCCGGCTTGCTGGCGCCCTTGCTGGCGGGACGCGATGCGGGCCTCGTCTCGGAGGCGGGCGTGCCCGCCGTGGCCGACCCCGGCGCCGACCTGGTGCGCCTGGCGCATCAGCATGGCATCAAAGTACGCCCGCTGGTGGGCCCGTCGTCGATCCTGCTGGCCGTGATGGCCAGCGGCCTGAACGGCCAGAGCTTCGCCTTCAACGGCTATCTGCCCACCGATGCAGCCCTGCGCGCCAAGCGCATCAAGGAACTGGAAGTGCGTTCGCGCACGGAAAAGCAAACCCAGCTGTTCATCGAAACGCCATACCGCAACGCCGCCATGCTCGAAGCGCTGGTGGCGCAATGCGCACCGTCGACGCTGATCTGCGTCGCCACCGACCTGAGCCTGGATACGGAAAACGTGCAGACGTGGAACGGCGGGCAGTGGAAGAAACAATTGGCGGCAGGCAAGGCGCCCGATTTCCACAAGAAGCCGACAGTGTTCTTGTTGCTGGGACAGTAATTAATCGGCTAATGGGCCGCGGGCGCGATACTCTGCACGTAACCGTTGACCCACTCGTAGGCGGCAAGCTGGATGGTGTTGAGGTCGCTTTCGGATAACCGCAATTGCTCCAGCATGGCCAGGGTGGCAGGACTGCCATCGGCTTGCTCCATCAGCTCCACCAGCGCCAGCATATTGCCCAACTCGCCATGGCGGAACAACAGCGCGTCGCTGACCTTGTTATTCACGCGCACGCTGCTGACGACTTCGCTCATCTGTATGGAAAACAGGGCGTCCATCAGGGACATGATGCCTACCGTAAAGCCGATATCCGCATATTGATGCTGGCCCGGGCACAATTTTTCCGTCATCAGCTCCAGCAACTTGCCCCGCGTGGTGGCCAATTGCAGCAGCGGCGAAGTAAATTGCGCAGGAACACCCGGCTTCACGTACAGCAAGATCTGCAGCCAGCGCCGCAGCTGACGCCGCCCCAGCACCAGCAAGGCCTGACTCAGGGTTTCGACGCGCGCACCCGCACCCACGGCGGGCGTATTGACCAGGCGCAGCAAATTCAAACTGATGGTCGCATTGTGCTTGATGCAGCGTTCGATTTCGCGGTTATCCACGTCGGTCTGTATCAATTCGAGCAAATGCAGGATGGCCAGCTCGGATGCCGACATTTTCTTGCCGCTGAGAATGACAGGACGGGCAAAGTAATAGCCCTGGAAAAAATCGAAGCCCAGGTCCAGGCATTGCTCGAACTGGGCCAGCGTTTCCACCTTTTCCGCCAGCAGTTTCTTGCGCGACAGGGCCAGCACCTGCGCTAGCCTGGCCAGGTCTTGCGGCGTCAGCTCGGCAATATCGACTTTGATGACATCGATCAGCGGCAGCAACTGCTGCACGTCAGCCGACTCGAACACCACATCGTCGAGGGCAAAGCGGAAACCCTCCTGGCGCAGCTTGCTGATGCGGGCCAGCAAGGCCGGCGTGGCGCGCACCGTTTCCAATATTTCCAGCACCACGCGGTGATGGGGCAGGAAGCGAATGAAGTCGCTCATCAGCGCCACTTCGTCGACATTGATGAAAGCCAGTTGCAAGCCCACCACCTGCTCCATGCCCAGGTCGGCAGCATGGGCTATCACGGTGGCCGTGGCCGCCACGGCTGCGCCTTCGATCACGGCCTGGTTCTGCCGAGTATTGCGAAATAGCAACTCATAGGCAACCAGACGCTGATCGCGGTTCAAAATAGGCTGGCGCGCAAGAAAAAAATCGTGCAACGGCGATGCGGGCGATGACAGGGTAGTATCCATACTAAGTGGCCCGAGAGCAATGCAGGGCCGCGCTCAGGCCGCGGCTTGGCCGGAGGCCGGATAGTCCGGCGCCTGCAACCAGTATAGACCCTTCCCCGCCGTGCTCTGTTGCGCGCGTGCCAAACACGCCGTGATGCACTCAGGCCAGTTATGGTGCGGTCATTCCAAATGCATGGAGGCTGAACATGGCGCGACCACGACAATTCGAGCAGGAACAGGTGCTGGACGCCGTCACGGACACCTTTTGGCGAAGCGGCTATGAAGCCACCTCGGCGCAAGACCTGGCCAAGGCGACGGGACGGGGACGGGGTAGCCTGTGCAACGCTTTCTCCAGCAAGCAAGCGCCATATGAGCAGACGCTGCGGCACTACCAGCAGCGCAGCCGTCACAACGTGGAACAATTGCAACAAGCTGGCCCCGTCAGGGAGCGGCTACGCACATTGCTGCTGAGCGTGCTTGACGCCGACCTGGGCGCCGCACAGCAGCGTGGCTGCCTGGCCACCAACGCGGCCGTTGACCAGGCGGGACACAATCCCGAGGTCAAGGCCCTGGTGCGGGAGAACTTCGGCATCCTGGAAAAAGGCTTGCGGCAAGCCATCTTCCGCGGCCAGCAAACGGGAGAGCTGCGCCCAGGCGCCGATGCGGACGCCCTGGCGTGGGGTGTGGCGAAGGATTAAACCCGGCGCGTGCCCGTGTTTTTCTGTCCGCCCTTGCCCGTTTCCAGCACAAACTTGGCGCCATCGTCGCGGCCCAGCACCTTGACCAGGTAAGGCATGACTTCGCGCAACATCGGCTCCAGCGTGTACGGCGGGTTCAAAATGAACATGCCGCTGCTGTGCAAGCCGAAACCGTCCGGCGACGGCGTGTTGACCGTCAGCGTCACGTGCAGCCAGTCCGAGCTGGGCAATTGCTTGAGCTTGTCGGCGAACTGGCGCGATTCCATGCGCTGCAGCACCGGATACCAGACGGCGTAGATGCCCGACGGGAAGCGCACGAGGGCGTCGGCCAGGGTGTCCTTGACCTTGCGGTAATCCATCTTGTCTTCATACGGCGGGTCGATCAGCACCAGCGCGCGGCGCGATGGCGGCGGCAGCAGGGCTTTCAGGCTCTGGAAACCGTCAGCCTTGGTGATGAGCACGCGCTTGCCGCGCACGGTCGGACGCTCGCCCTGGGCCAGCGCATGCGCCTCGACCTTGCGGAAGTTGTCAGCCAGAATCTTGGCATCGGCCGGATGCAACTCGAACAGGCGCAGACGGTCTTGCTCGCGGCTGACCTTGTCGGCGCAGTACGGCGAACCCGGGTAGTAGCGCATCTTGCCGCTCGGATTCATTTCCTTGATCAGCTTCATGTACTCGGCCAGCGAGGCTGGCAAGTCCGTGCGGTCCCACAGGGGCGCGATGCCCGTTTCGTACTCGGCATTTTTCGAAGCATAACCACCGTCGAGCGCATACACGCCCGCGCCGGAGTGGGTATCGATATAACTATAGGCGGTATCTTTTTGATTCAGATATTGCAACAACTGAATCTGCACATAATGTTTCAACACATCGGCGTGATTACCCGCGTGAAAGGCGTGGCGGTAACTCAACATAAGCTGGCTAATTCCATAATAAAAATAAACAAAGGCGGGAGCGCTGACACCGGGCAGGGCATGAAAACAGACTGGAGGGGTCAGGCTGCGGGGCCAGGAAACAGCATGGACCAGCGTAATCAGCGCGCAATAAGCAGCATTATCCACCAGAAAGGGCGATTACATCAAAAAACACCGCTAAACAAGCTCATGCATTCTCAGGACTGAGGGGGCCGGGCGCGGTAGAATACGCGCATCGGGCGCCGGCGCCCATCCGCCTACTAATTAGATACGACCATGCACAGCCTGACCCTCACGACCGATAACCGCGCCGATGTTGCGGCAGCACTGGCCGGCCCACGCTGGACGGTGGCCTGCCTGTGCGCGCTGTGGTGCGGCACCTGCGGCACTTACCGCGCCACGTTCGAGGAACTGGCCGCGCGCCATCCGGATACCATCTTCGTCTGGATCGACATCGAAGACCAGGCCGACGTGGTGGGCGACCTCGACATCGACAACTTCCCCACCCTGCTGATCCAGCGCGAGGACAACGTGGCCTTCTTCGGCACGGTGCTGCCCGACGGCGGCCTGGCGCACCGCATGGTGCAGGCGCAGCAGGCGCTCAGCGCCGAGGAACTGGCGGCGCTGGCCAGCAGCACGCAGGAGCGGCGCGACTGGCAGCGCGACTGCAATCTGCGCAACATGCTGGCCGCCACCCTGGCATAGCAAACATCAGGCCAGGCGCAGCGGCAGGCTGCGCAGCCGTTTCCCCGTCAGGATGAATACGGCGTTGGCCACGGCCGGCGCGATGGGCGGCGTACCGGGCTCGCCCACGCCTTCGGGATGCTCGGCACTGGCGATGATGATGGTTTCCACCTCGGGCGTCTGGCCCATGCGCAGCACGGGATAGTCGTGGAAATTGCTTTGCTCGACTTTGCCATCCTTGAAGGTAATCTCGCCGCCCAGCGCCGCCGACAGGCCAAACAGCACGGCCGACTCCATCTGCTGGGCGATGATGTTCGGATTGACGGCGATGCCGCAATCGATGGCACACACCACGCGCTGCACGCGGATCTCGCCATTTTCCACGGACACTTGCGCCACTTGCGCGACGATGCTGCCAAACGACTGGTGCAAGGCCACGCCATGCGCATGGCCGGGCGGCGCACTGCCCGCCCTGGCCACCGCCGCGTCGAGCACGGCCAGGTGACGCGGATGCCTGAACAACATGGCGCGGCGGAAGGCGATGCTGTCCTGCCCCGCCGCGTGCGCCAGTTCATCGATAAAACTTTCCTTGAAGAATGCGTTGTGCGAATGCCCCACGGAGCGCCAGTAGCCGATCGGCACGGGGCTGTCCGCGATCACGTGGGCGATGCGCTGGTTGGCGATTTCATACGGCATGTCGAATTCGCCTTCGGCCGTGGTCTTGTCCGGTCCCGCGCCGGGCAAACCGAAGTTACGTTGCAGAAACTGGTGCGTAATGGAACCGCTGACGGATTTATTGTCCCAGGAAGCGATGCGGCCGTGCTCATCGAGGCGTGCCGAAAAACGCGCCAGCGCGGCGGGACGGTACATATCGTGCTGTGTATCCTGTTCGCGCGTCCACACCAGCTGCACGGGTGCACCGCCGCACTGCAGCGCGATGGCCACGGCTTGCGCCACCATGTCCACTTCCAGGCGGCGGCCGAAACCACCGCCGAGCAGCAGCACCTCGATCGCCACATCCTTCGCATCGACGCCGGCCACCTTTGCCGCCACGTCGACGGCGATGCCAGGCGCCTGCGTCGAGACCCACAGCATCACCTTGCCGTCTTTGACTTGCGCGGTACAGTTGACGGGCTCCATGGCGGCGTGCGCGAGGAACGGCGCGCGGTACTCGGCGGTAATCTGCCGCAAACCCTGCGCGGCCTTGCCCTCCACCTCACCGCTGGCGTGGTAGGCATGGCCCGCTTCGGTGTCCAACAGGCGGGCAAACTGCGCATACACGCCAGCGCTCGACAGGTTCGCCTGCGCACCGGCCTTCCACTGCGTCGGCAGGGCGGCGGCGGCCTGTTTGGCGCGCCACCAGGTGTCGGCCACCACGGCGGCGCAAGAGGCACTGCGCTGCGCCAGGTGCGGCGTCAAGTCCAGCACCTTTGTCACGCCGGGCATGGCCAGGATGGGTGCCGCATCGAAGGAGGTCAGGATATCGCCCAGGCGCGGCGGCAAATGCAGGGCCGCGTACAGCATGCCGGGCGGGCGCGCATCGATGCCGAACCTCGCGCTGCCATTCACTTTGGACGGCGTGTCGCGGCGCGGCGCCGGCTGGCCGATCAGCTTGAAATCCTTGGGCAGTTTCAGCACGGGCGTGCCCGGGGCCATGCTGGCGGCGCGCTGCGCCAGGCTGGCGTAGCTGGCGCGCCGGCCGTCCGGGTGGATCACGGCGCCATCGTGCGTGCGGCATTGCGCGGCCGGCACCTGCCACTGCGCAGCGGCGGCTTTCAGCAGCATCGCGCGCGCCGACGCCCCCGCCTCGCGCATGGGACCCCAGCCATCCTTCACGCTGGACGAACCGCCGGTGACGATCACGCCCAGCTCACGCGCAGCCTTGGCCACCGTCCATTGCGCCAGCGCCTTCAGGCGGCCCTGGTCGTCAGGGTGGAACGGCAGGCTATCCTTGAGCATGGCCACATTGCCGAAGATCTTGTCCATGGGCGCCTGGATCAGCTTGACGCTGTTCAATGGCACGTCGAGCTCCTCGGCCACCAGCATGGGCAAGGCCGTATGCACGCCCTGCCCCATCTCGCTGCGCGGCATGGCCAGCGTCACCATGCCGTCCGTGCCGATGGCCAGCCACCCGTTCAAGGCCACGGCGCCATCCTGGAGCGGCAACGGCGCGCTGCCCTGCAGGCGCTGGCGCGGCGGCAGCACGCCCCAGCCCAGCACCAGGGCACCCACGCCGGCCACGCCGAGGCCCAGGCCTCCCAGCAGGAAACGACGACGCGACGGGGAAGATTGTGCGGCCATGGGCTGTCCTTTATAGTGGTGAGTGATCGATCCAGCGCTCCAGCATATCCTGTGCCAGCACCGGACGGCTATAAAAATAACCTTGCGCCAGCTTGCAGCCATGGCGCAGCAGGAAGGCGGCCTGCTCTTCCGTCTCCACACCTTCGGCGATCACCGACAAATGCATGCTCTTGCCCAGCTGGATGATGGCAATCGCAATCGCTTCGTCGTTCACATCCGTCGAGATATCCTTGATGAACGAGCGGTCGATCTTCAGGGTCTGCACGGGCAGTTGTTTCAGGTACGCGAGCGAGGAGTAACCGGTGCCGAAGTCGTCGATGGCCAGTCCCACGCCGATGGCGTGCAAATCGTTGATGAAACCAAGCGCGTCGCCCGTGTTCATGATCACCGATTCCGTCACTTCCAGCTGCAGCCGCTGGGGCTCCAGGCCCGTTTCCTTCAAGATGTCGGCCACCATGCCGGCGATGCTGCCCCGCTCGAATTGCTTCACCGACAGGTTGACGGCCATCTTCGGTACGCGCAAGCCCTGCGCCTGCCAGCGCATCATCTGGCGACACGCTTCGTCGAGCACCCATTTGCCCAGCTGGTTGATGAAACCGCAGTCCTCGGCCAGCGGGATGAAGCGCACCGGCGGCACCAGGCCCAGTTCCGGGTGGTTCCAGCGCACCAGCGCCTCGACGCCGACCAGGCGGCCCGTGTCGATTTCCACCTGCGGCTGGTAATTGAGGAACATCTCGTTCTTTTCCAGCGAGCGGCGCAAAAAGGTTTCCAGGCGCAGCCGCTCGACGCCTTCGCCCGTCATCGACGGCGCATAGAAGCGGTAGCCGTTGCGCCCGCGCGCCTTGGCCTGGTACATGGCCACGTCGGCATTGCGGATCAACATATTCAAGTCCAGCGCATCGTCCGGATACAGGCTGATGCCCACGCTGCAGGTGACGAACAGTTCGTGGCCGGCCACCGTAAACGGCTGGTCGAACATGGTCATCAGCTTTTCCGCCACCTGCGTGGCGCCGTATTCGCCGTCGATGCATTCGAGCAGCACGATGAATTCATCGCCCCCCAGGCGCGCCAGGGTATCGCCCTCGCGCAGGCGGGCGGCCAGCTGGCCGGCTACCTTTTGCAGCAATTCGTCGCCCACATGGTGGCCCAGGGTATCGTTGACGTTCTTGAACCGGTCCAGGTCGATGAACAGCACGGCCAGTTGCTCCTGCTCGCGCGCGGCGCGCAGCAGCGCGTGCTGCAGGCGGTCGTGGAACAGCAGCCGGTTTGGCAGCGCCGTCAACGGGTCGTGGTGGGCCATGTGGTCGAGCTTTTCCTGCGATTCCTTGACCAGCGTGATATCGCTGAACACGCCTACGTAATGCGTCGTGCCGGCGCGCGTGTCGCGCACGGCGCTGATGGTCAGCCACTCCAGATACAGCTCGCCGTTCTTGCGCTGGTGCCAGATTTCGCCGCGCCAGAAACCGCTGGCCGTCAACTCGCTCCACATGGCCTCGCAGAACGCCGCGTCGTGACGCGCCGAGCGTGTCAGTGACGAATGCTGTCCCACCGCCTCGGCCTCGGTATAGCCGGTGATCTGCGTGAAGGCGGGATTGACGGTGACGATGATGCCGCTGGCATCGACCACCATCACGCCGTCGGCGATGTGTTCGAGCACGGTGGCCGACAGGCGCAATTTTTCCTCGGCTTCCTTGCGCGCCGTGATATCGGCATACACCCAGATGCTGCCTTCGTTGGGGCGCAGGGGATCGAGTGCGCAGCCGCTCACCAGCGCCCAGAACAGGCTGCCGTCGCGGCGCTTGTACTGGCGCTCCTCGCTGAAATCGCCGCCCGTCGCCAGCACCGGATACTGGCGCTCGCCCGCCTCCTCGAAGTCATACGACGTCATGAATACGATGGAGGTTGAACTGCCCGTCATTTCGGCGTGACCGTAGCCGAACAGCTCCTCGCAGCGGCGGTTGACGGAAATGATGCGGCGGTGGCGCACGAACATCACGCCGAACATCACGTTGTCGAGGATGGCGCTTTGCTCCGTCAGCAGCGCCTCGATGCGCATCTCGTGGTGCTTGCGCTGGCTGATATCGGCAATGATGCCGTCGACCCAGATGACGCCCTGCTCCCCCGCCTGCGGCTGGCCATTCTCGGCCACCCAGCGCTCGATGCCGGAGGCGTCGATGATGCGGTATTCCAGCGCGTACGGCCGCACCTCAAGCACCGCCTTGCCCACGGCGCGCCGGTGCTCACGGCGGTCTTCCGGGCAGATCAGGTCGGCCCAGGCGTGCGTGCTGCCGCGCATGAACTGGCGCGCCGAATAGCCGGCGATGTCTTCGATGGCATCGCTGACGAAATCGATGGGGCCGTCGGGCCGGTAGCGGAAGACGGCGCCCGGCACCTGCGTGACAATGGTGCGGAAACGCTCTTCGCGCTGGCCCACATCCTCGAACAACTGGCGGATGGCGGCGCGCATTTGCTCGAGCTGGGACGTCAGGCGCCCCAGTTCGTCGCTGCTGTGCGAGGCCAGCGGCGTATCAAAATCGCCGTGCGACAGGCGGTCGGAAAAGCGCGTCAGGCGGCGCAGGGGTTTCAACAGGCGGCGGTTCAGGAACAGCACGATCAGCGCCATCGACACGGCCAGTTGTGCGCCCAGCACGAAAATATAGGACATCTGCTTTTCGCGCAGCTCCTGCTGGCTGCGCGCATCGTCCATCTCGACGACGACGTGCCCGATGCGTTCGCCGCGCACGAGGATGTCGCGCTCGGCGCGGTACAGATTGCCCACGGGCCGCTGCGGCGCCTGCAAGCTGATGAATTGCGTGTCGCCCTGTCCCAGCACTTTCACCAGCAGCACAGAGCGGTCGCGCATCACCGACTCGACCAGCGAATGGGCCGATTCCGCATTCATGTTCCACAGCGACTCCTGCATACCCAGCGCCAGGATGTCGGCATTGCGCTGCAAGGCTTCGTTCAGACTGGTGCGCGCCGACTGGCGTTCATGCACACCGACCAGCAGATAGCTGCCGAAGATGGCCGGCACGACCAGACCGCCAAACACCACCAGCAGCAAGGCGCCATAGATAGACGAGCCGTACAGCACACGCAGGCTGGCGCGCAAGCGCTGATAGGGCGAATTAAACATGCGGCAACAGGGCGACAGGGATCAGGCAGGTGATCATGGAACTTTACAGGGGAATCCGGGTGATAAGGCGGGAAGAAACTTTTTAAGCAGCAATTATGCATGGAAAAAGCGGGGGAAGTCACCAATAAACACGCGCCGACGGCGACGTCATGCCATATACACAGGGTTGAAAAACCACACGCGGACTGGCGCACCCGGCGAGCGCCAGCAGAAAACCGCGCAGCTTGCTATCATCGCGCCACTTTACCTAGAGGAACCACCATGACCTTCTCCATCTACTCCGCTTCCATCCCCGTCTTCAAACAGATCCTGGGCAGCCTGGCCGCCATCCTGGACAAGGCGGAAACACACGCGCAAGACAAGAAAATCGATCCGAACGCTCTGCTGCAATTCCGTTTGTTCCCGGACATGCTGCCGTTCGTGCGCCAGATCCAGATCGCCACCGACTTCGCCAAGGGCTGCGGCGCGCGCCTGGCCGGCGTGGCCGTGCCACCGTATGAAGATAGCGAACAGAGCTTTGCAGAGCTGAAAGCGCGCATCGTGAAAACCATCGCCTTCCTGGACAGCCTGCCGCAAGCGGACATCGACGGCAGCGAAACGCGCGCCATCACCACCGGCAGCGGCGAAAAGACCAAACACTTCACGGGCCAGACGTATCTGTTCCACTACGCGCTGCCGCACTTCTTCTTCCACGCGACGACGGCGTACGACATCCTGCGCCACAACGGTATCGAAGTCGGCAAGAAAGACTTTATCGGCAGTTTCTGATCGTTGACGCTGACAGATCTGGGGTCAGTTCCTTCGGAATCGGAATGCTTCCCATTGGGAAGCATTCCCCCGTCGGGTCTGACCCCAGCAGTTGCTGCTGGCTTAGCTAAGTATTCCGGCGCGGATAACCTTGAGAAAGAATCCGCACCCATACCACTTCCTTCTCTTCATCCGTCATCGACACCCAGTGGGCCACTTCCACCACGCTGCGACCGCAGCCGCGGCAGATTTCATCGAACGTCGTCGAGCAGACGGCCACGCAGGGGGTGTCCGGACGCGGCGGCAATTCCTTGTCACCCATCAGGACACCTTCGGCAAGCCGAGCTTTTCCCAGCCGTCCACACCCAGCGCTTCCAGGGTGGCGATATTCTTGTCAAAGATGTCCGACGCTTCCGGGAATGCCTCGACGGCGCGCTCTATGCTGTCTTCGCGCAGCAGGTGCAGGGTCGGGTATGGCGAGCGATTGGTGTAATTGCTGATGTCATCCTCGAACGTCTCAGCAAACTGGTAATTCGGGTGGAAACTGGCCACTTGCAGTTCGCCGGCCAGGTGCATGTCTTCCACGGCCGCGTCGGCCACATCGAGAAACTCGTTGTAGTCGAGGAAATCGTTCAGGGTGTACGGATGAATCAGCAAAGTCGTGTCGATCTGCTCGGGGGCCGTGTCGGCCAGCGTTTGCAGCTCGTCCATCAGCATCGCCAGCAAATCTTCCGGATTGCTCGATTCGCACACCACATAGCGGATCTGCTTCTTGACGTGCACGGCCTTGGCGAACGGGCACAGGTTCAGGCCGATCACGGCCTTTTCCAGCCAGGCAACGGTATTGGCGATGATGACGGCGTTGTCGTCGTCGTGGCGCGGCGGGGTGTTCATATGCATGACTCTCTATCAATATGGCGGCAGGCAGCCGAATGGCCGGCCAAAGCCAAATTGTACGCACTCTTTGCGCAGTCTCATACTGAACGGCTGCCAAGCTTGCGCCGCCCTCCCCGCCAAGTATGCTATAACTGCGGCCGAATCACGCATTGAGCAAATTAAATTTGCAATAATGACAGCATTTGCGAATGGAAACCCAGTCGTTTTCCACTTATTGCCGCGTATTTCCTGTCATCATGCTGACATAATTCTTGACTCCGGCATGTGGATATACGTACACTCGCAGCTTAATCATGGGTCTGTCCGATGTTTCTCCGACGACAACAATGGAACACTATGCACGAAAACTCCTTTAAATCTACCGTCCTGGCGGCGCTGGCCCTGGCGCTTGCGCCCGCCCTCAGCCAGGCGTACGAAGCCGGTGTTGAGAGCGATAACGCGCCAGTCGCCGCCACCACCGCACCTGCCCTGATCCCGATGACCGCCCAGGTCACGGCGAAACTCCCCACCCTCGACAACCGCCTGCAAAAGACCGATCGTCTGCTGAAAAACCTCAGCGACAATTCCGATCCGCTGCGCGAAGCCGACGTCTGGGGCCGCATCCGCAGCGGCTATGCGATTCCCGACATCAACAACCAGCTGGTGGCCAACCACGTCAACTGGTATGCCACCCGCCCCGACTACATCGCCCGCACGACGGCGCGCGCCTCGCGCTATATCTTCCACGTGGTGCAGGAACTGGAAAAACGCGGCATGCCGACGGAACTGGCCTTGCTGCCGTTCATCGAGTCCGCCTTCAACCCGCAAGCGTTCTCCAGCGCCAATGCAGCCGGCATGTGGCAATTCGTGCCTGCCACGGGGCGTGATTTCAACCTCAAGCAAAATATGTTCAAGGACGAGCGCCGCGGCGTGCTGGCCTCGACCGATGCGGCCCTGACGTATCTGCAGCGCCTGTATGACATGTTTGGCGACTGGCAACTGGCGCTGGCCGCCTACAACTGGGGCGAAGGCTCGGTGCAGCGCGCCATCAAGAAAAACCAGGCGCTGGGCAAGCCGACCGATTTCGAAAGCCTGGCCGACCTGATGCCGGCCGAAACGCGCAATTACGTGCCCAAGCTGCAAGCGGTGAAAAACATCATCGCCAATCCGGCCCAGTTCGGCCTGACCCTGCCAGTGGTCGACAACCAGCCCTACTTCACGGCCATCGACAAGACCAGCGACATCGACATCACCGTCGCGGCCCAGCTGGCCGAACTGTCGATGGATGAATTCAAGGCCTTGAATCCGCAATTTAACCGCCCCGTCATCATCGGCGGCGAAAAGACCAAGATTCTCCTGCCGCAGGAAAACGCCGCCAAGTTCACCACCAACCTGGCGCAATGGGGCCATGCCTTGTCGAGCTGGACCACGCACAAGATCACCAATGCGCGCGAACGCATCGAAACCCTGGCGTCGAAATTCGGCACCACGGCCGACGTGCTGCGCCAGGCCAACAACATTCCCCAGCGCACCAGCCTGCGCGCCGGCTCCACCATCCTCGTGCCGAAGACTTCGGCCACGATGAACAAGGACATCACCCAGGAAATCGCCGACAGCGCCACCATGCTGCTGGAAGCGGACCGTCCGGAACGGGCCGCCAAAGCACTGCGCCGCGCCTCCAAAGGCGGCAAGGCACAAACGGCGCCGATCTCGCTGGTGAAACCACGCATCCAGCGCGGCGTCGGCAATAGCCGGGCAAAAGCGCGCCACTGATCGCCTGGTCCTTGTTGAGACACGCCACCGGCCGCCACAGCCTTGCTGTCGCGGCCGGTTGTACATCCGCCCACCGCGTCCACCACCCCAGACAGGAGTCGTCATGGCTTTCTTGCAAGGCAAAAAAATTCTCATCACGGGCCTGCTGTCCAACCGCTCCATCGCCTACGGCATCGCCAAGGCTTGCCACCGCGAAGGCGCCACCCTCGCCTTCACCTATGTGGGTGAGCGCTTCAAGGAACGCATCACGGAGTTTGCAGCCGAATTCGGCAGCAAACTGGTGTTTGACTGCGACGTTTCCAGCGATGAACAGATCAGCGCCGTCTTCAGCGACCTGGCCCTGCACTGGGAACAGTTGGACGGCCTTGTGCACGCCATCGGTTTCGCCCCGCGCGAGGCGATCGCCGGCGACTTCCTCGACGGCCTGTCGCGCGACAGCTTCCGCATCGCGCACGATATTTCCGCCTACAGCTTCCCCGCCATGGCCAAGGCCGCCCTGCCCCTGCTGCATCCGGGTGCCTCGGTCCTGACCCTGACCTACCTGGGCGCCGTACGCGCCGTGCCCTACTACAACACCATGGGCCTGGCCAAGGCCTCGCTGGAAGCGTCCGTGCGCTATCTGGCCGAATCGCTGGGCCCGCGCGGCATCCGCGCCAACGGCATCTCGGCCGGCCCCATCAAGACTTTGGCCGCCACCGGCATCAAGGATTTCAGTAAACTCCTGGGCTTTGTGGCCGAGCACGCCCCGCTGCGCCGCAACGTCACCATCGAGGAAGTGGGCAACACGGCCGCCTTTCTGCTGTCCGACCTTGCCTCGGGCATCACCGGCGAGATTACCTACGTCGATGGCGGCTTTTCGCAAGTGATGGCAGTCAATCCCGAAGTAGAGTGATACGGCAATGGCCAACAGGCGGCACTGCGCCACGCGGAAGGCCCGGGCTGGCGCGGGGGAAGGCAGCGCCGCCATGCTTGCCTGACTGGCGGAAAACTACGTATTCTTACTGATTTCGCATAGGAAACATATTCAAAACGTGGTAGGACTGTCGTTTCTTCCCATTTAGGCCGTGCAAAACGGCGGCAAATACGGTATAGTGTCGTTGTGCGCTGCAATATGTTCGCTTGAAGCGATGGCAACACGGCAGTAACCGCACTACAAACTTAGCAGCTTCGCAAGCCTTAGCGCATCCACAGGATGCCGCTTATAAAGCCCTCCCGCCTTGTGTGTCGCACCTGACACCGTCCCGGCGCAAAGCTTTTGTGCCGAAATTTCTTTCTAGTTGAGTCATTTCGTTTTGGTTGGCGTTGCTATTTTGCGTTCTGCTTTTTGCAAGAACGCTGATTTTTACGAAAGAAAAGAATGACATTTGAATCCTTAGGCCTGCATCCGTCCATCATCGCCGCTCTGACCGAATCAGGCTACACCGCGCCAACCGCGGTACAGTCGCAAGCGATTCCAGCCGCGATCGAAGGCCGTGACCTGCTGGTCTCGTCGCAGACCGGTTCGGGCAAGACCGCAGCTTTCATGCTGCCGTCGCTGCACAAACTGGCCAGCGCCGAACAAAGCGCCGCCGGCAAGACGCCTAACCAGGAGATGCAAGCATCGCGCGCCCGCGGCGAGCGTCCGCGCTTCAAGGCTGCCCAGCCAAAAATGCTGGTGCTGACGCCAACGCGCGAACTGGCACTGCAAGTGACCACCAACACCGACAAGTACAGCACCGGCATCCGCCGCATCAAGGCTGTGTCGATTCTGGGTGGCATGCCTTACCCTAAACAGATGCAATTGCTGGCCAAGAATCCTGAAATCCTGGTCGCCACCCCTGGCCGCCTGATTGACCACATGGATTCGGGCAAGATCGACTTCTCGCAACTGGAAATCCTGGTGCTGGACGAAGCCGACCGCATGCTGGACATGGGTTTCATCGACGACATCGAAAAAATCGTGGAAGCGACGCCAGAAGGCCGTCAAACCATGCTGTTCTCGGCAACGCTGGACGGCGTGGTCGGCAACATGGCCCGCCGCATCACGAAAAACCCGCTGGTCATCCAAGTGGCAAGCTCGAGCAACAAGCATGAAAACATCACCCAGCGCGTCCACTTCGTCGACGATCTGTCGCACAAGAATCGCCTGCTGGACCACCTGCTGCGCGACGAAACCCTGGACCAGGCTGTTGTGTTTACCGCCACCAAGCGTGACGCCGATACCATCGCCGACCGCCTGAACATCGCCGGCTTCTCGGCTGCCGCCTTGCACGGCGACATGCATCAGGGCGCGCGTAACCGCACCCTGGACGGCATGCGCCGCGGCCAGGTCAAAGTGCTGGTCGCCACCGACGTTGCCGCCCGCGGTATCGACGTGCCGACGATCACCCACGTGTTCAACTACGATCTGCCGAAGTTCCCGGAAGACTACGTCCACCGTATCGGCCGTACCGGCCGCGCTGGCCGCAATGGCCTTGCCATCTCGCTGGTGAACCACGCTGAAGGCATGAACGTCAAGCGCATCGAACGCTTCACCAAGCAATTGATCCCGGTCAATGTCATCGAAGGTTTCGAGCCTAAGAAAACGGCGTCGGCACCACGTTCGAGCGCCCGTCCAGGCGGCTGGAAACCAGGCGACAACCGTGGCGGCGCGAAGCCAGCGCAACGCACGTTCAGCAAGCCGGGCGCACCACGCAAAGATGGCGCACCTAGCACGGGCGGCGGCTACAAGGGTTCGAACCCGCGCAGCACCGACGGCGCACGCCGCAGCTAGGGCGACCGTTAATCACGGCGCCATGCCGCCAGCGGGCGGCATGCAATAAAAAAAACGGCCACCAGATCACTCTGGTGGCCGTTTTTTCATGCCCGGCGTGTTTACTTCTTCGACACCTTCTGGCGCGACAGCTTGCGCAGCTTGGCTTGCTCGAAGCGCGCATGCTGTTCCGGCGTCTCCAGCACCAGCGGCGGCACGGCTACCGGCTTGCGGTTGGCATCCACCGCCACCATCGTGAAATAGCAGCTGTTGGCGTGGCGCACCAGGCGTTGCTGAATGTTTTCCGTCACCACGCGGATGCCCACTTCCATCGAGGTCGTGCCCGTGTAATTGATCGAGGCGAGGAACGTCACCAGCTCACCCACGTGAATCGGCTGCAAGAACATCACCTGGTCCACGGACAGGGTCACCACATAGCTGCCTGAATAGCGGCTGGCGCAGGCGTAGGCGACGCTGTCGAGGTATTTCAGGATGGTGCCGCCGTGCACGTTGCCTGAAAAGTTGGCCATATCGGGCGTCATCAGGACCGTCATCGTCAGTTCGTGGGCCGACCAGTTCATCGCGCTGTCCAAAGTGTTCTCCAAGGGGAAATAAAAGTGAGGGGGATGTAAAAACCGGCCCCAGGGGCCGGCTGCAGACCTTACAGGCCCAGGGTGTCGATGTCGGCCAGCGAGTCGCGGCCCTTGTCGGAAATATCGTGTCCCTCGCCATCGGCGCGCGCCACGATGTGGGCTTTCTTGCCCAGGAAATAGGCCACCTCCGTGTCCAGCTTGGTCAGCGGATCGGCGGCGACGGCGCGCAAACCCATGATGCAGCGGCGCAGGAACAGCAGTTGTTGTGCCTTCTCGGTGATGGACAGACGGCCATCGCGGGCATAGCTGAGCAGCTTCAAGCCGGACAGGCGCTTGGCATTGCGGGCAACGCAAGCACTGGGGCGCTCGGTCTTGATACCGCGCGCAACTTGCTCCAGCGCGTCATATTCATCGGTTGTTAATTTCTCGTTCTTCATTACTTTTCCATAAAAGGCCATGTGTTCGGCCCCCATGGTACGCGCCCCGCTGCGCATCGGCAACAGGCAACGTGATTCAGTCGCCGCCCGCCCCACGGACGGCGCGCTGAAAATGCGCGTGGATCGCGCTTATTTGTAGGTGCGCAGCAGCAGCCACGCCAGGCCGCAACCGGCCACGGCACCCGCCAGGGCCAGTGCTGCGAGGTTTTTACTGGTGATCACAGGGCGCCGGCCCAGGTAAATTTTGTTATGCAAGGAATTGCCCATGATGGTCTCCTGTACAAGAATTTTTATGATGACTCATTATAAGAACAGAATCGTGACGGCCGCATGACACACAGCAGTTAGTGCTTGATTTGTATCCACTCGGCAACGTTTATTGGCATTTTTGTTGTTTAAATGGCGTGACGATCGCGCCGCCCGCGCAATCCATTTCCGACTAGAAATAAATAGCGCGCGGCAGCGCATGGCAACTCAGGTGCGCGACGACGTGCTCTCAGCCCATCTTGACGGGCGGCGCCGGTGGCGTCGGTTCCTCGACGGGCACGGGCTGCGTGTACGGCGGCTTTTCCGGCGGTGGCGTCAGCGGATCTCCTTCGGGCGGCGGCGGGATATCCGGTTCAGGCGTGCTGTGTGCACGCAGCGGGGCAGGACGGGATCGTGTTTGCATGGTGAACTCCTTTGCCCACACTGTAGCCGATGACGGCAAGCACTGGCGCCCGCGAGCCGCGCCATGGACCGGTGAAACGTCGATTTTTTTTACACAAGTAAGAAAAACGGCAGACCTGTTTTTATAAGCTGTTGAATTTAAATAAAAATATTATATGGTACGAATTCTGCTTCAAGGGCGTATGAGGTTATCTGAGGCAGCTGCCACAGTGACCTGGTCCGATCAACCCTCACGCTGAAGGAAATGCCATGAAACCGCTGTCCTCATTCCTGCGTTTCGCTCTCTCCGCGGCTGCCATCGGCGCCGCGCTCATCAGTGCTCCCGCACTCGCTGGTCCTTTGTTTACCGTCAATGAAGGCTCCGTCCCCGGTAGCGCAGCCAATCAGGTTGTGGCGGACCGCATCAGCTTTGAATATCACGCGCGCGTCGAACAAACCATCGTTGGCGGTTTGGGTGGTGGCAACGATCCCTTCACTCAAACAGGCTTTCTGACCAAGGCTGCTTTCGGCAGCCCCACTGGCGGCAGCGTGCCATCGCAACTGAACGCCCTCAATGGCTATGGCATATATGGCCTGTTTACCATCACCGGTCAGTCGGATGCTCTGGCTGGCGGGATCCACGCCAACTTTCAAACCCTGACCATGACCTTGTACATCGACCCCAACCAGGACACGTCACTGTCGGTCAGTAACGTAGCGGGCTCGCCGGTGAATGTGGGTGGTGTCTCCGGGGATGACTATGCGATCGTGACCTACACGCTCGATCTGGGTGAAGCCCACATTTTCGCCGGCCTGGCCCAAGGCGACTTCAAGGCCTTGCTAAACGCCACGCTGACGCCGCAAGGACAGTTATTCTTTGTCAATCCCGACCCATTTTTCCCGTTGGAGTCCCTCAGCGGGAATACGAACAGCTTCATCGGTGGCAGCTTGACCAACAGTTTCATCGCGATGGCCGACGGCGGCGGCCTGGAATTATTTCAAGCAGCAGTACCTGAACCAGGCACCATCGCCCTGCTCGGTATCGGCCTGTTTGGCCTGGGCATGACTGCGCGCCGCCAGCAAGACAAGCAGCGCCAGGCTTGACTTGCGATCATCCAGTTTAAAAGCCGCTGATGTCCTCAGCGGCTTTTTTCGCTGCGGCAGCCAGCAAGCGCCTGCCGCTCACGCATGCGTCCTCGCGTCGACCGGCGCCACCAGCAAGTCTTGCAGCGGCCGGCGCAAGGAGCGCGCCTGGGCCGCCGGGCCGGCGCCGATGCGGCCAAGGAACACGGCCCGATCAAACGCCACCGCACCCAGCACGGCCTGGCATTGCAGGGCCAGTTCCTGCGCCAACTCCAGCATGGCGTCGGTTCGCGAAAAGGCCCGCCGTTCGCGCACATAACGGGCGAAGATCAGCGGCGTCAGTTCCGGCTGCAATTGCAGGCCCAGCTGCGTGGCTGTCAACCAGAAGCGCTGCATGGCGCGGCCCGCCGCCACGTAATCGTCGACATGGCGCGGCGGCGCCTCGGCCAGCAGCATGAAATGCGCAGCACAATACAGGCCGGGCAACAAGTCCATCTGCAGCCGGGGCGCGACGGTGCCCGCCAGCCAGGTATTGAAAAAATCCACGCGGCGCCAGCTGTGCATGACCCAGCGCATCAGCCGCGCCGTCATCGGGTCGACGCCAAGCGCCTGCTCCGGGATGCGGTCGCTGCTGAAGCGCGCACCCCATTCGATCACGTCGAGGTGTACCTTGTGCGCTTCGGGCATGGTCAGGCGCAGCTTCGCATTGTCGAACATCAGGCGCGCACAGGCCAGGCGCGCGCGCCAGCCTTCGAACCACTGCACACTGTAGCCAGGCGGCAGGCTGGCCGCCAGCGCGGCCTCTTCGCTGGCGCGCAGGTGGCGCGTGCTCAGCCGTCGCCGCTGCACGCTGCGCTGCGGCAGGAAGGCCGCCAGCGGGTCGGGCAGCATGCCGGGACTAGCAACAAAGTGCACATCAAACGTGGGCAAGGTATCGGGCAAGCCGCCGTGCCGGCGCGCTTCCATGCGCAAGCCATGACTGCTGGCCGCCAGTGCCATGCTTTCGAGCAAGGCGCCCAGCGATAGCTGGCTGGGATGGCCATCGAGGTCGTACACGCAATGGCTGCGCGTGTCGAAGCCATGCACGACGACATGGCGCTGCTCCACGACTTCAAAGCGCCACGGCTGCGTATTGTCGCCGCTGGGCGCCCAGCGCGCCTGGTCGAGGATGTTTTCCAGCACGGGATCGATCAGCAGTGCTTGCGCCATTTATGCCCCCTGCGCGGCGCGGCGCCGCTTGATGATGGCCATCGTCAGCCGTTGCAGCGGATGACGGTTGCCGCCGGGACGCCAGGTATGCACGAGCTTGTTGCGGTAGGCGTCGAAATGCATGCCGTGCGGTGCCGCCATCACCTTGCCGCGCTTCACGAGTATTTTCAGCGCCTCGGTGGCAGCCGCGCCCGCGCACAACTGGCAACCCATGATGGTCGACGGTCCGCGCCGCTGCTTGAGGTTGATGGCCGACGGGTCGACCAGGTAGGGGCCGTGCAAACCGGCAGGCGCCAGCCCGACGAGAAAACGCAGGGCCTTTTCTTCCTCGGGCAAGTCGCCCCAGCCAAAATACTCTTCAAACGTCATGCCACCCGGCAGGAAGCTGAGCACGGCCGTACCCATGCCCAGCGGCGCGGCCGTGATGGCGGGGATGCCCAGTCGCGCACAGCTGGCGAAGGTGGCCTGGCGCGCGGGAAAGGCAAAAAAATCCAGACCGTCCACATACAGGTCGACACCAGCAAAAAACGCCGCCAGATTGCTGTCGTGTATGCCGTCAGGAAATTGTTTAATCTCCAGTTCTGGATTGATGTCCGTCGCCATCTGCGCCAGTACGGCCACCTTGGGCTGGCCCAGGGTGGACATCATGGCGCCGGCCTGGCGATTGAAGTTGGCGATATCGAAGGTGTCGAAATCGGCGATGTGAAACGCGCCTATGCCCAGCCGCGCCAAGGTCAGCAAGTGCACGCCGCCCACGCCGCCCATGCCGGCAATGGCCACGCGCTTGCCGCGCAAGCTGTCCTGCTCCGCCTGCGTGACCCAGCCTATGTTGCGGGCAAATGCCGCCTGATAGGAAAAACCGTCTGTCATGCTTACCTCTTCTGTGCGTCAGCTAAGGACCAAGAATGGTTTGACAGACGGTCAGGTGATAAGTTCCCGCTATGACGGTTTAGCGCGCCAGACGGCGCTGCACTGCCGGTGCAGCTGCTGCGCGCGAGGGCGCCGCCGCGTGCCGCGCCACTGCACCGACCTTGAACACGCTGACGACCTGCGCCAGCCCGGCCGCCTGCTCGTTCATGGCCTGCGCCGCCGCCGAAGCCTGCTCGACCAGGGCCGAGTTTTGCTGCGTCATATTATCCATCTCGACGATGGCCTGATTGATCTGCTCGATGCCGGCGCTCTGCTCCGCGCTGGCCGAGGAAATCTCGGCCACGATATCGGTCACATGCTGCACGCTGGAAACGACTTTTTCCATCGTCTCGCCCGCCAGCGTTACAAGTTTTTCACCGGCTCCGACTTGCTCGGCGGAACTGTCGATCAATTGCTTGATTTCCTTGGCGGCAGCAGCCGAGCGCTGCGCCAGATTGCGCACCTCGGTAGCGACGACGGCAAAGCCACGGCCCTGCTCGCCCGCGCGCGCCGCTTCCACGGCCGCATTCAAGGCCAGGATATTCGTCTGGAAGGCGATGCCGTCGATGACGGCGATGATGTCACCGATCTTTTTCGACGAGGCATTGATGGCGCCCATGGTCTCGACCACCTGGCTCACCACACCGCCCGCCTGGGTCGCCACTTGCGAGGCGGAAATGGCCAGCTGGTTGGCCTGGCGCGCATTGTCTGCATTCTGGCGCACGGTCGAGGTCATCTCTTCCATGGTCGAGGCCGTTTCTTCCAGCGATCCCGCCTGCTGTTCCGTGCGCGCCGACAGGTCGTGGTTGCCAGAGGCGATCTCGCCCGACGCCGTGGAAATGGCATCGGCATCGTTGCGCACCTGGCTCACCAGATGCGCCAGGTTGTCGCGCATGGCCTTGATCGCCATCAACAAACTCGACGTGTCGCCGGGGCGCGTGTCGATCTGCGTGGTCAGGTCGCCCTGGGCGATTTGCGCCACGATGGCGGCTGCATAGTCGGGTTCGCCACCCAGCTGGGCCAGGATACGGCGCAGCATCAGCGCAGCCAGGCCGCCCACCACCAGCATCAGCGCGCCGCCGATGGCCAGTAGCACGCCGGCCTGGTCCCAGAACTTGGCGTTGATATCATCGATATAGGTACCGGTGCCGATCAGCCAGTCCCACGGTGCAAATTTCACCACCGCGTACAGCTTCGCCACGGGCTCCTTCACGCCGGGACGCGTGCCATCGGCCTGTACCAGGCCGAAGCGGCTGTTGGCCAGCAATGCCCGGTAGCGGTCACCGGCCTGCTTCATATTCTTTTGCGGCTTGCCGATGCGCGCGGGATTCGGATGCACATACATCGCATCAGTACTGAAATCGCGCACAAAATAATACATTTCATCCTTGACGAAACTGCCTAGGGCCAGCTTGGCCTGCTGCTGGGCCTGCTCACGCGTGAGCTTGCCCGACTGTTCCAGCGCATACGCTTTTTCCACCGACGCGTTAGCCAATTCGACCAGCACCGTCAGTTGCTCGGCCCTTTCGTCCATCATGGTCTGGCGCAGGGAATACAGAGAAAACGAGGCGATGAGAACGATGCCCAGCAAGGTGCTGAAACACAATAAAAGAATGCGTGAACGGAGAGTCATAGTGAACCGTGTAAAAAATACAACATGAAATTATAAAGAATTCCCGTATGGAAACCTTTTCAAAAATGCAAAGCGGGCGGCGCTACCAGGCTGATGCCCGGCAGGCACCGCCCGCTTTGATACTACTCGCCTGTCAATACAGGATCACGCCAGCGCTTCCTTGGCCGCCTCTTCCGGCGTCAAGCCGTCGTAGAACTGATCGGTAAACCACTCGACCTGCTCTTCGATATGGTCTTGCGCCTGCGCCACGGTGGCGCCGCCAGCCACGAGGAAGCCTTCGACCTCGATACACCAGTTGATCAACTCCAGGGTTTCCGGATCGAGCTCTTCTTTCTTAGCCATCGTATTTCCTTGCTTGTTAAATTGCGATATCAGATCAATAAGCCGTAGTTTAACAGCTTCGGCGCCCTGCGAGCCCTGCAATTGAACAATAAAAATTACTTGACAGCAACTTCTTTGCGTTCCGGGTAAAGCACCACCTGCACATAATTGTGCATGTCCAGGTAGCGCTGCGCCGCCTGTTTGACGGCTTGCGGCGTGATGGCCCGCACGCGCTGCTCGTAGCGCAGGATCTGCGCGGGATCGCGGCCCTGCGTCACTGAACCCATCAGTTGATTCATCCAGTAGTTATTTTCCCGCATAAATTTCTGCTGGCGCGTGATCCAGTTCAGCTTGACCTTTTCCAGGTCCGCCACGGAAGGCCCCTCTGCCTTCATCTTGTTGATTTCGGCAAAGGCGGCGGCGATCACCTTGTCCACGTTTTCCGGCCCCGTCGGCAAGTTCAGCGCCACCGAATAATGACCATACGGATGCTGGCCCATGAAAGTTTCGAAGCCACCGCCATAGATCATGCTCATCTTTTCGCGCAGCACTTCGATGACTTTCAGGTTCAGCACCTCGCCCAGCGCCTGCAGGGTCAGCTTTTGCTCGTCCGAATACGCCGCGTCGCCATTGAAGGTGATGGAAATCGTGCTTTTGGGCTCACTGCCCATGTAGATATCCTTCTTGACGATCCCTGCCACCGGGCGCATGCCCACATCGCGGTAGGCGTGCGGCACCTCCGCCACGGGCAAGGTGCCCAGATAGCTGGCGATCAGTGGCTTGATCTTGTCGACCTCGAAGCTGCCCGTGAAGATGAAGGTCATGTCGCGCGCGCTGGAAAAGCGCTGGCGGAAGATCTCCAGCGAGCGGTCCAGGCCCACCTTGTCGAAGTCGGCCGCGCGCGGCACCCCATCGACGCGCGGGTTATCGCCAAACATGGCGTGCTGGATGGCATCGTAAAACACGGCTTCCGGCTGCGCCATGCTGTTTTTCGCCAGGTCCTGCTGCTTGCCGATGAAGGACTGGTACAGGCCCGTATCCTTGCGTACGTCATGGAAATACAAATACACCAGTTGCAGCATGGCTTCCACGTCAGCGCTGCTGGCCGAACCGCCAAAGCCTTCGCTCAATTCGCCCAGCGAAGCGCCCACATTGACCGTCTTGCCGGCCAACACTTTTTGCAAGTCCAGCGGCGCCAGGTCTTTCAAGCCCATGCTGCCGACCACGGCGCTGGCATAGCGGGCGTTGTAGATATCGGCGTCGCCAAACAGGGACTGGCCGCCGAAACGGGTCGAGCCCATCAGCACCTGGTCATTCTTGAAGTCCGTGGGTTTGAGCAGCACGCGCACGCCATTGCCCAGGGTCAGCTCCGTCACGCCGATGGCGCTATTCAACTTTTCACCGACGATGCTGCCGCCGGCCGGCGGGCCATCCATCAGCTTGCTGGCCAGGACTTTTTCCGTGCGCGGCTCGACCTTTTGCCGCTCGGCTTGCGCCACCGCGTCGAGCAATTGCTGCTGCGTCGGCACAGCCGAGGCCGTATCGCCCGCTTTCGGCTCGGCGCCCATGAAGACCACCAGTTTCTTTTGCTGGTCGGGGATGACCCTGGCGACCGTCTCATTGATTTCCTGCAAGGTCACCTGCGGCAAGAGTTCCTGCGCATACAGCAGCTCGTTGGCGATGCCGGGAATGGCTTCCTGCTCCAGGAAGTTGCGCGAATACTCGGCCACGAAGCCGGACGAATCGGACTTGTCGCGTTCGCTGTATGCGCGCTCGTAATTGCGCAGCATATTCTTGCGCGCGCGGTCCAGCTCATCCTGGCTGAAACCGAAGCGGCGCGCCCGCTCATCTTCCTGCACCAGCGCGTCGACGGCCGGCTGCACGCCGCCCTTGCCCAGCAAGGCATACGCGCTGAACGATTCGTAGCCACGCACCAGCTTGCCCATGCTGCTGCCGCCCTGGATGAAGGGCGGGTTCGCCTGCTGCGTCAATTCCTGCATGCGCGCGCTGAGCATCTGGCCATACAGGTTTTCAATCATCTGGCGGCGGTAATCGGCAATGGTGACGGTCTCCTGCGCGGCGCGGATCGGGTAGCGGATAAAGACCGTGTCGTCCGGCGCTTCCTTGTCCGTGATCACCAGCGCTTCCGTCTGCGAGCGCTGCGGCACTTCCGCATACAGGCGCGGCCGCGGTTTCGCGGGGTTTTTCAGCTTGCCGAAATGCTGCTGGATCAGCTTTTCAGCCTGTTTCGGCTCCACATCACCGACCACCATCACGGCCATCAGGTCGGGCCGGTACCAATCCTTGTAGAAACGCTTGATGGCTTCCGGCTTGAAGGTTTTCAAGACAGATTCCTTGCCGATCGGCATGCGCTGCGCATAGCGCGAACCGTTCAGCAGCTTTGGATACAGCACCTTGTTCATGCGGTCGCTGGCGCCCTTGCCCAGGCGCGCCTCTTCCAGCACGATGCCGCGCTCGCTGTTGATGTCGGCCGGATTGAACTTCAAACCATGCGCCCAGTCTTCCAGCACGAGAAAACCCTTTTCCAGGTTGTCCTTTTTGGTCGTCGGGATCGGCAAGACATACACGGTTTCATCAAAGCTCGTGTAAGCGTTCAAGTCGGCGCCGAACTTCACGCCGATCGATTGTAAATAGGAAATTAATTGATTGCGCTTGAAATGCGTGGAGCCATTGAAGGCCATGTGTTCCGTGAAATGCGCCAGGCCCTGCTGGTCGTCATCTTCGAGGATGGAGCCGGCTTTCACCACCAGGCGCAACTCCACTTTCTGGGCGGGACGGGCATTTTTCTTGATGTAATAGGTCAAGCCGTTTGGCAATTTTCCTACTGTCACTTCCGGTGCCAGCGGCAGGGGATCGGTCAAACGGATTTCCGCCTGGGCCATGCAGGCGCACGCCAGCAAGACGGCGCCCGAGATCAGGCGTAATTTACTCAGCTTCATGTATTCTCAAGGGTAATATTGGGTGATCATACCTTACACTGAAATCGTCTTTCCGCCCTTAAAAACAGCTTAGAAATACTGTTTTTTTCCGGCGACTTTGCCGAATGACTAACTCAACAGTGCACTGTCACATCGTTTCAATTGTGCTAAAGTATTGCCGCCGGTCATGTGGACCGGCACAACAATACGTCTTCGGGGCGGGGTGCGATTCCCCACCGGCGGTAAGACCGGCAACGGTCAAGCCCGCGAGCGCTTTCCAGGCACCGCCTGGTGAGGTCAGCAGATCCGGTGTGATTCCGGGGCCGACGGTATAGTCCGGATGAAAGAAGATGTGCAGTAGTGTGATGTCCCATCGCCACGGCGATGCGGCCAGTTGCGTCTATTCGCTTGCCCTGCAGCGTTTTTCGCCTATGCGAGGAGCGTTTCACCATGTTAGTCAACAGCTATACCCTGCTTTCCAACGACCTGGAAGGTCGCATTCAATCCGCGCTGGCCGCCATGCGCGCCGGCATTCCCGTCATCCTGCTCGACGATTTCGACCGCGAAAACGAAGCCGACCTGATCCTGTCGGCGGAGAAAATCACGCACGAAACCATGGCCCTGCTGATCCGCGAATGCAGCGGCATCGTCTGCCTTTGCCTGCCCACGGACATCGTCAGCGCGCTGGAATTGCCGCCCATGTCGTCCGACAACGGCAGCCGCTACGGCACGCCATTCACGGTCTCCATCGAGGCGCGCGACGGTGTCACGACGGGCGTGTCGGCCGCCGACCGCGTGACCACTATCCGCGCCGCCATCGCCCCGAACGCCAAGCCTGCCGACCTGGTGCGCCCCGGCCACGTCTTCCCTCTGCGCGCCGCGCCCGGTGGCGTGCTCGAGCGCCGTGGCCATACAGAAGGCTCCGTCGACCTGTCGCGCATGGCGGGCCTGAACCCGGCCGCCGTGCTGTGCGAGCTGATGAATCCGGACGGCACCATGATGCGCGGCGACGATATCGAACGCTTTGCCGAACTGCATGGCATGCCCATTCTTACCATCGAAGAACTGGTGGAATGGCGCAGCACGCGCGGACAGTAAGCTTGCTTCAGGCGGCTGCCCCCTTCGGCAAATCTGGGCGATGAAGGTTTTCCACTGGGCTGGCTGCATGGAAGACTCCCGTTTGTCTGCTATGTACAGTCAGACAGCAGGGCCCCAGGAAAATTCTCGCAATTCCCCTACTTATCGGGGACAGAGCCAATGCATATGCGGTACACGAGGCCCGCAGCCAGGCCATACGCGGCGGCAATCGTCGCGTATGGCCAGCGGCAAGCGTAGCGACCAGTCGGGCAGCATGTGCAGGATGCTGCCGATCAGGGCCACGCCCACCAGCGCGCCAATTTGCCGGTTCGCATTCAGGGCCGCCGCCGCGCTGTTCGCATGCTGCTTGCCGGCCACCCGCATCACGCTGGCAGTCTCATGGCGGAGAATGGCGATACCGACGGCCACGTTCATGACGGCCGTGCCCGGCGCCAGCAAAGCGCACGCCGTGCCCGGGCGACATCGACCCACAGCTGGTACGCATCTGGCCCGAGCGGGCAGCGGCCGATGCGATTATCGCCAGTGTGGGCAGCCCGGCAACCTAGCCGCACATAATCATTCTCAAAAGAAACTTTATTTCTTATGCGTCTGATAAAATTCGCAACCCCGTCGCGCCCAGCCGCCGCCACGCCGCCGCGGGATCCCTCAATCCTCTTGGAGATTTTTTTATGCTTATCTGGCAAGGCTTCGGCATACTCGGCCCCCTTATCTGTTTTATCGTCGTACTGGCCGCGCAAGCGCTGTTTGGCGCCACCCTGGGCGAGGCCTACACGAAGAGCCACGCATGGACCCTGGCCCTGGCCTTCCTGCTGGCAGCGGCCGCCAGCTGGTATGCAGGCGTGCGCCTGAACAGCGCGCCCGGACGCGAATTGATCGACCCGGCCACGCAGGAACGCGTGATCCTGCGCCAGCGCCACACCCTGTTCTGGATCCCGATGCAATACATCGCCGTGCTGATGGTCGTGATGGCCGGCTTCGCCCTGTTCGAATAGGCGCGCACGCCAGACGTGCCCGGCGGGCAGACGGATGTTAAGATGCCATGATGACCCTATCCGTCTCCCTCATCATCAGCCTGCGCCGCCTGCACCGGGCCACCATGGCCTGGCTGGTCAGCTGGTGGCGCATGCTGCATTTCGCCACCCTCGTGTTTTCGCTGGCGCTGTCGCCATCGAGCTATAACCGCGACAACCGCCCCATCCTCGCGCACCGCCTGGTGACGAATACGGCGCCCAACCTCGTGTGGTTCAGCGTCGCCTGCGCGCTGGTCAGCCTGGTGCTGATCCGCATCGTCGTCGTCAGCGCGCAAAGCTACGGCCTGTCGCGCTATGCGCTGGAAATGGTGGTACGCGTGCTGGTGCTGGAACTGATCCCGCTGACGGCCGCCCTGTTCGTGGCCCTGCGCCTGACCCTGCCCGACGGCATTGCGTTCGCGCAAATGCGCTCAAGTGGCGTGCTCGACACCATGCAACGCCAGGGCGTCGACCTGCTGCGCCGCGAATACTTTCCGCGCGTCATGTCCGGCATCTTCGCCGTGTGGATGCTGGCCATCGTCAGCTGCGTTACCTCGCTGATCCTCGCCTACATCACCATTTACGGTTTTACCCCTTGGGCGCTGCAAGGCTATACGCGCGTGGTGGGGCAAATCTTCAATCCGGCCGTGGCCCTGATCCTGATGCTCAAAGTCATCTTCTTCAGCTTTGCCGTGGCCCTGATCCCGCTGGCTTCCTCGTATTATCCGGAAGAGCCGCACGGCCGGCGCAACCGTCTGTGGGCCGCGCACGGCCTGTCCGAGATGCTGCGCCTGTTTTCCGTCATCCTGCTGATCGAAGTGGCTTCGCTGATGGGCAATTACTACTGATGCCCCGCCCGCCACCGCCAGCGATCCCGAACCACCCATACGAGAGCCAGAATCCATGAGCCAGAGCCAGCCCCCCAATCCCGACCAGGTCGACGTCACGGCGCCCGCCGGTCTCACGCAAGATGCCGTCCTGCCCGCGCCGCCGCCCGTGCGCCACGCCGAACTGAAGGCGGCCATCCTGCTCGTCTTCATGTTCGTGCTGGTGGTCGGCTCCGTCGTCTACCTGATGTACGCGCGTGGCGCCTTCGAAGCCACGCAAACGCTGGTGCTGACCACCGACGATTCGGACGGCGTGGGCGTGGGCGCCGACCTGACCTTTTCCGGCTTTCCCATCGGCCGCGTGCAGCGCATCGAGCTGGCGCCGGACGGCAAGGCGCGCGTCATCGTCGACGTGCCGAGAAAAGACGCGCACTGGCTGCGCAGCAGCTCCATCTTCACGCTGGAACGGGGCATCGTGGGCGGCGCCAAGCTGCGCGCCTACAGCGGCATCCTGACGGACCCGCCGCTGCCCGACGATGCCACGCGCGACCTGCTGGTGGGCGACATGGCGGCGGAAATCCCACGCCTGCTGGCCGCCGCCAAGGATTTGCTGAACAACGTGGCCAGCCTGACGGGCACCGATTCCGCCCTCGACGGCACCTTGCGCAATGTGCAGGCCGTCACGGGCAAGTTGAGCGGCCCGGGCGGCGCCATGGGCTTGCTGACGGGCGACGACAAGCAGTCGCGCCTGCTGGTCGAACGGGCCAACGCCCTATTGCTCACGGCGGACCAGCTGGCGCGCCGCACGGATGGCCTGGTGGCGAATGCCGATACGCGCGTCTTTGGCGAAAAAGGCGTCATGACGGATGCGCAGGCGACCATCGTGCAGCTGAACGCCCTCTTGGCCGACACGCGCGCCAGCCTGAAAAAGGTCGACGCCGTGCTGGTCGAGGCGCAAGCCGTGGGCGCCAACGCCAGGGCGGCGACAGCCGACCTGGGCCCGCTGCGCGCGGACGTGGAAAGCAATCTGCGCAAGGTTGAGCAGCTGGTCAATGAAATCAACCGCAAATGGCCATTCAAGCGCAATCCGGAGATCAAACTGCCATGAGAAATATCCATACCCTCCTGTCTGCCCTGGCCATGACAGCGCTGGCGGCCTGCTCCAGCGGCCCGCCCGTGCCGGACTGGAAGATGAATGCGCAAAGTTCCGTCGAACGGTTTCAAGCAGCTTATTTGAGCGGCAACGCACTGGTCGAACAGACGGAATTCCGGCGCGCCCGCAGCCAGGTGGCCGGCACGGGCAAGCTCGATCTCGTGGCGCGCATCGAATTGCTGCGTTGCGCCACGCGCGTGGCCAGCCTGGCCTTCGAGGACTGTGCCGGCTTTGACGCCCTGAGCGCCGACGCCAGTGCCGCCGACCGCGCGTATGCGGCCTGGCTGGCAGGCAAGGCGCAGGGGGCCGACATCGCCCTGCTGCCGGAAACGCAGCGGGCGGCAGCCAGCGCCAGCTCGGACACGGCCGCCGCCAGCGCCGTGGCGGCCATCAAGGACCCGCTGTCGCAGCTGGTGGCGGCCGGCGTGCTGCTACGCGCCAGCCGCGCCACGCCGGAGCTGCTCGATACAGCTGTGGCCACTGCCTCGGACCAGGGCTGGCGCCGCCCGCTGCTGGCATGGCTGGGCGTGCAGCGCCTGCGCGCCGAACAGGCGGGCGACACGCAAGCGGCGCAGCGCATCGCGCGGCGCATGACGATCGTGGAGCAGCCGCTGGCGCCTTGAGCGTGCCGATGGCGAGCCTGGGGCAGGCAGAATCAGGCATAATCGATCCAGGATGGCAGCGATGCCGTGCAGCAGCGAGGTGTGACGATGCAGTTCGAGGATTTCGACCTTTCCACTCCCGATGCCGGCCGACAAGCCGGGGCGACGCCTGCCGATGAAGATTCGGCGGCCACGGCCGTGCGCCTGCAATACCTGCTCGACAATACGCCCTCCATCATCTATTGCACCGTCCCCAGCGGCGACTTCAAGATGACTTTTGTCAGCAACAATGTCTTGAATGTGTTGGGCTACCGGCCCGCCGATATGGTGGCCGACCCCAATTTCTGGTTCGACCACATCCATCCCGACGATGCGCCCGGCATTTTTTCCAGCCTGGCGCAGATCTTCGTCGAAGGCGCGCGCGCCTATGAATACCGCTTCCGCGTGCGCGACGGCAGTTACCTGTGGATGCACGACAGCCTGCGCCTGGTGCGCGACGAGCACGGCGTGCCGTTCGAGATCATCGGCTCGCTGACGGATATTACCGAACGCAAGCACATGGAAGCGATGCTGCAGGCGCGCGGCGAAGAGCAGCAACTACTGATCAGCAAGTTGCAGGAAGCGCACGACCAGTTGCTGCAATCGGAAAAGATGGCCTCCATCGGCCAGCTGGCGGCCGGCATCGCGCATGAAATCAATAACCCGATCGGCTTCGTCAACTCCAACATGCGTTCGCTGCAAGGCTATGTCGACACCCTGTTCGGCGTGATCGCCCAGTATGAAGCGGCGATGCGCGAGACGCTCGACGGCCCTGCCCTGGCCGCGCGCGTGGCCCAGGTGCGCGGCCAGGCCGACCTGACCTTCCTGCAGGACGACATGGTCGATCTGGTGCGCGAATCGATGGATGGATTGAAGCGCGTGCGCGACATCGTGCAGGCGCTGAAGGATTTTTCCCACGTGGGCGAGACGGACTGGCAGGTCGCCAGCCTGCATGCAGGCCTGGACAGCACCCTGAACATCGTCGCCAACGAATTGAAATACAAGGCGCGCATCGAAAAACAGTATGGCGAACTGCCGCCGATACTGTGCCTCGCCTCGCAGCTGAATCAGGTGTTCATGAACCTGCTGGTCAACGCGGGCCAGGCCATCAGCGGCGACGGCGTGATCAGTATCCGCACCGGTCATGCGGACGACTGGGTGTGGGTGGAGATCGGCGACACGGGTGCCGGCATCGCACCCGAGCACCTGAATCGCATCTTTGAACCGTTCTTCACCACCAAGGCTGTCGGCAGCGGCACGGGCCTGGGCCTGTCGCTGTCGTACGGCATCGTCAACAAGCACGGCGGGCGCATCGAGGTGGCATCTGACGTGGGCCAGGGCACGCGCTTTACCGTGCACCTGCCGGTATCGCCGCCGACGGCCCAGGCCGCGCCCTAGCCTTCCTTGACAGGCGCGTACACGCGAATGCTGAGCCGGCCGCCATTCTTGGCTTCGAAATCGAACAGCTGGGCAATCACGCGGGCCGTCAGCACGTGTTCGGCAGCCAGCAGCATCAGGCCATCGCGGCTGATCAGGTCGCGCGACAGCACCATGCCCGGTTCCAGCTGGCCCGACAGCACGGTCAGGTCGCGCGCCGGCGGCTCCGTCTCGTCCATGATGGCGCGGAATGCGGCCACCACGGCGGGGTCGTAGCGCTTGCCGACGCTGTCGTAGATCAGGGTGCGGGCCTCTTCGGCGCGCAGACTGCGCTGCACCATGGCGCCGATCTGCAAGCCGTCATAGTCCGACGCCAGCGCCAGGATGCGCGCGCCCAGCGGAATGGCCAGGCCCACCATGCCGTCGGGAAAGCCGCCACCGTCGAAGCGCTCCAGTTGCGAGCGCAGGATCACGGAGACGGCACGCAATTCATCGAGCGCCATCAGCAATTGTTCGGCCCGCAGCGGATGCTTGCGAAAGGCGGCCAGCTGCTCGCCCGTCCAGGCGCTGGCTGGCAGTTCCAGCACATCGTCGCTCAAGCTGAGTTTGCCGATATCCTTGAGCAGGGCCGCGATGAACACGTCGCGCGCTTCCTGCCCTTCCAGGCCCAGCGCCTGCGCCAGCTTGCGCGACAATTCCGCCACCCGCCGCGCATGGCCGACCAGCTTGCCGCCACGCATCTCGATCAGATTGGAAAACACCTTGATGGTCGTCACGAACGTGGCTTTCAGGCGTTCGTTGGCCGCCTGCACTTCGTCGTGCGAGTGTTTCAGCTGCTGCGTGCGCGTGGCCACCTTCGCTTCCAGGCTGGCGTTAAGCGCCTGCAGCTGCACGTTCTGGCTGGCCGTCAGCGCTTCCAGACGCAGTTTTTCCTGTTCCAGCGCGCGCCGTTCCAGCGCGTGGCGCACCACCAGCACGATATCGTTCTCGTCCCAGGGCTTGGTCACGTAGCGGTAGATTTCGCCCTGATTGATGGCGTCGAGGATGGACTGGATGTCCGCGTAGCCCGTCAGCAGCAAACGCATGGTGCCGGGCCAGCGCTGGCGCACCTGGGCCAGGAATTGCGCGCCATCCATGTGCGGCATGCGCATGTCGGAGATGACCAGGTCCACCGTCTCGCTCTCGAGCAGGGCCAGGCCTGCCGCGCCGCCGTCGGCCGTCAGCACGCGGTAACCGTGCGGGCGGAACAGACGCCGCAGCGACGACAGGATATTCGGTTCGTCGTCGACGCACAGGATGGTCGGCGGCGCGGCCGCCGTACTGGTGCTCATGCTGTCCTGTTCATTGGTGGTCATGGTATGGCGGCCTGTGCCTGGCGCACGGGCAAGGTGATGCGGAAGGTGGTGCCGCAGCCGATGATGCTGCGAACGTCGATGCGGCCATGGTGTTTTTGCACCGTGCTGTAGGCCAGCGACAGGCCCAGCCCCGTGCCCTTGCCGACGGCCTTGGTGGTGAAGAAGGGGTCGAAAATGCGCGACAGGTGTTCGGGCGCGATGCCGCCGCCCGTGTCCTCGACCTCGATCCACACTTCCGTCGCGTTGTCGCTGCCCGTGCGCAGGGTGATGCGACCGCGCGCCTCGTCCATGGCGTGGGCCGCATTGACGACCAGGTTCATGATCACCTGGTTCAACTCTGAGGGCTGGCATTCGATGTCGGGAATGTCGCCATACTCGCGCACCACCTCGGCCTTGTACTTGATCTCGTTATTCACGATATTGAGCGTGGTATCGATACCCTGGCGCAGGTCGGCCCAGACCCATTCCTGGTGCGCATCCGTGCGCGAAAAATCCTTCAGGTCCTGCACGATGCGGCGCACGCGTGAAATGCCTTCCTTCGACTCGCCCATCAGCAGCGGAATGTCGGTGCGCAGGAAGTCCAGGTCGATCTGTTCGCGCAGCGCGCACAGCCGCGCCGCCACCACCGCGTCGGCGATGGCCGGCTCGGCTTCCTCATAGGCGTCGAGCATGCTGAACAGATCATCCAGATACCCCTCCAGCGTGCCGACATTGGAAAACACATAGCCGATGGGATTGTTGATCTCGTGCGCCACGCCGGCGGCCAGCTGGCCGATCGAAGCCAGCTTTTCCGACTGCAGCAGCTTTTGCTGGGCCAGCGACAGCTTGCTGTTCAATTCCGTCAGGGCCAGGTTACGCTCGCGCAATGCCATATCGGCGATCTGGCGCTGGCGGATATCGTCGGCCAGGCGCTCGTTCATGTCGGCCAGCTGGGCCGTGCGCTTGGCCACCAGGTGTTCCAGGGTGTCGTGCGCCTTGCGCAGCGCCAGTTCCGCAATGCGCCGCTCGCTCACGTCGCGCAGGGTTTCGATGGCGCCTACCAGGCGCCCTTGACGGTCGCGCAGGGGCGCCGCCGTAAAGTGCAGCCAGTGGCCGTCGGGGCCGATATCGGCAAAGAAATCCTCGGCCTCGAACGCGCCGGGGATCACGGGAGAGCGCTTCAGCTTGCCAAGGTAGAGGTCATTTTCGCCGAGCGCGATATCGTCGGCCACCAGCAAATCGGCCAGGCAGGCGCGCGGCTGCGGATAAAACGCCTTCCAGTGGTCGCGCGTGCCGACCATTTCGGCGGCCGTAAAGCCCAGCAGCTGTTCGCAGGCGCTGTTCCAGTGCGTCACCACGTGGTCCGTGTTGATGGCGAAGGTGGCCACGGGATGACCATCGAAGAATGCCGATAGCGCGATGGAATCGGAGTGGCGGCGTTCCGGCGTGGCGGGCAGCGCCTGCCCTGCGTCTGTTTCCATGGCCTCTTTCTTGTTCATGCCAGCATGATCCGCGACATTTCATCAAAGGTATGTTCCGTTTGCCGCAGCAGCGCAAACCAGGTTTGCTCGTCCAGGGCCAGGCTGCGCCAGACTGCGGGCGACAGGGGCGGCACCAGTGCATCGTCGATACCGGCCAGATCGAGCGCAAGGGCGATGGCATTGGCCATATGCACGGCCAGCGGCAAGCTGCCCGCCTCCAGCCGGTCGATGGCGTGGTGGTCGGCCACCGCCTGCTGTATCGCCTCGGGGAACTTCCAGTAAGCGGCCAGGGCGCTGCCCACCTGCGCGTGATCGATGCCGATGACGGCCAGTTCCGCCTCGGCCATCTGGCAGTCATGTACCTGGCGGTAGCTGCGCACGAGCGCGTGCTCGGCCGGGAAACGCGTCACCAGCACCAGCGTGCCCAGATCATGCAGCAGGCCGGCCGTGAACGCCGTTTCGGGATTGATGTGCAAATGCGGCGCCAGCAGGCGCGTGGCGATAGCCGTGGCCAGCGAATGGCGCCAGAATGCCTGGAAGTCGAAACCGCCGGCCACCGGCGCGAAGCTGCTCGTCAGGGCACAGGCCGTGACGACGGTGCGGATGCTGTGAAAGCCCAGCACGGATACGGCTTGCGGAATGCTGGTGACCTTCGATTGCATGCCATAGAACGAGGAATTGGCGATGCGCAAGGTCTTCGCCGCCAAGGCCTGGTCCAGCTCGATCTTTTGTGCCAGCACATGCACGTCCGTGTCGTCCTGGTCCATGCTCGACAGCAGTTCCAGCACCACCACCGGCAGCGACGGCAGTTCCTGTATCTGGCGGATGATATGTTCAAAACTGAGCCGTGTCATGCCCCGCTCCCCTGCCGGTAGCGCTGCAGCAGCGCCAGCAGTTCCGCCCCCGCGGAGTCGGGCGGCGTGGCGCGGAACAGCACGGTCAGCCGTTCCAGGCGGCGCAAGCGTTCCTGCTCGGCATGCGCCTGCGCGGCCGGGTCAGGCGCCGCTTCCATGACGACGTGGCAGCGCTCCACATTGCGCCGGCGCAAGGCCGTCAGGCTGGCCGCCGTCAGGGTGGCGCCCTGGGCCAGCAGCACGGCGCCGCTGGCGTCGCTCAGCGCCTGCGCCAGCACCATGCCCTCCTGCGCCTGCTCCATGGAAATCTCGCACCCGCTGTCGCTCATGTACCCACTCCATGACGGCTCAGTGTGACCAGACTGCCGCGCGAGCGCGAATGCAAGCCCATCGGATGGACCGCCACGACATACGGCTGGCCATCGATGGCGGCCAGGCGGGGCGTGTCCTGCCCGTCGAACAGCTGCGGCAAGACTAGCGCCGCCTCGTTGCCCAGCAGGGCCGCGCCCCGTTCGAACAGGTTGGCCGCCGCCGCGTTGATGAAGGCGATCATGCCGTCTTCATCGAGTCCGATCACGGGCAGCGGCAAAAATTGCAGCAGTTCGCGCGCGATGCCCAGGCTGACCTCATCGCGGCTGATCTGGTGCTGCTGCTGGCGCACCAGCGCCTGCATGGCAGCATTGGCCGCCGCCAGCGCCTGGTTGGCGTCGCGCAACTGCGCATTCAGGCGCACATTGTCATCATTGATGCCCTTCAGGCGGAAGGCTTCGGCGATATGCTCGCGCAGCTGGTGGTCTTCCCAGGGCTTGGTGAGGAACTTGAAGATGGCGCCTTCGTTGACGGCATCCGTGACGGCCTGCAACTCGGTATAGCCCGACAGCATGATGCGGATGGTTTGCGGACACAGCAGCTTGGCCTTGCGCAGGAAGTCGGCGCCCAGCATGCCTGGCATGCGCTGGTCCGACACGATCACATCGACCGCATGGCTGGCCAGCACATCCAGCCCTTCCTGGCCGCTGCCGGCCGTGAGGATATGGTAGGCATCGCGCCGCAGCAGACGCTTGAGGGAAGCGAGGATATTCGGCTCGTCATCGACCAGCAGCAAGGTGCGCGGCTGCGCGGCAAGCTGCTGCACGGCATCCACCGTCGGCACCGCAGTGCCCGGCATACCATGCTCGTCGTGCACATCCATCGGACCATCCTCTCATCGCCACAGCGATATGGGAGCTTGCCTGGAGCGGGAATCTGCCGCGCGAGACAGTCTTGTGAGTCTTGCGCGGCAGCCAGCTTGCACTGAAATTATACGACTAAATATTCCTGTATGACACTTATCCGCCACTTACCCGCGCCGTGCCGGGCAAGGTGTGTCGCGGTAAAACACAAAGCCACCCAGGCCGATGGCTTGCGTATCGGCCTTCACGGCGTACACCAGCGTGTTCCTGGCCGCCTCGACCCTCAGCAGATTCTTGTGCAACACCGTTTGCGCATGCGCCAGCTCCAACGAAGGCGTCGGTGCCAGTTGCAAACGCAGTTCGGACGTGGCCGCATCATACGCCCAGCGGCCCGGGTTGAAGAAGGCGAAACCGCCGTCGAAACGCAGGCTGCCATCCTTGAACTGGGTCAGGCAAATACCGGGAAATTCACTGGGCGGGTTATACCAGGTAGCGGCCACGGCCGCATCGGCTGGCGCTTTGCCCGGCATCTGCATGCCGTTCGTGCCATTCTTCCCGCCCATGCCGGCGCAACCGGCCAGCGCCGCGAAGCAGGCGGCAGCGGCCAGCCGTTTGATCGTGATACTGTGCATTCCCGTCCCCTTGCTTTATAGAAACACAATCTTAGTCCGGGATGGCTGGCGATTCAAGCGGCTAGCGCACATAAGGCGGATTTAATTGCCTTCGGCCGCCCTGGCAGCCAGGGCGGCGGCTTCGCGCAATTTGTCTTTCTTGCTTTTACGCGCGCCCTTCACGCCGCCATTCAGCGTATCGGTAACGGGATTCACGGGCGCGGGCAATTCCGTCGGCTCGAAACCGGCCACCACTTCGCGCACGATGCGCAAGTCATTGCGGTTTTCAATCAGGCGAAAATGCGCTTCCATATCGGCCGTTACAAAACTGATGGCCGTGCCGCTTTCGCCGGCGCGGCCCGTGCGGCCGATGCGGTGCGTGTAGTCGACGGCCGAACGGGGCAAATCGTAATTAACGACGGCCGGCAAGCCGGCGATGTCGATGCCGCGCGCAGCCACGTCGGTGGCCACCAGTACCTGCAAACGCCCGGCCTTGAAGTCGGCCAGCAACTGGCTGCGCGTGCCCTGGCTGAATTCGCCATGGAAGGCGCCCACGTGCAGGCCCGCCCGCTGCAGCTTGTCGGCCACGTGTTCGGCCGCGTACTTGGTAGCGACAAACACCAGCACCCGATCCCACTGCTGCTGCAGAATCAGGTAGCGCAGCAGTTGCGTGCGGCGCGGCACGTCGACCGTGATGGCCCGCTGCACGATATCGGGCTTGTCCTGCGGTTCGGACGCCACCTCGATGCGCACGGGGTCCGTCAGCAGGCTGTCGGCCAGCGCCTGCACGCTGTCGGGGAAAGTGGCGGAGAAGAACAGGTTTTGCCGCTGCTTGGGCAGCAGCGCCAGAATCGCGTTGATTTCCTCGCTAAAACCCATGTCGAGCAGGCGGTCGGCCTCGTCGAGCACACACAGCGACACGCCGCCCAGTTTCACGGCGTTCTGACGCACCAGGTCCAGCAGGCGGCCCGGCGTGGCGACGACGATATCGGCGCCGCCACGCAAGTCCATCATCTGCGGATTGATCGACACGCCGCCGAATAGCACGGAAATCTTCAATTTGACGGGCAGCGGCTTGGCCAGCGCGTGTACCGTCTGCCCCACCTGTGCCGCCAGCTCGCGCGTGGGCACGAGGATCAGCGCGCGCACCTGGCGCGGGCCGGAAGCGGGCGCCATCAGCGCCTGCAGCAGCGGCAGCGCGTAGGCGGCCGTCTTGCCGGAACCCGTCTGGGCCGCGCCCAGCACATCGCTGCCGCGCAGGATGGCGGGAATGGCGGCCGCCTGGATGGCCGTCGGCGCGGCATAGCCGGCCTTGTCAACGGCGCGGACCAGGGCGGGAATCAGACCCAGTGAGGAAAATGGCATAGCGGGCCTTCTTTATTCGTCAAGTGAGACCGGCCGCGAATGGCGGCCGGTCGGAATTGCGACAGTATAAGGCAGACCGCTACTGACGTGGCATTTGCAGCTTCGGAAAGCCGGCTTCGTCGTAGCCCGGCATGGCGCGGCGGATCGCGTGCGAAAAATCCGCATCGTCATTCGCGGCCCGCGCGCGCGCCGTGATGTGGCCGCCGTCCCGCAGCTGCTGGAAGCTCAAGCCGGGCACCAGGCCCTTGACGTCGAACAGATAGCGGTCCAGGTAACCCGAGGCCAGCAGGCGGTAGTCGAACGGCAGGCCCGGCACGATGCGGCGCACCATCTCGAAGACGATGGAGGTGCAGTTCGCCGTCAGTGTATTGTAAAACTGCGGCTTGGTCTTCAGCGCCTGCGCTTCGTCCAGGTAGGCCAGGAACAGCGAGCGCATGGCCGCTTTCGGCATCATCACACGGTACAGATGCATGTCCTCGCCCCGCGCATTCGTGCGTACGCGCAGGATGTCGCGCTCGTCGGCAGCGATCAGGCTCATCTCGAAATGCTTGAAAAAGCCGCCGATGGCGGAAAAGCTCTCGCCCTTTTCCTTGCGGATCTCGATGGAAAACGTCAGGAAGCGCCCGTCGGCAAAGCCGAACGAGATCAGGGTATGCGCAATGTAGGGCCCGGTCCAGTATGAGAGTGCCGCATCCACCGTGCGCAGCTCGTCGAGGTCGTAGCTGCGCTGCTCCCACCGGACCGTGTAATCGTCATCGCTGCGCCAGTCGAAATTGCGCACATTGTCCAGCGTGACCAGATTGCCCGTCACCTTGCCCGTGACATTGCGCGCCACGTCGTCGGCCCACACGCGCTGCTGCTTCGGCGTGATCAGGCTCCACCACAGGAGCAGCAGCAGGAAACCGGCCGCATACGGCAGCAGCACGCGCACATCGCCGCGCGTCCACCACAGCACTACGCTGGCCACACCCAGCGCGCCCCACAGCAGGGCGCCGATGGCTTGCGCCGCCGTGCCACCAGAGAGCTGGTACCACAGCGCCAGCGCGCCCCACAGGGCAGTCAACAGGAGAATCAGGGAAACGGCCATTTTGCCGAGAGTGGCCAGCACGGAGCGGGCACGCAATGATAAGAAAGTCATGCCCTGATTATAAGGGCAAGCGAAGGAAGAGGTGCGTCCGGGCAAGTACTACTGCAACAGGCCGTGGCAGAAAAAGCATTGCTTGCCTGTCAATTTATTTCATGAGAGCATGTTGTTCAGATAAATTGGATGGGCAAGATGCCCTGTTACCACAGTGATGCCTTGCCATCCCAGGAGATACCTTTTGCAAGCCCCTTCCCTCTACGCCCTCGCCGGCAGTCTCAATTCCCTCTTCATCGTCGTCAGCCTGCTTGGTCTGGGGTCGCAGCTGCAAAAGATCTGGCGGCGCAAGCACGATGCCGGCATCGGCGCGGGCAAGACGACGGACATCCTGTCCATCAACCAGTTCACGGTCAGCTTCCTCGCGTATTGCGCGTTCTTTGTGTACGGCTATTCGATCACGCCGTTCAACCACTACATCGTCTGGCCCCGTTTGATCGCCTCCCTGATCGCGCTGGCCATCCTGTATGAAATCGCCCGCGACCGCCGCAGCCAGACATCGCGCAATGCGCTGCTGGCCTGCGCGCTGCTGCTGTGCGGGGGCGTGGCGGGGCTGGCCTTCGGCCCCACCTTCAGCGATGAAAAGCGCGTGATCTCGCAAAGCCTGATCGTCGCCGTCACCGTGCTGCTGGCGCAGGGCTATGCGCACCAGATCCGCCTGATCTGGCGCTCGGGCAAGACGGGCGCCGTGTCCCTTAAAATGAGCCAGTTCATCCTGGCGATGGACATCAGCACCATCTTCTTTGCCTGCGTCATGGGACTCGCCACGGGCTGGCCCCTGCTGCTGCTCGCCTGCGTCAGCGCCACGACCAAACTGATCATCATGTGGCTGTTCCGCTGGGAAGAGATCAGCCACGCCGCACGCCTGAAGCGGCAGGCGACGGCCTGAGGCTAGAATGATGGCCTTGCCACCTTTATTGAAAGGGCCGCCATGCAGCTATCCCCTGCCATCCCCATCCTGCGCAGCTTTTCCGAAGCCAAGGCGCGCGAGTTTTACCTCGATTTTCTCGGTTTTACCCTGGACTGGGAGCATCGCTTCGAGCCCACGGCGCCGCTGTACCTGCAGGTGACGCGGGGCGAACTAGTGCTGCACCTGAGTGAGCACTACGGCGACGCCACGCCCGGTGCGGCGCTGCTGATCCCCGTCGATGACATCGCCGCCCTGCATGCGGAGCTGCAGGCAAACGATTACCCGTATGCGCGGCCCGGCATCCGCGACGAGGATTGGGGCCGCATCCTGGAAGTGGCGGACCCGTTCGGCAACAAGCTGCGCTTCTGGCAAACAACGCAATAACGCTCACTCCCCGTTCAGCGCGCGCATTTCCGCGCACAGGTTCGCCAGCCCACCTGCAGGCGCACGGCACGCCCGACGAGCTGGCACCAGTTGCCCGCCAACGTGCACGCTTTAATCAATTTTCTCGACCAGCAGTCGCAGCCGGAAGCGGCCACGGCAACCGAATCAGGTTAAACTATAATATTGCGATACGGCAATATTATGAAGGAGTAAGTTTTGCTAGTCATACTCGGATTTCTCGTCGTGCTGTTTTCCGTCTTCGGCGGCTTCGCCATGCAGGGCGGCCACCTGGCGGCCCTGTTCCAGCCGCTGGAATTGCTGATGATCGGCGGCGCCGCGCTGGGCACCTTCTTTGTCGGCAACGACGCCAAGGCCATCCGCGCCACGTTCGCCGCCCTGCCCACCCTGTTCCACGGTTCGCAATACACCAAGGCGCGCTATATGGAACTGATGGGGCTGATGTATGAAATCCTCAGCAAGATCCGCAAGGAAGGCTTGATGTCGGTCGAGGACGATATCGACGACCCGTACCGCAGCCCCATCTTCGTGAAATACCCGTACACGCTCGGTGACGAGCACATCCTGGAATTCATCACCGATTACCTGCGCCTGATGGTGTCGGGCAATATGGACGCCTACCAGATCGAAAACCTCATGGATAACGAGATCGAGACGCACCATGAAGATGCGGAAATGCCGATCCAGACGATTTCGCAGCTGGCCGACGCCATGCCCGCCTTCGGCATCGTGGCCGCCGTGATGGGCGTGGTGCATACCATGGCGTCCGTGGGTCTGCCGCCGGCCGAGCTGGGCGTGCTGATCGCGCAGGCGCTGGTGGGCACCTTCATCGGCATCCTGCTGGCCTACGGCTTCATCGCGCCGCTGGCCAGCTTGCTGCGCCGCAAGCACCATGAAACGGCGAAGATGTACCAGTGCGTGAAAGTGACCTTATTGGCCAGCCTGAACGGCTATGCGCCGGCGCTGGCCGTGGAATTCGGCCGCAAGGTCATTTCCGCCACGGAACGCCCATCGTTCAGCGAACTGGAAAACCACGTACGCCAGGTGCGCACAAAGAACTGATACGGCCTGTTTCACTTGCTCGACGCATCAGGTTTCCGGCGCCGTCAAGACCCGGTTCCACAGGTGGCCGCCGGCAGCGCGTCCTGCAGCCAGGTAGGCGGCAAGGGCCGCGTACAAGCACATGCTGTATCAGTCGAACGATTGCTACAGCGGCGATACTGGCCACCCCGCCAGGACAAACTTCAGAAACTTGGCGTGATGCCGCCAGGGGCGAATGATATAGTGGCGGGAATGTATACACTGAAAGAAACTGCCATGAAAAACGACACAACCGCGCGCCCGCAAGCAAGCCAGGCACCTGCCAGGCTCAGCAAAGGGGACTTCGTCACCGCACTGCGCAAGCTGCTGCAAGAAGAAGGAAAGGCCGGCAAGTCCAGCGTGGACGTACGCGCTGCGACCCTGCACACCGATGTTGGCGTTTATCCGGCGCGCGGCCACTCTATGCCGACCTGTTGCACGGTGATGTATGAAGAGATGAAGCCGGGTGACGAGATACTGCTGACGCCACCCGGCGGCAAGGGACCTACGCTGTTGGTACGCTATAAATTCCCACGCTGAAAATCGTGGTCTGGGAGACAGTTTATAACTTAGTGCAAATGTAGACGATGCAGTAGCAGCGAACCCATTGCCAAGTAAATCATGTTCTCTGATACGTCAACGCGCTGCTCGTCATCACGCACCAATCGTCAGTAACTTACAGCGCGCAAAAGCAGGCGCTCTGCTGAGGCCACCTGGGCCAGATAGGTCATCCTTCACCGTCCGTCATGGAGAAGGAAGGCCGCGTTTGCTTGAGCTAGGCAGGCGTCTCTGCAGGACAGGGGATATAGACAGGTCAGACCCGATCTCGTCGCTGGATCAGGCAGTCACGGGATCGCACACCAAGAGTCTGGCCCCCACGTTCCATCGGATTCTCATTTGCCAAGAACGATGGATCAGGAGTGGCTTAGCTACCACCAGCGATGCAAACCACCAACCGGCACCGTCTGCTTTCGCCCCGAAACGGACACCTGAACGCAGGCTTGGTGATATTGAATTCTACCCAAGGTCGAGATCTTCGTTCGCCACATCAAATGCAAGAAGCATCTCCACGCCCTCCTGATCGTCGCAGTCAATCAATAGCTCGCCGGAATCGAGTATGCCAGTGATTGGAACCGTCATGCCAAATGTGCCGCTCAATCCAATCTGAAGTGACATCCCTGGGGACACAGCTCCCGACGATAATGAACCACGAACAATTGCTAATCGGCCGTTGCCATAATCTTCGATCGAGGTGCAATGAAAATTTGTTCTCACGAGTAGCCCAAGGTAAATGATCAGCTGCGCAGCTAAGCTCGGCCAAAGGAAGAGTTAAAAACGCGACCGTCCGCTTCTGGCCGGTTGCCGCCGTTCATGTGAGACAGCTTCCGCCCCAAAGCGGAAGTACAAGTGAGCCTAAAGCTCAGTGTCTGGCGTTAAAGTCCCAAAGCTACTGCCCAGTCTTTTTCGTTCGGTATGCAATGGCAGCATACAAAAAAGCGACTCCGGCCACTCCGGCTGCAACGCCATATTGGTGGTCCAGGCAGAGGCTAGCGCTACTCAAGCCAAAAATACCTGCGACGATTGCAAAGCCTTTTGATTTCTTCATTTATTTAAATTTTTAGGAATAGAAATGACGGGTGCTCGTGGTTACGAACAGCAATAGAGAGTAAGAAATTGCCAAGAGGAAAAACTCACACATTGTCACATTGGTGCGAATGGCGGCTTCTGGCCGGGTGCAGGCACTAGAAGCTAATTAGCGCGGCTCTGCATCTCGAACTACTGCCCGGATGCACTGGAACAGTGCGCTACTTTTATCTGAACCATGAATGTGTTGGCACTCCTCGACCTTCGGAAGCATACTGATAAGACGCGGCATTCTCACCGCACCCAAAGTCTCCCGAAGGCAAATCTCCGAACGGAAAGAATAGTGTGTGTAGGAGGAGAGTTTTGGATAATCGAACGTGTCCTCGACACTCTCACGCATTGCGCTTACGACGCGAAGCGTGAGGCTTCTTGGGGCCTCAGGTATCAACGAAAGCACCTCGTCTCTACCATGTCCATTTGCACGAAGCGAGCCAGCAACTAGGGCCGACTTTGCTTGGTCAACACACAGAACATTCGACGCCTTTATCATCTCATCGGGGTCTGGGAGCGCCCAACGTTCAACTGCTTGTGCTGGCACAGCGATGGCAGCGAAAACGTAAATCAATGTTTTAATATGTCTCATAACTTGTAAGTTTCGATTTTATTATTTCACTGGCTGCGTCTGCTTTTGGCCGGTTGCCATCGTTGGCAGGTACCGCCCCGAAGCGGACATTTACGCACCAGCTAACAGATCGTATTGCGGCAGTGACTATAGCTCCGACCGCGTCTCATTCTTCACTATAACGATCGGCCACATGCAAAGAGTGGAATGAGACGAGGTCGCCGCATCTAGCCGCTTCATGATACGGGGCGTTGTCGATCCTGCCGATATAACCCCCGTTTTGCTCATCGACCGCGGTAATTTCTACCCACAATCTTTCACACTGGCCATCATCTCGATCAGAGTCTTCATGGGCGAATCGAAAAACGATTTTCACGTGTGATGCAATGTCAAGATTTTCCCGTATTTCGGCAGGTGGCGGCTTTATGTCCGTCAAATACTCAGAAAGCCAAACGGCATCTTCCAAGTAATAGCCATTCTCTGCAAATGAGGGAAACGGATTGTCCTTAAATCGATCCCAATTTCGCGCGCGTTCGTTCCACTCCGCTCGCCATCCGTATGGCAAGTCATGCAGGACTGTAAGCAAGTCGTTATATTTGATCATCTCTGCTAGACAGGCTATTTGGAATGAACTCACCGTTGTTACATCGGATACTCCATGAAATTGCCAGTCCCCATCGTAATCATGGTACACATGCTTGACCGGCGAACCATTTAATACATCCGTAGTCGTGTAGCATGCAGTATTGGGAGCGTCACGAAATTTCCAGGCAGTTGTCATCTTATCTTCAGATTAAGTCGATTTGGTAATTTTTTGGGAAATGCAAAACTTACGGCGGCTTCTGGCCGGTTGCCGTCGTTATCAGGTTCCGCCCCAAAGCGGACATTGATCGCGACGCAGTCGCGTTGCCGGCATTAACTTAAAAGTTCGTTGTAGCGGTCTTGAGCAGATTCACGGAATTAGGTATTGGAATAATAAATGAACAAGCCAGCCACAACCACAATCCAGAAAACGATACCGGATAAAGCGCCTAGCTCCGCATTCATGACAAACTTCCCGTCGGGCCGACGCATAAGGCGATTGCCTTTACAACACATGCCTTTCCTGTCTGGTTCGACAAAAACGCGGCCAAGGGTGAGGAGTGGCACAACAATGTAACTAGTTAGGTAACCGGCTACATGCAAAGCAAATTCAAGTATAGGTCGCAGTATAAATTCCGCCAGTGCTTCTAGTGCCATATGCCTCCCTTGTTTATGTCTGCTGCTGGCCGAACCCGGCCGTTCGGGCCAGCATAGCAGGTTGCCAGGTTGAAAATCTATGGGGGACCATGACAGGCCGGAACCGACCCAAAGCGGCCGCTTACAGATGTTGGTCCCGCTCTATTCGCCAAATCTCATGACCAATGTCGCGAGCTACCGACATCTCAAGGTCGAAAGCACCCATTATCAAAAGGAGACATTCGTGTCGTTTGAATCCATCCTCGCGGGCCTTTCGATATACCTCCTCGGCAGAAGCGCCGCGCTGCTTCATCGCTAGGTAGGGGGTTGGATCTTGGTTCATGTTACGAGTTCAATCTGAGGGAAAGTTAGGTGGTATGTCTGCTTATGGCCGGTTGCCGTCGTTGTCCGATGCCGCCTCAATGGCGACATTGGCCATGGGAGTCAGGTGGTCTGGCGCATGCCACCAGGACTAGGTGCCGTGGACTCGAAGAGAGAAATAGTCCAAGTGATGTCGGGATACACGGACGTGGCTTCTACGCCCAGGTCTATTTCACTAAAACCAAAAGATCTCAGAATAGAGCCGACAACGTCAGAGTGGTGGTTTTCAAAAAAGCGGTCATCTCGATCACGACGATCTCGAAGCAAACCAGGGTGCATCGAAGGTAATGAGAATAGTACCTTCGCGGTCGGCTTGAGCACCTGCAGAATGGATTTCCACGACTCTACAAAACAGTCCTCGTGAATATGCATCAACACTGCACTACACAGCACGCCATCGAAACGTCCGCCGAATGGCACGCGAGTGATAGGTAGCAGACCAGGCTTCACGCGCCCCGCCAGCTCGGGATGTTTAGTCAGAGAGTATGTTCGCATCGATTCATTGGGTTCGATGCCATAGGCGTCAACGCCATTTTTTATTAAAACCGCCAAGTCTCGGCCGGAACCCGATCCGACATCCAGTACCTTGTCGCCCTCTTTAAAAGCAGCTTGAAAATATTTAGACATGGCGCTGTACGACGCTTCTGAATCGACCGTGCCATGTTGCACGTAGCTTTCATAAAACTTGGCCGTCATGTGATCCATGCTGAGGCTCTCCATTGCGTCTGCTGCATCGTTTTGCTCCATACCGCTTTCGTCTGCTTCTAGCCGTTCGCGGACGGTCAGAATGACTCAGCGCACGAAATCACTGCCTTCATGACAAAAAACAGGTTTTGTCTAGCGCACCAGGTCCTTTCACTGCCATTTAGGGGCTCGGTGCCGTTTCATCCGGGCAGCTTACCTCGTCCTCTGGCGTATATAAAGTCATCGGCACGCGCTGGCCGTCGACTTCCAGCTCGCGCACTTTCGGTGGCACCAGCTGGAATTGGCCGGCCTGCAGTTTCTCGCGCAGGGGCTTGCAGCGCAGGGCGTCCACGGGGATTTGCCCGCGCGCAGTCCAGCTGCCATCTTCCTTCTCCGCCAGCAAGACCGACGAGGCGCGTGGATCATTGCTGATCAGCAGCACGTCCTGCTTGCCATCGCCATCGAAATCAAGCAGATAGGCATCGCACTGCGGCCCTGCCCGCTTCAGACAGGCGGGCAGACGCCAGGCCGGGCTCACTTGCGTCCAATCCTGGCGCAGGAAGCTGTCCGGCAACTTCGCCGTGGCCGGGCGCAGGGTCAGGTTGATCGACACGTCGCTCAACGCGCCCGTCTCGTCGAGGCGGTTCTGGCGCTTGAGCATGGCCTCGGCACGGGCCCGCACGATAGCCGCATCGGAGCCCGTCGTGCGTTTGCTCAATTCCTGCAAGGCCGCCTGGCCATAGCGGGCGCCCTGGAAGCGCAGGTATTCGAAATCGAACTTATCCACGCCAACCTTGCCGCTGTCCAGGCGCGCCATCTGGCTGGCCACGGAAATGCGCGCCGGGTCCGCCAGCGGCGAGAACAGGGCAAACAGCACCAGCACGGTGACAAAGGCGGTGGCCACGTTGACGTTGGCGATCAGGTGCAGCCAGTCGCCATACTTGCTGGCCGCCCAGGCATAGCCGGCGGCGTAGCAGGTGGCGACCAGCAGGCAGGCGCAAGCGATCAGGCGGTCGGCCGTCCAGCCATGCGACATCACGCGCAAGGTCAGCGCATAGATGGCGATGCCCACCACCCATGGCAGCAGCAGACAGGCCAGGCGCGTGCCCAGGCGGATGCCGCGCGCCACGCCATGGCCCACTTCGCCATTCTGGAAGGCGGCATTGATCAGCACCACCAGCACGCCGGCCATGCCCAGCAGCACGGACGCCGCATGGCGCGTGGCCCACAGGCGCTCGAAGCCGATGAAGGGCAAAGTCAGCAGGAAACCGGAGACCAGCACGGCAGCGATCGGCATCAGCCACGACAGCAGCACCAGCAGCAGGGTGCGGATGCCGCGCACGATGGACGGGCGCACGTCCGTGATGTGGATGGCAAACGAAAACGCGAAGCAGATGACGGGAATCACGAACCAGGCCTGGCCCAGCAGTTTTTTCAGGAAACTCAGCTTGATCAGCAGGAACAGTTGCCCACCCAGCCACAGCACCAGCCACAGGCCCAGCACGAACAACAGGGAAAACAGCAACTGGATGCCCAGCTTCCAGGCGATTTCAAAATAGGTCGGATAGCGGGCGATGCGCTGGCCATCCTGGGCGCTGGCCAGCACCAGCGCGTGGGCGATATACAAGCCCACCACGCAAAAACCGAACAGCTGGGCGGAAATCACGCGCAGCGGTGCACCGGGCTTGTAGTTGCCCCAGATGACGTGTTCGGCGCCGCGCGCCACGTCATGCCAGGCCAGCACGGCCAGCACGACGGCAGCACCCGCCATCCACAGGGCGATGCGCTTGGCCGGCATGTGGCCCAGGCTGGAGACCAGCAAAATGGGCAGCAGCAAGCTGGTCAGCATCAATGGCCCCAGCAGATAGGCTTCCGTGGCGGGCCACACCTTGTCTTGCGCCGTGCTGTACAGCCAGTACAGCAGCAAGCCTTGCAGCAGGCCCGTCACCAGGCGCGTCACCGCGATGCGCGGCGCTACCACCGGATCGAGCAACGCCATGTTTTTTCCTGCGGCATTCTGCTGCATAGTCATTCCCTTAGAGTCGTTTATTGCTGTAAAGCACGACCATTATTGCATTTCGTTATCGTCATCTCAACAGCGATTCGCGCGGCTCCCTCCCCGCGCGCCTTCGCGGGGGCGCAGCGACAGGCTTTGCGCCAGGCCCCAGGCCAGTTCCGGCACGAGGAACAGCCACAGCAGGGGCTGGCCCGTTACCAGCAGCGCCCACGCCATCCAGGTGGCAAACAGATGGCGCGCCGTCGCATCGAAACGGCCGAAACGGCCGAAACGCGGCTGCGGGTCCAGCATGCGCAGCACGGACCAGACCATCATCACGCTGCCCAGCAAGCTGCGAATGAGCAGATGAAACAGTCCGAATTATGAGAGAAACCACCATGCAGATCGACGAGATGGCGCAGGCGACGGGCTTGAGCCGCGATACCCTGCGCTTCTATGAAAAACGGGGCTTGCTGCGCGCGCGGCACGCAAGCCCCCTGAAAAACAAAAAACCGCCTGTGCAACGCAGCAGGCGGTTTTGATATGGAACAGCGCCGGACTTACTTGGCGGCCTTGCGGCGGCGCAGGAAACCCATCAGGCCCAGGCCAGCCAGCAGCATGGCGTAGGTTTCCGGTTCCGGCACGGCGGCCATCACGGACACGTTGTCGATCACGGCGCCCGAGAAATTGTCGAACGGCGTGCCGGCCTTGGCAGCGCTGGCAAACGACAGGGTCGCCATGCCCGTGCTGGCAGCGGTGAAACTCAGGGTATTGCTGTACAAGGTGTTCGAAGCGTCGGCCGTCGAGTAGAAATCGCCTGCCACGCCGCCGAAATTGACGCTCACGCCCTGGCCTGCAGGGCCGCCGGAATTGCGCGCCATGTCAAAGCTCAGGTTATACGTCTGGCCGGCAACGACACTGAAATTTTGCGACAGGTAACCCGGACCTGGCGTGCCCAGCAAATCGATGCTGTAGCCATTGATGGCATTGTAGGCATTGCGGATCAGGTCGACGGAACTGGCACCCACGCTCCAGCCCGTGATGGCCGACGAACCGCTGTTGACGACTTTAAAACCGCTGTCGAAGGTGTAGCCGGAATCGACCGTTTCAAAATTGCCATTCGTAATCAGGTTGACGGGGCTGGCGCTGGCGGTGCCTGCAGCAAACAAAGCGACAACTGCTGCGATGGTGGCGATTTTCATGAGCTGATTCCCTTGCTTTGTTGATATTAAAGTTACCTTAAGTGAAATCATATCTCAGCCACGATGAAAATCAAAGAACTTTGCAAAAATATATTTAATGTGAACAATTTGCAACGTCTTCAAACGCACTCCCCCTCCCGGAAGGCGATAGCTCAATCAAGTTCCTGGCGCGCCACCAGGATGCCGTCCGCATCGGCGTAGATCCAGTCGCCCGGATGCACGGCCACGCCGCTGAGCTGCACGCGCACGTCGCGCTGGCCGGCGCCCGTCTTGTTGCTCTTGCGCGGATGCGTGGCCAGCGCGCGCACGCCGATCTGACAGACGTTGATTTCCTCGCTGTCACGGATGCAGCCATCGACGACGATGCCGGCCCAGCCGTTGCTTTCAGCCAGCACGCCCAGCTGGCCACCCACCAGCGCGCGGCGCAGGCTGCCGCCGCCATCGATCACCAGTACATGGCCCTGGCCCGGCGTTTCCAGGGTGCTACGCACGAGGGCATTGTCCTCGAACACTTGCAAGGTGGTGGCGGGCCCGCTGAAGCGCACGTGCTGGCCAAAGGCGCGGTACACGGGCGGCAGCACGGCCAGGGTGCCATCGTCGAGCATGGCTGCATAGTCGTCGCACAGGTCGGTGGTGGCAAAGGTCATGGAAACTCCTTTCGTGACAGATGGCAACGATTCTATGCCTTTTGCAGCGCCGCGGCACGTGTTTTACCGCCCACGCCCACGGCCGTGGCAATGGCCAGCGCCTGGAACACGCCAATGAAGACAAACAGCAGGGCCGGATGGTCGCCATCCATCAGCGCGCCAAAGAACAGGGGCCCCACGGCCAGGCCGCTGTCGAGGCCCGAATACACGACGCCATACACGCGCCCCGTGGCATTCTTGGGTGCAGCCGCGCGTATCATCAGGTCGCGCGACGGCCCCGCCACGCCGGACGTCAGGCCGATGGCGCCCATCAGCACCACTGCACCCCAGGCCGGCACGACGGCCATGGCCAGCAGCACGGCCAACAGGGCGGCGGCGGAAAAGGCGATCGCCACGTTGCGGTCCGGCTGCTTGCTGCGCGCGCCCACCACGCCGCCTGCCAGCATGCCCACGGCCGAAGCCAGCATATAAGCCGTGTAGGCGCTGGTGGCCAGCGCCAGGCTCATGCCATACAGCTTGACCAGGGCCACGCTGGCAAAGCTCTGGATGCCGCCCAGCGCGATGGCGGTAATGAAGAAGAAGGCAAAGCACATCCACACGGCCGGCAGGCGCAGGAAATCCAGCGTGCCTTCGCCACTGGCGGCCAGCCCCGGCGTGGCCTTCCTGACAGGCTCGGGGCGGATGGCGTGGCGGTTCAAAAACAGGATCAGCAGCACGCCAAACGGCAGCACGGCCGCGCATTGCAGCGCCACCCGCCAGTCATACTGAGTGGCAACATACGTCATGAACAGGGGCGCCAGGGCCCAGCCGATATTGCCGCTGATGCCATGCACGGAAAAGCCGTAAGCCACGCGGGCCGCCGAGACGCGCTGGTTGAGTATGGTGTAGTCGGCCGGATGGAACACGCTGTTGCCCATGCCGGCCAGCATGGCGCCCAGCATCAGCGCTGCATAGCTGTGCGCGGTGGACAGGGCCAGCGCCGACACGCCCAGCAGGAATATGCCGGAGAACAGCACGGCGCGGGCGCCGAAGCGGTCGACGACAAAGCCGGCCAGCGCCTGCCCCACGCCCGAAATGATGAAAAACACCGTCATCAGCAGGCCCAGTTCCGCATACGACAGGCCGAAGGCAGGTTTCAGCCAGACGAACAGGGCCGCGAGGATCAGATGGTAGAAGTGCGACACGCCATGCGCCAGTCCCACCAGGGCGATGACGCGCGCATCGCTGCGCAAGGTTGGCGGTGACTGCGGTGGCAAGTGGCTTGCCGAGTTAGTTGTTATCATGTCATACCCTGTCTTATACTGATGAAGCTCAAGTGTATGCAAAATACCATCGTCTGTTTTCCGACAGAACGACATAATTTATCGAATTAAGGCCAAGCTGATGGGTGTCCCTATCCTCCACCATACCCGCATGTGTCCGCCGCGGGAAGCGCCCAGCGCGACGATTCCCGTGACGATGATCGCGCGCGACCTGCAGCCCGATGAATTTTTATTACCGCACAGCCATCCCTGGGGCCAGGTCACGATGGCGCTCGAAGGCGTGCTGCGCATCACCGCCAACAACAGCAGCTGGGTGCTGCCACCCATGCGCGCCATCTGGATCGCGCCCAACGTCGAGCATGCCGTCACGATACTGGAAAAAACCCGCTTGCGCCCCCTGTGCATCCATGCCGCGCGCGCGCCGTTTGCGGGACATGACTGCAAGGTACTGGAAGTGTCGAGCCTGCTGCGCCAGCTGATCCTGGCGCTGGAACAACTGGACCCGGGCCAGGAACCGGCGCGCGAGGCATTGCTGGCCGAACTGATACTCGATGAATTGAAACGCTCGGCCACGCGCCCCATCCGCGTTCCCTTGCCTGGCGACAAGCGCCTGAAAACCCTGTGCGACAGCCTGATCGAGAAACCGGGCGGTAACCAGACCCTGGAACACTGGGCGCAGCAGGTCGGCGCCTCGGAGCGTACCCTGGCGCGGCTGTTCGAACGGGAGTTGGGCATGAGTTTTGGCCAGTGGCGCCAGCAGGTGCGCCTGGCGCACGCGGCGCCAATGATCGCGCGCGGCGTGCCGCTGTCGCAGGTAGCCGAAGAACTGGGCTACGCCAGCCAGTCGGCTTTTTCCGCCATGTTCAAGAAGACTTTCGGCAGTTCGCCATCGGCCTTCTTTGCGCAGGGCGAACGCTCTTAAGCCATGAAGTCGAAGAGCGAATTTTTACCGGTATAGCCCGGCAAAGCCGAGTTCGTACCCATCTGCTCCTGGGCAGAATACGCTTTCACCAGCGCCTGCGCCTGGGCCGTCAGTGCCTTGGCCAGCACGGCTTTCTTGTTGGTCAGCGTAGTGATGTCCTTGCCCACCGATTGCACTTCCTTGCGGATGATGCTCGTTTCGCCCGTCAGTTCACCGATCTTGCTGGAGAACTGGTCCGCCACGCCCTTGCCGTTATTCGTAAACAACTTGCTGACGGCATCCGGATCGGCTGCGATGGCGGCCTTGAGCTTTTTATCGTCGAGCACCAGCTCGCCACTCTTGCCCAGGGTCACGCCAGCGCTGCCCAGTATGGAAGCGGGCACGCCCGTGCTGGCGGTGCGCAGCACTTGCTCCATCTGCGAACGCACCTGGCCCAAAGCTGTATCGGACTTCAAATCGCCCTGCTGCAGGCTTTGCAGCTTGGTGTTGAGTTCATTGTAGGCCGTGACGAAGCTGGCCACGTTGCTGGCGATCTGGCTGCTGTCCTTGGCGATGACGAGGTCGGTCGTGCCTTTTTTCTTCAATTCGATGGTGGTGCCCTCGACAGCCGTCGTCAAGGTATTCGTGGCGCTCTTGATGTCCTTCCCGTCGACGGTGAGCAGCGCATCCTGTGCGGCGGCCGTTTGCTGCAGGCCCTTGCTGGAACCGGGCGCATAGCTGAGCAGGTTGCTGACGGCCGCGTCGCCGGACACGCTGATGCGCATACTGCTGTCGGCGCCGCTCTTGCCATGCAGGGCCAGCGAATAGCCATCGGGGCCCTTGACCACGCTGGCGTCGATGCCTTGCTGCTTGAGCGCGGCGGCGATGCCGTCGAGGCTATTGTTGCTGCTGTCGATGGTCAGCGAAATGATCTTGCCGCTGCCGGGGGTAAATTGCTTGCCGTCGGTCGTGCCCACTTCGATCTTCACCAGTGCCGGCGCACCCGTGCCGATCGCCGCGCTCGAGGATTTCTGCGCTCCGCTGAGCAAGGTCTGCCCCTGCGCAAGCTGCTTGACGTTCAGCTCATGGCTGCCGCTGACAGCCTTATCGGTGGTGGTGGCGCTCAGGACATCCTTGGCGCTGGACGTGGCCGCTGTGGCCAGGCCGCTGCCGGCCATGTTCTTGGCCACGGCCTGGAATTTCGCCAGCGCCGATTGCAACTGGCCCAGGCCCGAGAATTTGGCCTGGTCGCGCGCCAGGTTGGCATTGAGCTTGACGACGCCTGTGTTCTGCGACTGCATCTGGCGTTCCACCTTGGCATACACATCGGCCGAGATATTGCCCTGCGTCGTTTGCTGCGTGTTGTTGGTGTAAGCCCTGCTATTGATGGTCGAATTAAACATGGTAGGCATTCCCGTCGGGTGTAAGGTCATGGCACACGGTTCAGGTCATGACCGCGCTGCGCTGGAAACGGACATCAATCGCGCGTGGCGCGGCAAGGTCCCTCTTCTGGTTGATAATTATGCAGTATTACCGAAATATCAAAACAGCGAACAGAACAAGTTTTTCCTGACTGCAAAACCATATGCACCATTTTAGCGCATTTCACTTGCCGCTTATCTTCGGGCTTGCCTCAGCGCATGAATTTCGAGATGGCGCTGCTGACAGCCATGTCCAGCTGCAGAAAATTGAGTCCTACCTTGAAACCTGCACTGCTGAAAATGCAGTGCGAGACGGACACGCGCGCCTCCATGATGTGCGCCGAGCCATCGTAAAACAACTCGAACAGCACCTTGCCCTGCTTGCCTGTCGGCACCGGCTCAGCGATGACGGCCGCCATGCCGCCCGGCCCCACATCGAGGGTGCGCGCCGCCACAGGGCCCGCGCCATCGATTACCAGCATTGCCTTGGCACGCAATATCTTGCGTGCGCCCTGCCTTTGCTCAACTGACACTATATTCCGCTTCTCTGGCTATGCATTGTCGATGCGGATGCATGAGACGCATCCGTCGGACAAATATTATAGTTCTAAACGGAAATTCTGTTTGACTTGTCTCAAACTTGGCATTTATACCATGCCAACTTTTACTCCAGGTCGCGCAGTTTATTGAATGCCTCGTCGATACGCTCGACGCCGATGACCTTGAGGCCCTCGATCGCTTGCTTGGGCAGGTTGGACTTGGGCACCACGGCCAGGGTAAAGCCCAGTTTGGCCGCTTCGCGCAAGCGCTCCTGGCCCCGTGGCGCGGGACGGATTTCGCCGGCCAGGCCCACTTCGCCAAACACCACGAGTCCCCGCGGCAAGGGCTTGTTGCGCATCGACGAGTTAATCGCCAGCAACACGGCCAGGTCGGCCGCCGGCTCCGTAATCTTCACGCCGCCCACCGCGTTGATAAAGACATCCTGGTCGAACGCGGCGATGCCCGCGTGGCGGTGCGCCACGGCCAGCAGCATGGCCAGGCGGTTTTGCTCCAGGCCGACGGACAGGCGGCGCGCATTCGGCAAGTGGCTGGTATCGACCAGGGCCTGGATTTCCACCAGCAGCGGACGCGTGCCTTCCTGCGTCACCATCACGCAGGAGCCGGGCACCTGGTTGTCGTGCTGCGACAGGAACAGGGCGGACGGGTTGGACACGCCTTTTAATCCCTTTTCCGTCATGGCAAACACGCCCAGCTCATTGACGGCGCCGAAACGGTTCTTGATGGCGCGCACCAGGCGGAAGCTGGAATGGGCGTCGCCCTCGAAATACAGCACCGTGTCGACGATGTGTTCGAGCACGCGGGGGCCGGCCAGCGCGCCCTCTTTCGTCACGTGGCCCACGAGGATAATGGTCACGCCCGTCTGCTTGGCCGCGCGCGTCAGTTGCGCCGCGCATTCGCGCACTTGCGCCACGGAACCAGGCGCCGAGCTGAGCGCGTCCGAATACACGGTCTGGATCGAGTCGATGACCACCACTTCCGGCTTCAGGTCGTTCAAGGTCGACAGGATCTTTTCCAGCTGGATCTCCGCCTGCAATTTGAGTTCCTTGGCATCGATCACCAGGCGCTTGGCACGCAGGGCGATCTGCGCTCCCGATTCCTCGCCACTCACATACAGCACGCGCTTGTGGTGCGACATGTTGGCCAACGCCTGCAGCAGCAGGGTCGACTTGCCGATGCCGGGATCGCCGCCGATCAGCACCACGCCGCCGGCCACCATGCCGCCGCCCAGCACGCGGTCGAATTCCTCGATACCCGTGCCGAAGCGGGGCACGTCGATGGCGTCGATATCGTCGAGCGACAGCACGGGCGCCGTCTGCGCCAGCGACATGTGCTGCGGGTTCGAATAGCGGTTGTTGCCGCCCGTCTCGGGCAGGGTTTCCACCATGGTATTCCACTGGTTGCACGAGGTACATTGCCCCATCCATTTATTACTGATGGCGCCGCAATCGCTGCAGGTGTAGATGGTCTTGACTTTTGCCATGGTGTACTTTGCCCGGGTAAGGTGATACTGCTGTTTATATATACAGTGAATTCACAGTATATACAAACGGCGGGGCGGCGTCACTGTGTGGCTTCGACCACGGGCACGCGGGGCGCCAGTGCGCACATCAGCTCGTAGCCGATGGTGCCGGCGGCCAGGGCCACGTCGTCGATCGGCATGCCCTGGCCCCACAAGGTCACGCTGCTGCCAACTTTTGCGCCCGGCACGTGGGTCAGGTCCACCATCAGCATGTCCATCGATACCCGGCCGATGAGCCCCGTGCGCACGCCGTCGACCAGCACGGGCGTGCCTTCGGGCGCATGGCGCGGGTAGCCATCCGCGTAGCCGCAGGCCACCACGCCCACCTTGATATTGCCGGCCGCTTCGTAGCGGCTGCCATAGCCCACCACTTCGCCTGCGGCGATATCCTGGATGCCGATGATGCTGCTGCGCAAGGTCATGCTGGGCAGCAAGCCGAACGCCTGCGCCGACGTGCCGCCGGGAGCGCCGCTGGGCGTGCCGCCATACAGCATGATGCCGGGGCGCACCCAGTCGCTGTCCAGATGGTGCAGCAGCAAGCCGGCCGAATTGCACAGGCTGCGCGGCAAGGCCGTACCGATGCTGGCCACCCCGACCTCGAAGCGCAGCATCTGCTGGGCCAGCGGCAAGCGCGTGGGCGCCGCCTCGTCCGCATTGGCGAAATGTGTCATCACGGTGATCGTGCCGATGTGCGGCATGGCACGCAGGCGCGCATACGCGGCGGCGATGGCTTGCGGCGTAAAGCCCAGGCGGTTCATGCCCGTATTCATCTTCAGGTGCACATCGATGGCGTGTGGCAGGCGCGCCGCTGCCAGCATGGCGATCTGTTCTTCGCAATGCACGCTGCCATTCAAGCCGTATTGCGCCATGACAAGTAAATCACTGGGGTCGAAAAAGCCTTCCAGCAGCAAGATGGACTTGGTCCAACCCAGTTCGCGCAAGCGCACGGCGTAGTCGACCTCGACCAGCGCCAGGCCATCGGCGCCGGCAAAGCCCCGCATGGCCCGTTCCAGGCCGTGGCCATACGCATTCGCCTTGACGACGGCCCATACCTTGGCGCCGCGGGCGCAAGCACGCGCGCGCGCCAGATTCTGTTGCATGGCATCCAGATGGATGGTGGCGATGAGGGGCCTGGGCATATGCGTCGTTCACGGCGGGTGGGAAAGCCGTATTTTAACGGATGCACAGTAAGCGGACACTGCAGACGCCCACGATCGTGTGCAGAGGACATTATTTACAAAATATTCACATGTGATGTATTTTCTACGGCAGAAAAATTAAACTTCGCTTAGGCAAGACGATGCGAAGCAGCCCCTTGCAAACTTGGGGTTTGCCGTTTTTTCGTGGTATAAAGCAAGCCAGATATGATTTCAGGCAATCCAGAATGAATCGTGGTTTTTATACCATCATGGCGGCGCAGTTCTTTTCCTCGCTGGCAGATAACGCCCTCTTTTTTGTCGCCGTCGATTTATTGGTGTCCATGAAATCCCCGGCGTGGATCACGCCACTGCTTAAATTGTCGTTCGTGCTGTTTTACGTGCTGTTAGCCGCTTTTGTCGGCGCCTTCGCGGATGCATTGCCGAAAGGCAAGGTCATGTTCATCGCCAACATGGTCAAGATCTTCGGCTGCGCCCTCGTCTTCTTCCATGTCCACCCCTTGCTGGCCTACGCCGTCGTGGGTTTTGGCGCGGCCGTGTATTCGCCCGCCAAGTACGGCATCCTGACGGAACTGCTGCCGCCAGAAAAACTCGTGGCGGCGAATGGCTGGATCGAAGGCTTGACCGTCACCTCCATCATCCTGGGCACCGTCATGGGCGGCGCACTCGTCAGCGGCCACGTGTCCGACATGCTGCTGTCCATCGACATCCCCCTGATCGACACGGGCATCGCCAACAAGACGGAAGCGGCACTGTGCGTGGTGGTGGGCATTTATGTGCTGGCAACCCTGGCCAACCTGAAGATTCCCGACACGGGCTGCGTGTATCCGCACCAGGAACGCAATCCTATCAAACTGATCACCGATTTTGCCAATTGCTATTCCATCCTGTGGAAAGACAAGCTGGGCCAGATCACCCTGGCCGTGACCACCCTGTTCTGGGGCGCTGGCGCCACCTTGCAACTGATCGTGCTGGAATGGGCCAAGCAGTCGTTGAACATGCCGTTCGACAAGGCGACCAGCCTGGTGGGCGTGGTTGCCATCGGCGTGGCCGCCGGCGCCGTGCTGTCGGCGCGCTTCATTCCGCTGCGCAAGTCGCTGACCGTCATTCCGTTGGGCATCGCCATGGGCGTGATCGTCATGATGATGACGCAAGTACACTCCGTGTGGATCGCCTACCCGCTGCTGATACTGATCGGCGCCCTGTCCGGCTTTTTCGTCGTGCCCATGAATGCCCTGCTGCAACATCGCGGCCACGTCCTGATGAGCGCGGGCCACTCCATCGCCGTGCAGAACTTCAATGAAAACCTGTCGATCCTCACCATGCTGGCCGTGTATTCGATCATGATCCGCCTGCACCTGCCGCTCAATATCATCATCACCCTGTTCGGCCTGTTCGTCGCCGGCACCATGTACATGATCATGCGCAGGCACAAGCTGAACCAGCTGGAACACGACAATCTGTCGCTGATTGGCGAGCAAAAACATTAAGGGTGGTACAGGATTATGCAGGTAGCGTGCCAGCCAGCCGCCGCGCGCCAGCCTGCTCCGTCCAGTCATGCGGCACGATAAAACCGCGCGTGCGCTCCACTTCCCAGCCGTCGACATTGTCCACCGTGGCCACCATCACCGCTTGTGCCAGATCAAACAACTGCGAGCGCAAGGCCTCGACGTCCAGCACTTCCACGCCTTGCCCCTTGAACGGCGCCAGCCATTGCAAGCGCGGCAGCACGACATAGCGCTGCTCGGGCAGTTGCGCCGGCGTGCACCAGAAGCCATATCCGTGTTCCGGGGAAATGCCGTCCATGGCAGGCGTGGCGCCCGCCGCATAAAACAGCCAGCCCTTGACCAGCGCCTGCGCCGCGCGCACGGGGTGCGCCAGCAGGCATTGCGCGGCCGGATGGCGAGACAAGACAAGTTGCTTGTCGAGAATCTTGCGCATCTTCAATCCCAAGGTGTCGGCCAGATTGGGGCCGATCAAGTGGTTGAAGACGCCGGGATCGGGAACGCCTTCGAGCAGGTAAAACTTGGTGGCAAATTCCCAGTGCAGCAAGCCATCTCCGTCACGCAGCAAAAAATCGAACTCGCCCACCGTGTCGTTGCGGTTCACCTGCACTTGCAAGCCATGCGCTTGCAATACCCCCTGCTGCTCAAAATAAAAGGCCAGCAGCTTTTCAGCATACAGGCCCAGGCGGGAATAAAACCGGCTACCCAGCGCCGCATCGAGCGGCGACGGGTCATCCTGCAGCGCCCCCAGCCAGGCCGCCACGGCAGGCGTGACCGGGTCCAGGCTGGCGATGCGCCCGCCCCAGTGGGCGCTGGCCGGGTCGAGCAAATCGGGCGAATCGAGCAGCCAGGCCAGCGCCCGCACGCGGGGATGCGTCAGATGGCCCCAGCGGCGTTCGAAGCGGGCCTGGAAAGTGCCGCTGGCCGGGTCAGCCGCCGGCATGCGTGCTTTTCGCCAGGCACAGGTCGGCCCAGGCACGCGCCTTGGCCTTGCCCGTCTCGTCCTGCAGCAGCATTTCCGGGTGGAAGGTGGCCACCACCGAGGCATTGCCTAGCTGGCGCACCTTGCCACGCACGGGTTTTTCACCGGGATTGATGCCGGCTGCGGCCATCGACCCCAGGGTGACGATGGTGCGCGGCTGCAGCAGGGCCAGTTCGCGCTCGAAGTACGGACGGCAGGCCGCAGACTCTAATTCGGTGGGCAAGCGCTCCTGGCCAGCCTCGTCGAGCGGACGGCATTTCAGCAAGTGGGTGATGTACACATCGCTGCCCGCATCGACGTCGATGGCTTTCAGCATATTGTCGAGCAATTTGCCCTGTTCAGCAGGCAAGGCGCGCCCTTCGCGTTCTTCCAGGCGCGACGGGCTGCTGGCCAGCATCAGCCAGGCACCCTGGCGGTCGCCACGGCCCATGACGACGCCCTTGCGCGTCTTGCACAAGTCGCAGCGCGCGCACTTGGCGACGGCAGCCGTCAAGCCATCCCAGTCGAGGGCGGCGATATCGGCATCGCCGAGCTGTTTTGCCGGTGGCGGTGGCGGCGCGTCGTCGAACCAGGCCGTGTCGTCAGGCGTAGCGGCAGGCGTAGCGGCAGGCGTAGCGGCAACGGCGACGGGCGCCTCGGCCCTCACCTCGACGGCTACCTCGGCAACGACCTCAACCACTGATTCAGCGACTGCGGCCACGGGCGCCGCCACGGTGGCTTCCATCTCCACAGGGGCCTCGGCAACGGCGTCGACAGCCTCGGGCGCAGCCACATGGCGCAAACGCCACAGCGGACCAACGCCCATTTCATCGAGGAAAACAGCGCTGCGGCTCATAAGGTATAACGCATCACGATGGCGTCCTCACGTTGCGAGTTGCTGGCCGGATAGTATCCCTTGCGCCGGCCGATCTGTTCAAATCCATAGCGCTGATAAATATCGAGCGCGCGCACATTCGACGGGCGCACTTCCAGCAGCATCGATTCCATGCCCAATTGGCGCGCGCAGGCGCAGGACTGGTTCAGCAGGAAACGGCCCAGGCCCTGCCCCTGGATAGCGCCCTCGACGGCCACGTTGAGCAAGTGCGCCTCGTCGACGACCAACATCAGCAGAAAATAGCCAAGCAGGGTGCCGTCCACGTCGCGCAGCACCCAGGCCGGGTAGCCGCTCTTGAGCGAATCGACAAAGTTGCCGTGCGTCCAGGGATGCGGATACACACGCTGCTCCAGCGCCAGCACTTCGACCAGGTCCCCTTCGACCATCGGTTGATAGTCGAGGCGCAGCAAGTCCCAGCCTCCCGCGCTGTCGTCCTGCGTCACAGCGTCCTTGCCCTCCTCCATCATTGTGCCGACTCCGCAGCGGCCTTGGCCTGTTGCATCTCGTGCCGTTCCGCGCTCGTGTAGGCGATCTTGTTGCGCAAATACAAAGGCTGCGCCTCGGCCGCCGTTACAAACTGGCCAGCGGCAAAGGCGATGCGCGCCAGCTGCGCCACCTGCACGGCGTGCGGCATGATGGCGGCGTCCGCTCCCGCAGCACATGGCAGCGCGGCCAGGGCATCGGCATAGGCGCCAAAACCGTTGCCACAGCCAACCACATCGCCTTGCGGCGCCACGCCGGCCGGCGCGCTCAGGGCCGGCGGCGCGATGACCTGCAAGCCATCCTGGTACTCATATTGCGCCCAGTACACTTCACCCATACGGGCGTCGAGTACGGTCACGATACGCTGCGCGCCATGCTGCTGGTGGCACGCCAGCGCCATGGCGTCGAGGGTGACGACGGGCACGACGGGCAGACTGGCGCCGTAGGCCAGGCCTTGCGCGATGCCGCAAGCGGTGCGCACGCCCGTAAACGAGCCGGGGCCGGAGCCGTAGGCGATGGCATCCACGTCGGCCAGGGTCACGCCCGCTTCGGCCAGCAATTCCTGCACCATCGGCAAGATCGACTGGGAATGCGTACGCACGCCAGACGAGGCGCGGGACAGGACGACATCGCCGCGCAACAAGGCGCAGGAGGCGAGTTCGGACGAAGTTTCAATAGCAAGCAGGGTGGGAAGTAAGGTAGACATAGCGTATTTTACCTTGCCGCGCCATGGCGCGGCACTCCCCGCTGCGGCATGCCGTGGCAAGCCGGGCAGCTCTCAGGCCGATGCGGCTTGCACAGCGGGCCCGCGAGGACGGCTATAATGAAAGACGCAGCCGAATATTTGACCGGCATCAAGTCTGCCGCGCCAAGCAATCGTTCAGTAATCGCTCAGCAATCACTTAGCCACATCGTCTTTCCACTCTTGCCCTGGTCCGTTCCGTGAATCCACTTCTTGCTAAACTGCAACCATATCCATTCGAAAAGCTGCGCCAGCTGTTTGCCGGCGTGACGGTCAACCCCGACTATGCGCCCATCAGCCTGGGCATGGGCGAACCCAAGCACCCGACGCCGGCCTTCATCGAGCGGGCATTGGTCGACAATATCCACGGCCTGGCCAGCTATCCGACCACCATCGGCTCGGAAGCCTTGCGCAGCGCCATCGCCGCCTGGCTGGAACGCCGCTACGGCATCCCCAAGCTCAATCCTGCCACGCAAATCCTGCCCGTGAACGGTTCGCGCGAAGCGCTGTTTGCGCTGGCGCAAACGGTGATCGATCCGTCGGCCGGTTCACTGGTGATCAGCCCGAATCCGTTTTACCAGATCTATGAAGGCGCGGCTTACCTGGCCGGCGCCGAACCGTATTTTGTCAATTCCGACCCCACGCGCAATTTCGGCTGCGACTACGACGCGGTGCCCGCATCCGTGTGGGAAAAGGTCAAGCTGCTGTTCCTGTGTTCGCCGGGCAACCCGACGGGCGCCGTGCTCACCCTGACGGACTGGGAACACCTGTTCGCCCTGTCCGAGCGCTACGATTTCGTCATCGCCGCCGACGAGTGCTATTCCGAGATTTACCACGGCGACACGCCCCCGCTGGGCGCGCTGCAAGCGGCGCACATGCTGGGCCTGTCCACCATCGAGCGTCCGTATGCGCGCCTGGTGGTGTTTTCCAGCCTGTCGAAGCGCTCGAACGTGCCGGGCATGCGCTCGGGCTTTGTCGCCGGCGACGCGGAAGTGCTGAAAAAATTCCTGCTCTACCGAACCTACCACGGCGGCGCCATGAGCCCTGCCGTGCAGGCGGCCTCCGTCGCGGCCTGGAACGACGAAACCCATGTCGAGGAAAATCGCGCCAAGTACCGCGCCAAGTTCGATGCCATCACACCGCTGCTGCAAGCGGTGATGGACGTGCAATTGCCGGACGCCGGCTTCTACCTGTGGGCCGACGTCAGCCGCACGGGACTGTCCGACACGCAATTCGCGCAACGCCTGTACGCCGAATATAATGTGACGGTATTGCCTGGCAGCTACCTGGCGCGCGACGCGCACGGCATCAATCCGGGCCGCAACCGCATCCGCATGGCCCTGGTGGCCGAAACGGCCGAAGGGCTGGAAGCGGCACTGCGCATAGTAAAATTCTGCCAGCAGCTTTCCGCATCCGCATCAACCACGCATTAACCCTACATAAACAAGACATCATCATGAGCCAACAACTGCAAACCATCATCGACCAGGCCTGGGAAAACCGCGCCGAGATCAATCCGCGCAACGGCACGGCCGAACTGCGCGACGCCGTCTCCCACGTCATCAATGGCCTGGACAACGGCAGCATCCGCGTGGCGGAAAAAACCTCGGGCGACTGGGTCGTCAACCAGTGGGTCAAGAAAGCCGTGCTGCTGTCGTTCCGCCTGGAAGACAACGTCGTCCTGCCATCGGATGGCACGATGCAGTTCTACGACAAGGTGCCGACCAAGTTCGCCAACTACACGGCCGAAGACTTCGCCAAGGGCGGTTTCCGCGTGGTGCCGCCAGCCGTCGCCCGCCGCGGCAGCTTCATCGCCAAGAACGTCGTGCTGATGCCGTCCTACGTCAACATCGGCGCCTACGTCGATGAAGGCGCCATGGTCGACACCTGGGCCACCGTCGGCTCCTGCGCCCAGATCGGCAAGAATGTCCACCTGTCCGGCGGCGTCGGCATCGGCGGCGTGCTGGAACCGATGCAAGCTAACCCGACCATCATCGAAGACAACTGCTTCATCGGCGCCCGTTCGGAAATCGTCGAAGGCGTGATCGTCGAAGAAAACTCGGTCATCTCGATGGGCGTGTACATCGGCCAGTCGACCAAGATCTACGACCGCGCCACGGGCGAAGTGACGTATGGCCGCGTGCCAGCCGGTTCCGTCGTGGTCTCGGGCAACCTGCCTTCGGAAGACGGCAAGTACTCGCTGTACTGCGCCGTCATCGTCAAGCGTGTGGATGCAAAAACCCGCGCAAAAACGGGCATCAACGAGTTGCTGCGCGGCATTTAATCACTGCGTTGTGCAGTATCAGTAAGGCCTGAATGTCCCGCTTCGGCGGGACATTTTCTTTTCTGACGAGCAACTTCAATCATCGCGCCCCCGCTTCTCATCCTGTCCTATACTGGATGGCATGAATACCCCTCCCGTATTGATCGTCGGCGCCGGACCTACCGGCCTCATGCTGGCATTGCGCCTGGCGCGCCATGGCGTCGATTGCCGCATCATCGACAGCAATAGCGGTCCGGGCCAGGCGTCGCGGGCCATGGCCGTGCATGCGCGCACGCTGGAGTTTTACCGGCAGCTGGGTTTTGCCGACGAGCTGGTCAGCCTGGGCATCAAGATCAATGCCATACACATCCACGAAGGCGGCGAAGAGCTGGTGAAACTGGCGCTGGGCGAGATCGGCGAAGGCTTGAGCCCTTACCCTTTCGTGCTGAGCCTGCCACAGGACGAGCATGAACGCTTTCTCATCAGCAAGCTGGCGGCGGCCGGCGTGCACGTGGAATGGAATGTCGCGCTGGACCTGTGGACGCAGGACGATAGCGAAGTGCAAGCCATCCTGCTGAAAGATGGCGAACGCCAATATTGCACGTTTGACTACATCTGCGGCTGCGACGGCGCCCGCAGCAAGGTGCGCGAAATCGCCGGCTTTGCGTTCTCTGGCGGCACCTACGACCACCTGTACTACGTGGCCGATGCGCAAGTGGCCGGCAAGAATACGGATTTGCACGCCCACCTGGGCGCGAACTCGTTTGCATTGATGCTGCCCGTGCGCACCAGCGGCATGCAGCGCCTGATCGGCATCCTGCCCGACCGCCCCGACGGCGCGCCGGCGCCCGTGTTTGACGACGTGCGCGAACAGGTGCAAGCCTTGCTGGGCATCCAGGTTGAACACGTGAACTGGTTTTCCACGTACAAGGTGCATCACCGGGTGGCGGGCCAGTTTCGCAAACGGCGCTGCTTCATTCTCGGCGACGCGGCCCATTTGCACAGCCCCGTGGGCGGCCAGGGCATGAACACGGGCCTGGGCGACGCCGTCAACCTGGCCTGGAAACTGGCGCAAAAGCTGCGTGACCAAAGCAACGACGCCTTGCTCGATACCTATGAAAGCGAGCGCATCGTGTTTGCCCGCAAGCTCGTCGCCACCACCGACCGCGCCTTCCAGGCCATCGTCGCGCAGGGTATCGCCGGGCAATTCCTGCGCCGCTGGCTGGTACCGCACGCGCTGCCCTTCCTGTCCGGCTTCGGGCGGGCGCGCCGTTTGCTGTTCCAGACCGTGTCGCAAATCCGGATCAGCTATGAAGACAGCGCCCTTTCCGCAGGCCATGCGCAATACCTGCGCGGCGGCGACCGCCTGCCGTGGTTCTCGGACGGCACGCAAGATAATTTCACGGCCCTGCGCAGCATGGATTGGCAATTGCACATCTATGGCGAAGCGGCGCCCGAATTGCTGGCCGAGGCGCGCGTGCTGAAGCTGCCGGTGCATTGCTACACCTTCAATGTCGCCGCCAAACTGGCCGGCCTGGGCCGCGACGCGGCTTACCTCGTGCGCCCCGACGGCCATATCGCTCTGGCCCTGCACCAGCAGGAAAGCGGCGCCCTGCGCGCCCTGGCCTTGCGCCTGGGCCTGCATTTCGGCCCGGCAGAGATAAGCAAGGCGGCGCCACGGCCCATATAGGGCAATCGCGGGGCCGTGTTGCAGCGCCGCATCGACTGCCGCATCGACTGTATAATGGCGTCTACCATCGCATTTTTCCCAGGCGCAAGCGCCGCGATCAAGCGAACCGCATTCATTCCCCCTTAGCCCTACCCATGACGACCATTACACTCTACGGTATCCCCAATTGCGATACCGTCAAAAAAGCCCGCACCTGGCTGGCCGCGCAGCAACGCGATTTCACTTTCCACGACTTCAAGAAGCAGGGCCTGGAACGCACTACTGTCGAAGCGTGGCTGCAGCAATTGCCGTGGGATGTGCTGGTCAACAAGAAAGGCACGACCTGGCGCGCCCTGTCCGACGAGCGCAAGGCCGCCACCGTCGACGCGGCCAGCGCGTTGACCCTGATGCTGGAAAACCCGTCCATCATCAAGCGCCCCGTGCTGGACAAGGATGGCCAGTTCAGCGTGGCGTTTTCGGATGCGCAGTACCAGACCATTTTCTCGCTGTAACCCTTTAGTTGACCACCGGAACGATGTTGCCGGCACGACCTTACTCATGACCACCTCCAAAACCCTCGCCCTGACCGAAAAACTGATCGCCCTGTCTTCGGTCACGCCCGATGACAAGGGCTGCCAGCAGCACCTGATCGACCTGCTCACGCCGCTGGGCTTTGTCTGCGAAACGATACAGTCGAACGACGTCACCAATCTGTGGGCACGCCGCGGCACCACCTCGCCCGTGTTCGTCTTTGCCGGCCATACGGACGTGGTGCCCACGGGCCCCGTCGAGCAATGGCGCTCGCAGCCGTTCATCCCCACGCAGCGCGACGGCAAGCTGTACGGCCGTGGCGCGGCCGACATGAAAACCTCGATCGCCGCCATGGTGGTGGCTTGCGAGGAATTCATCGCCGCCACGCCCGAGCATACGGGTTCCATCGCTTTCCTGATTACCAGCGACGAGGAAGGCCCGGCCACGGACGGCACCGTCATCGTCTGCGAGCAACTGAAGGCGCGGGGCGAGCAGATCGATTATTGCCTGGTGGGCGAGCCGACGTCGAGCGCGCAGCTGGGCGACATGATCAAGAACGGCCGTCGCGGTTCCCTGTCGGGCCATTTGACGATCAAGGGCGTGCAAGGCCATATCGCCTACCCGCACCTGGCGAAAAACCCGATCCACGAAGCGGCGCAGGCGCTGGCCGACCTGGTCGAAGAGAAATGGGACGCGGGCAACGAATATTACCTGCCAACGTCGTGGCAAATGTCCAACATCAACGCGGGCACGGGCGCCAATAACGTGATTCCGGGCGACATGGTGATCGATTTCAATTTCCGCTTTTCCACGGCCAGCACGGCGGAAAACCTGCAGGAACGGGTGCACGCCATCCTCGACCAGCATGACTTGCAATACGATTTGCAGTGGACCCTGAGCGGCCTGCCCTTCCTCACGCCGCGCGGCACCTTGAGCGATGCGCTGTCCGCCGCCATCCTGGAAGAAACGGGCATCACGACGCAGTTATCGACCACGGGTGGCACCTCGGATGGCCGGTTTATCGCGCAAATCTGCCCCCAAGTGATAGAATTCGGGCCGCCCAATGCCAGTATTCACAAGATCGACGAGCACATCGAACTGCGCCACATCGATCCCCTGAAGAATATTTACCGGCGCACGCTGGAGCATTTGCTGCCCGTCTGAACCAGAATACCGAGGCCCGTCACGGCGGGCCAGAACACCGTCTTTTCGAGAATGCCATGAACCCGAACCCGTTTTCCACGCCACGCGACCTGCTGCGCTACGCCGTTACCCGTTTTAATACCGCCAAGCTGTTTTTCGGCCACGGCAGCGCCGAAGCGTTCGACGAAGCCGCCTATTTGATCCTGCACACCTTGAAGTTGCCGCTCGACAAGCTCGAACCGTTTCTCGACGCCAAGCTGCTGCCATCGGAAATCGCCAGCGTGATGACGGTCATCGACCGCCGCAGCATCGACCGCGTGCCAGCCGCCTACATCACCAAGGAAGGCTGGCTGGGCACGTATAACTTCTATGTGGACGAGCGCGTGATCGTGCCCCGCTCCTTCATCGCCGAGCTGATCCCTGAATACTTTTCGCCGTGGGTGGCGGAACCGGAAGCGGTGGCAAACATCCTGGAACTGTGTACCGGTTCGGGCTGCCTGTCCATCATGATGGCCGACGCCTTCCCGAACGCCGCAGTGGACGCGGTGGACATTTCCGCCGACGCGCTGGCCGTGGCCAAGCGCAACGTCGACACGTATAAATTGCAAGACCGCGTCACGCTGATCGAATCGGACCTGTACACCAACGTGCCGGCCAAGAAATACGACTTGATCATCAGCAACCCGCCGTACGTGAATTCCGCGTCGATGGGTGCCCTGCCCCAGGAATACCTGGCCGAACCGCAAATCGCCCTCGACGGCGGCAGCGACGGCATGGACCTGGTGCGCAAGATCATCGCCGGCGCGGCCGAACGCCTGACGGACGATGGCATCCTGATGATAGAAATCGGCAACGAGCGCGCATACGCAGAAGCGGCCTTCGGCGAGCTGGGCCTGACCTGGCTGACGACAAGCGCCGGCGACGACATGGTATTCCTGCTGACGGCCGAGCAGCTGAAGCTGGCATAAGCGCTGGCGTCAGCGGCACAGCGCCTTAATTTACAACACAAAGAAAAAAATGATACGTTTCCTACAAGTAAGCCTGATGCGCGGCATCAAACCGTTGCTCGAACAAGTCGATGTCACGCTCAACCCGGGCGACAAGATCGGCCTGATCGGCGCCAATGGCGCGGGCAAATCGAGCCTGTTCGCCATGATGCGCGGCGAATTGCACCCTGACCAGGGCGAGATCGATTTCCCGGCCAAGTGGCGCGTGGCTTACGTGGCGCAGGAAACGCCGCCGCTGGACCGTGCCGCGCTCGACTACGCCATCGACGGCGACGCCACCTTGCGCAAACTGGAAGCTGAACTGGCGCATCTCGAGTCGCAACCGGAAAGCACGGAAAACGGCATCGCCATCGGCAACATGTACAGCGCGCTGGCCGACGCCGACGCCTACACGGTGCAGTCGCGCGGCGAGCAATTGCTACTGGGCCTGGGCTTTACGCTGGACCAGATGCAGCAACCGGTGGCCAGCTTCTCCGGCGGCTGGCGCATGCGTTTGAACCTGGCGCAGGCGCTGATGTGCCCGTCCGACCTGCTGCTGCTCGATGAACCGACCAATCACCTGGATCTGGACGCCATCATCTGGCTGGAAGACTGGCTGAAGCGCTATGCCGGCACCTTGCTGATCATTTCCCATGACCGCGACTTCCTCGATGAAGTGGTCAACGTCGTCGTGCATATCGACGAGCGCAAGCTGAAGCGCTACTCGGGCAACTATTCGAGCTTCGAGCGCCAACGCGCGGCGCAGATGATCCTGGCCGCCGGCGCGCTGGAAAAGCAGCAGCGCAAGCGTGCCCATCTGGAATCGTTCGTGAACCGCTTCAAGGCGCAAGCATCGAAGGCCCGTCAGGCGCAAAGCCGCATGAAGGCGCTGGCGAAGATGGAAGAACTGGCGCCATTGCGCGCCGCCGCCGAATTCTCGTTCGAGTTCCGCGAGCCGCTGTCGGCGCCGAATCCATTGATGGTGATGGAAGACGTCGATGCGGGCTACAAGATCGAAAACGAAGCGACGGGCGAAATCACGCACAAGACCATCGTCAACGGCATCAAGTTTTCGCTGCAGATCGGCCAGCGCATTGGCCTCCTGGGCCAGAACGGCGCCGGCAAGTCGACCCTGATCAAGACCATCGCCGGCGAACTGATGCCTTTGAGCGGCGATGCCACCATGGGCAAGGGCTTGAACATCGGCTACTTCGCCCAGCACCAGGTGGAAATGCTGCGCCACGACGAATCTCCGCTGTGGCATCTGGCCAAGATCGCCCCGACCGTGCGCGAACAGGAACTGCGCAACTTCCTGGGCGGTTTCAACTTCCCCGGCAACATGGTCACCGCCTCGATCGCACCATTCTCGGGCGGCGAAAAAGCCCGCCTGGCGCTAGCCCTGATCGTCTGGCAGCGTCCGAACCTGCTGCTGCTCGATGAACCGACCAACCACTTGGATCTGGAAACGCGCGAAGCGCTGACGGAAGCGCTGGCCCAGTTCGAAGGCACGCTGGTCGTCGTGTCCCATGATCGCCATTTGCTGCGCGCCACCACCGACGAATTCATCATCGTAGCCGACGGCAAGCTGCAACCGTTCGACGGCGACCTGGACGACTACAAGGATTGGCTGTTCAAGACCAAGCTGGGCAAGGGTACGGACGTGCTGCCCGCGGCCGGCAAGGCCAACAAGACGGACTTCCCCGTGACTTCTTCCATACCTTCGCCGGTAGCGGCCGCTCCTGCCGCACCCGTGCGCGACAAGCGCCAGGAAGCGGAAGACCGCCAGAAGGCCGCCGCCCTGCGCAAGCCGATCGAAAACAAGATCAAGCGCCAGGAAGAGCAGATCGCCAAGCGCAACGCGCAAAAGGCGGAAACGGAAGCCAAGCTGGGCGAACCGACCATCTACGACGCAGCCAACAAGGCCAAGCTGAAGCAATTGCTGGCTGACCAGACCTTCTTCACCAAGGACCTGGCGCAACTGGAAGCGGAATGGCTCGATTTGCAGGATCAGTTAGAGAAAATCGGCTAACGCACAACACAAAGACGACTTCCGGGTCGTCTTTTTTTTCAGGCCGCCTGCATGGGGCTGGGGCTGCGGATGGCCATCAGGCGGTCGATATCGACGAGGATCAGCCGGCGCCCGGCAACCGTGCCCAGACCCAGCAGATAATCGGCTTCCGCCTCGCCCAGGCCGGGCACAGCGGCGATGTCGGCGGGGGCCAGGCTGACGATATCGGTGACGCCATCGACCACCATGCCCATCACGCCATTGCTCAGTTGCAGGATGATCACGTCGGTGGACGGGTCGGGTGCGCCCCGGGCGCTGCCGAACGCGGCGCGCATGTCGACGATGGGGATGATCACGCCGCGCGAGACGGCCACGCTGTGCAGTACTTCCCCTTCCGAGGAAAAGCGCTCGAGTTCCTTCAGCGGGCGCAATTCCCGCACGCAGCGGTAATCGAGGCCGTATTCCAGGCCGCCCAACCGGAAGCTCAAGTACTGCGTCAGGTATTGCGCGGTGCTGCGTTCCGCCGTTGCTGCGGCGCCAGGCGTCGTCGTGGGCTGCATGATGATCCTTTCATCCGGTAAGCGCTGCCAGGATGCGCAGTGGCGCAAGGTTGGCCCCATGCTAACCAGCATCGCCGCAGGCGGCGTTGAGAAACATCAACTTTCCAGGAAGACATCATCGACCGAACGGCCCGGCCTTGCGCCGGCGCAGCCATCTTCCCTTACAATACCCCCATCGTTTCCCCACAGGCAGGCCATGCAACACCTCGTCAATCCCGCTGAAGTTGAATTTTCCGCCATCCGCGCCCAGGGCCCGGGCGGGCAGAACGTCAACAAGGTATCCAGCGCCATCCATTTGCGCTTTCCCATCGCCGCCTCGTCGCTGCCGGAAGCGTACAAGGAACGGCTGCTGGCCTTGCGCGACAGCCGCATCAGCAAGGATGGCGTGCTGGTGCTCAAGGCGCAGCAATCGCGCAGCCAGGAACAGAACAAGGAAGAAGCCTTGCGACGCTTGCAGGAAATCATCGACAGCGTGACCTTCCTGCCCGCCGTGCGCCGCGCCACCAAGCCCACGCGCAGCTCGCAGCGGCGCCGCCTCGATAGCAAGAGCACTCACAGCGTGCTCAAGCAGTCTCGCGGCAAGGTCACCGACTAAATGCCTGACCAAACCTGCTGCGCGTCGCGATTTGCGGCCTGCGATGCTCACTGTGCATTCGCACAGCTGCGCTTCTCTGCCACAACTCGTTGCCGCTCGCGACGGTTTTGTCTGGCATTTTACGGTGGCGGCTGGTAGACCCAGTCCAGGCTGCCGCTGCTGTCCGCAAACACGGGTTGTGTAGCCGGCGTGGCGCTGCGCAACAGCGCCTTGATCTCTTTCGGCGGCCGGTCGTAGACCTTGGCCGGCCCGGGCGGCACGACCATGGCGCGCACGGCCGTTTCACCGTCCACCAGTCCCAGGGTGCAGCGCGACTGGCCCGCCGTCGCTTGTCGCTGCTGGCGCAGCTGCTCCACCAGCGCCAGCATTTGCGCGTGCAGGATTTCCGACTGTTTTACTTCCACGCGCAGGCGCGCCACTTCTTTCAAGACGGGGGCGATGCGCGCCGCCAGCTTGTCGTACTGCGTTTGCTGCGCCGGCTGCAGCTGCAGCTCGCCGCGCCGCAGCTGGCCCGCCAGGGTCAGGTAGTTGCGCACCTCGGGCAATTGCGCAATCGCATCGATTTCCTGCTGGCGCTTATGCTGCATCTGCTGGTACTGCGCGGCCTTGGCCAGGCTTTCCGCAATTCTCTGCTCCAGCGCGCTCAAATCGGGCACCAGCGGGAACAGCAGCATCTCCACCTGCCTGCGCGGGCCGGCGCTGCCGATGCGGATGATGCGTGCCGCCACGGCGCAGCCTTCGGCCAGCTCGATGACGGCCTCGTCGGCGATGATCTCGCAATTGCTGGCATGGTCGATCACCACGCGCGTACCGGCGATGACGCAGCTTTCAGCGCGCTTCACGTGCACTTCGCCACTCAGCGCCTGCAGCACGGAACCGGAAGCCACACCCTCGACGCGCACGTCGCCATGCTCGTTGAAGGCCGTGCCGCCCACCAGGTTACGCTGCAACCATATTAATCCGCCATGCGAGTGCAGATGACCATACACGTCACCATGGATGGTGATGTCGCTGCCGTCGAGCTGGCGCTGCTCCTGCACTTCGCCATATTCTTCATACGCGGCGCGCAACTTCAAATTGCCCGTGGTGCGGCTGCTGACGCCTTCGCGGCTGACGATCTTGTTTTCGATGGACAACTTGCCGTGTTCATCGATATTCACATAGCCATCCTGAGTCGCCACGACGTAATCGCCATCGCTGAAGCGCTCGACCGCCGTGCCCACACCTGCCATCGCCGTCGGGTCCAGCTCCAGCGGCGCGGGCGGCGGCAGCAGCGTGCCAGCCAGGTCGTAGCCGGGCAAGCCGGGCGCACCGGGCAGCAGCCGCAGCAGGCGCGCGTGTTTTTTCACTTGCGGAAAACGGTTCTTGAAACTGAGCAAATCCAGGCGGCCATCGGAGCGTTCGCGCGGCGCGTCGTCGCGGTGGATGCCTTGCGACACTTCAACCAGCTGGGCGTCGCGCCCTGGCTGCGGCGGCAGCGCGCGCGCCACCGTAATGCGCTCAGCTTTGCCGCTGCCGAGAATGGCGCGAACGGCCGCGCCATCGATGCCATAGTGCACGCCCTTGCACCACAGGTCGGCTACCAGCTCGTCAAACTCGCGGCGGGCCGGCACCTGGCCATCCGCGTCAGGCGACAAGGCTTCAAAGTAAAACTCGGCGCTGTCGCCACGGATCTTGACTTGCTTGTACAGCGCGCGGCGCTGGGGCGGGAATGGCGCCACGCGGGCGGCGATGCGCAGCAAGGCGTCTCCCTTGGGCGCGGCGCGGGGCGCGGGGGCATGGAATAGGGTCAGCAGGAACAATGCGTAGTCGAGACCCGCCAGCAGCTGCCCCGACTGGAACAGCTGGTCGACGGCGGCGCGCAACTGCGCGGGCGACAAGGACAGATCCAGGCACACGCCCTCGTCGCGCCGGACCAGGCCATGCGGCAAACCGCCCGCTTGGGCAGCATCAGGAACGGGTGTGTCATCGTCGCTCACCACTTGCCTCCCCCAGCAACACATTCAGAGATTTGCCTCAATGCACTACAACAATATCACGGGGCGTGGCAGTGTGCCTGACTCGGCAAAAATGTGCTTGCCAGATGCAGACAGGGCCATGTCTTGCGAGATGGCCCTGTCTGGTAGCGTGTGCGCGATGCCTAGCGGCGCGGCGGGTTGGAATAAATATCCTGGCCCACTTCGTTGATCTGGCGGCGCAGGTCGCGGCGCTCGTCGGGCGTCATGCGGCCCGTGCGGCGCGAGGCGTCGGCGCCCTCGTTGGCGCGGCGCTGCTCTTCGGCGCGCGTGTCGAAACTGCGTGCGTCACGCTGTTCGCGCAGTCGCGTATCATTGCTATTGCTGCGCTGTCCCTGTTCATAGCGCTGGGCCTGCACTTGCTGCTGGTCATCACGGCGAGGCGGCGGCTGGTTTTGTGCCAGCACCAGGCTGGCGGCAAACACGGAGCAAACGGCAAATGCGGACAGCACAGTCGTACGTGCGGCAATAGCTGCGCTGGGAGCGGCGTGAATTTTTTTAGTAAAGATATTCATTGAGTTCCTCTTCCGCGATGCCGTATAAACTTAAAGCTGATTTCCACTGTGGCCCCAGTGTATGATGCTTTACACGGTGCAGTAAGAGTAATTGGGTAAAGTTTGTAACACTTTGTAATGGGTCGCCACAGCCCCTTGCCGACACCGCGCGAGGCGTTACTATAGCAACTAATATAAGATAACACGACACCTTAAATGACCACAACCTCCACTTCCGGCAGCAATACGACTACGCAATCGATCCACGGCCACCAGGCAAAAATCATGGTAGTCGATGACGATGTGCGCCTGCGCGACCTGCTGCGCCGCTACCTGACTGAACAGGGTTTCAATGTCTTCACGGCAGAGAGCGCGACGGCCATGAACAAGCTGTGGCTGCGCGAACGCTACGACTTGCTGGTGCTCGATTTGATGCTGCCCGGCGAAGACGGCCTGTCGATCTGCCGCCGCCTGCGCGGCGCGGGCGATCAGACACCGATCATCATGCTGACGGCCAAGGGCGAAGACGTGGACCGCATCGTGGGCCTGGAAATGGGCGCCGACGATTACCTGCCGAAACCGTTCAATCCGCGCGAACTGGTGGCCCGCATCGGCGCCGTGCTGCGCCGCAAGGGTCCCGATGAAATCCCGGGCGCGCCGTCGGAAACGCCGCAAACCTTCGAATTCGGCGACTTCGTGCTGGACCTGGGCACGCGCACGCTGAAAAAGAATGGCGAAACGGTGCCCCTGACAACAGGTGAGTTTTCTGTGCTGAAAGTGTTTGCCCGCCATGCGCGCCAGCCGCTGTCGCGCGAGAAACTGATGGAGCTGGCGCGCGGCCGCGAATACGAAGTGTTCGACCGCAGCCTGGATGTGCAAATCTCGCGCCTGCGCAAACTGATCGAACCCGATCCGTCGAGCCCGCTGTTCATCCAGACCGTGTGGGGCCTGGGCTACGTTTTCATCCCGGACGGACAGCCGCGCTGATCGCAGGCAAGGCATGATGAAGCTTGTTCCCGATATCAGCCTGGCGCGGCTGAAAAGCGGCCTGTTCTGGCGCACCTTTTTGCTGCTCGGCACCTTGACCACGGTCAGCATGATCACCTGGATCGGCATGATTTCCGTCATCCAGCGCGAGCCGCAGGCGCAGCAGATTTCCGCCCAGATCATTTCCGTCGTCACCATCACGCATGCGGCACTGACGCACTCGGCGCCCGAGCTGCGTCGCGAGCTGCTGTTCGACCTTGTCAGCAACGAAGGCATCCGCATCTTCTCGCTGGAGGAGGACGACCGCATCGAGCCGCCGCCCGACAATTACCTGATGCCCGAGATCGAGGCGCAGGTGAAAGCCAAGCTGGGCAAGGACACGCGCTTTTCCGCGCGCGTCAACGGCGTGGCCGGCTTCTGGGTCAGCTTCAAGATCGACGACGATGAATACTGGCTGATGCTGGACCGCGAGCGCCTGCGCGGCTTGACGGGCTTCCAGTGGCTGGGCTGGGCCAGCCTGGTGTCCCTGCTGTCCCTGCTGGGCGCAGCCATCATTTCCAGCCTGATCAATTTACCGCTGTCGCGTTTGACGGCGGCCGCGCGCGACATCGCCAAGGGCAAGCAGCCGGTACCGCTGCCGGAAAAAGGCCCGATCGAAATCATCGAAGCAAACCGCAGCTTCAACCAGATGGTCGATGATTTGAAGCAGGTGGAATCGGACCGCGCCGTGATTTTGGCCGGCATTTCGCACGATTTGCGCACGCCGCTGGCACGCATGCAGCTGGAAGTGGAAATGGCGAACCTGTCGGACGAGGCGCGCGAAGGCATCCAGTCCGATATCGGGCAAATGGACGCCATCATCGGCCAGTTCCTCGACTACGCCAAGCCGACGGAAACGTCGAGCTTTACCGATGTCGACCTGAGCGGCTTGCTCAGCGACATGGCGCGCGAAGCCATGCGCCTGCCGGACCTGAAGATCAATGCCGCCATCGCTGAAGGCGCGCATGCGATGGGCAATCCCACCGACTTGCGCCGGGTGCTGAACAACCTGATCGAGAATGCGCGCCGCTATGGCAAGACGCCGGGCAGCGACGTGACGGAAATCGATATCGCCTGCCAGGTGCGCACCAGCCACGGCGTGAAAAAGGTGATTATCGAGGTGCAGGACCACGGCACGGGCGTACCGGCGGAAAAGATCGAGCAACTGATGAAACCGTTCACCCGCCTCGACACGGCGCGCGGGCAAGCCAACGGTGCCGGCCTGGGCCTGGCCATCGTCGACCGCGTGCTGCTGCGCCATGGCACCGACTTACAAGTGCGCAACCGCGAAGGCGGCGGCCTGGCGTTTCAGATCAGCTTGCCAGCGGTATAAGCAAAGGGGAACGGCACGACTGTGCCGTTCCCTGCTTTCAGGCCGACGCCGGTTCCGGCGCCAGCAATTTATTCATCAACAATTCCGTCGCCCCGTAGCCGTACAGCGAATCGCTTTCCATGCCTGGCGTATCGAAGGGTATCGATTCCTCACGGTTCAGCTTGGCTGGGTCGGCGTCCGCATAGCTGGCGCGCCAGGCGCGCTGCAAGGATTCATTGCGGCGGATAAAGGCCGGCATGGGCCAGGCATCGCGTTCCCAGTGGCCGCTGTCGCCCAGCAGGGGCCAGCGCTCGTTGAGCAGGGCCATGTCGCCCGTGCGCAGGCGGCGCACGGCCTGTTCCGGCCGCAAGCCTTCCAGCTCTTCCAGCGCAGGCAGGCTGTCGCGCTTCGGCCCGAACATATATGCCAGCATGATGCGCCCGGCTGGCGCCCGGCGCGCCACCACGCCGACGGCATAGCCGCCGCCCGGCAGGGGCACGGCAAACCAGCTGCCTTCTCGGTATGGTAATGATCTCATCGTTGCAAACTCTCCCAAAATCGTGTTCGGGGCACAGTCTACGCGAAGCAAGGCGAAAGTGGCGCATGGTACGCCACAACAACAAACCAATAGTTACAATATTTTCTCGTCATAATGATATTGGGCAACAATCGGCCCCGCCTTGAACAGCGCTTCTTTCATGGCAGTGTCCAGGCGCGCGTCGCGGCGGCGCATCCATTCGAGCAGCATGGCCGCTTCCTTGCGGCTGGTATCTCCCGCATGCGCGAGCACGCGGCGCAGTTCCGGGTCCGTGCATGCCTCGAAACGCTGGCTATTCAAGTCCAGCGCCTGCAGCGCGGCGATGGTAGCGCCGATGGCGCGGTGCATGTCGAGCGCGGTGGCCGGCAAGCCGGATTCTTCCAGTGGGACGGTGGTCATGCGCATTCCTTTTCGCGTGGTGGTGACATCGGCTGCATTCTCCACCGCGCGGGCGAAAAGCTCAAGCGTCCACGACACGTTTCCACCCATTCGGCCATAATCATGACTCAGCAACAGCCTAAACCTCAGCGGCAGGAGCCCCATGTTCAATTTCGACTTTTACAATCCAACGCAAATCCTCTTTGGCCAGGGCCAGATCGCCGCCATCGCCAGCCTGATCCCGCCACAGGCACGGGTCCTGATGACCTACGGCGGCGGCAGCATCAAGCGGAACGGCGTCTACGATGAAGTCAGGGCGGCGCTGGCCGGCCACACAGTGCTCGAATTTGCCGGCATCGAACCCAATCCCAGCTATGAAACCCTGATGCAGGCCGTGGCCATGGTGAAAAGCGAGCGCATCGATTTCCTGCTGGCTGTCGGCGGCGGCTCTGTAGTCGATGGCACGAAGTTCATCGCCGCCGCCGCCTTGCACGAGGGCGAGGCCTGGGATATCCTGGCGAAAGGCGGCAAGATCGTCGAAGCCGCCCTGCCCTTCGGCACAGTGCTCACTTTGCCGGCCACGGGTTCCGAAATGAATGGCTCGGCCGTGATCACGCGCAAGGCCACGCAGGAAAAGCGCTCGTTCATGAGCCGCAAGGTGTATCCGAAGTTCTCCGTGCTGGACCCCTCGAAGACGTTTACCTTGCCGCTGCGCCAGGTGGGCAATGGCGTCGTCGATGCGTTTGCGCATGTCATGGAACAGTACCTGACCACCCCCGTGAACGCGTCCGTGCAGGACCGCTTTGCCGAAGGCATTTTGCTGACCCTGATCGAGGAAGGCCCGAAAGCCCTGTCGCACCCGGACGACTACGATGTGCGCGCCAACGTGATGTGGAGCGCCACCCTGGCCTTGAACGGCCTGATCGGCGTAGGCGTGCCGCAGGACTGGTCCACGCACGCCATCGGCCACGAATTGACGGCCCTGTATGAACTTGATCACGCGCAAACCCTGGCCATCATCCTGCCCAGCATGCTGCGCGTGCGCAAGCAGGCCAAGCGCGCCAAGCTGCTGCAATATGCGGCCCGCGTCTGGGGTCTCGATGGCGGCGACGAGGATGGCCGCATCGAGGCAGCCATCGCGCGCACGGAATTTTTCTTCCGCCACATGGGTGTCAAGACGCGCCTGGCCGACTACGGCCTGAACCACGCCAGCGTCGACGCCGTCGTGGCCGCCCTGGAAGCGCACGGCATGACGGCGCTAGGCGAACAGCGCGACATCACGCCCGCCGTCAGCCGCAAGGTGCTGGAATTGAGCCTGTAGCTCAGTTTGCACATTCAAGCCACACTGTTGTAAAACGGTCAGCCAGGTGGGACAGCTGGCCGTGCTTCATGCTAAGCTGTCATTTCGCTAGGGGTCCTGGAGCAGTCATCCGGGTGAGAGATACCCTTCGTACCTGATCTGGATAATGCCAGCGAAGGAAAGCGCAAAGTACCTCCCTCCTTTGATAGCTCCTGCGTTGGCGCCAGCCGAACAAGCAGCCTGCCGTGCTCTTTCTCAAGAGACGGCTTGAACCACGAGCAATCTATGTCCACACCGAATTTATCCGTTTCTGTTCTGACCCTGGCGATCCTGCACGCGTTTGCCGCACCAGCCCTGGCCGCAAATGACACCGCCGAAGTGCCGGCCGATACGCAAAGTATGACCGAAGTCGTCGTCACGGCCAGCAAGGCGCCGGCCGCCAAGCGCGCCTCCGTGGGCGGTTTTTCCGACGCGCCCCTGCTGCAAACACCCGCGTCCGTCACCGTCATTGCACAAAAAGACATGCAGGACTTGCAAATCCGTAATCTCAGCGATGCCGTCAAGCTCGATACCAGCATCAACGACGCCTACAACGCCGTCGGCTATGCGGAACAATTTTCCATCCGCGGCTTCAAGCTCGACAACAATTCCAGCTACCGCAAGGATGGCGTGGCGATTCCTGGCGACACGCAAATTCCACTGGAAAACAAGGAACGCATCGAAGTGCTGAAGGGCCTGGCCGGCTTGCAGGCAGGCGTGGCCGCGCCGGGCGGCGTGATCGACTTCATCGTCAAGCGCCCCACTAGCGCGCCATTGCGCACGGTCACCGTGGAAACGCGCGAACGGGGCACCCTGTACGGTGCCGTCGACCTGGGCGGCCGCCTGGAAGACACGCGCTTCGGCTACCGCGTCAACGTGGCAGCCGAGCGCCTGCGCTCCTACATCAAGGGCGCCGACGGCAACCGCAAGTTCATTTCCGGCGCCTTCGACTGGCAAATCTCGCCGCAAGCGCTGCTGCAAATCGATGCCGACTACCAGGACAAGGCGCAGGCGACGGCGCCCGGCTTCCAGCTGCTGAACAATAAAACCTTGCCAACCGGCATCAGCGCCGATGCCATGCTCAACCTGCAGCCATGGACGCGCCCCGTGGAAACCGTCACCAGCAATATCGGCTTGCGCTTCCAGTACGCATTCAGCGACGACTGGCACGCCACCTTGTCGGCCAACCAGCACTCGTTCAAGCGCGACGACTACACTGCCTTTCCGTATGGCTGCAGCGGGCAAGACCTGTACCCTGGCTTCTGCGGCAATGGCGACTTCGATGTGTATGACTACCGCAGCCTGGGTGAGACGAAAAAACCGCTGAGCGCGCAAGCCATGATCCAGGGCAAGTTCGCCACCGGCGCCCTGCGCCATGACTTCACGGCCGGCGTCTCGACCTTCCGCCGCAAGGACCGCGCCGGCCTGTACGTGTACGACTGGGTGGGCGTGAGCAACATCTATCAGCCGCAGATCGTCGGCACGTCGCCCGGCGTCACGGGCCCCGTGCGCCTGGTGCGCAAGGATACGGAAAACTCCGTCTTCGTGCAGGACATCGTCAGCCTGGCTCAAAACTGGAAGTTGCACGGTGGCTTGCGCCATATCGATGTCGACGGCTACCAGTATGTCTTGAAGGCCGACACGGAAATCCGCGCCAGGCATGACTTCCTGCTGCCCAACGTCTCGCTCGTCTACACCCCGCTCGACAATGTCTCCATGTATGCGGCCTATTCGCAGGGCATGGAACATGGCGGCACGGCCGACCGCAAGGCGATGAATGCCAACGAAGAACTGACGCCGAGCCGCTCGAAGCAGATCGAATTGGGCGTGAAGATGGATGTGACGCCGGACTTCATGGTAGCGGCCAGCCTGTTCCAGATCCGCAAGGGCCTGGAATTCCAGAACGCCGCCGGCTACTTCGTGCGTGAAGGCCAGGCGCAGCACCGTGGCCTGGAATTATCCGCCCAAGGCAAGGCGACCCGCGACCTGAACCTGGGCGTCTCGCTGACGGCCCTGAACAGCCAGCAATCGAACACGGGCGAAGCGTCGCTCGACGGCAAGCGCGTGCCCAACGTGCCCGCCTTCAAGGCGGCCGTGCATGCAGATTACGCAGTGCAACAGGTGGCGGGCTTGAGCGTCAATGGCAGCTGGGAATATGCGGGCAAGAAAGCGTTTGAGTACAACAACACCACTTTCGTGCCGTCGTACCACGTCTTCAACCTGGGCGCCGCCTACACCACGCGCATCGCCGGCAAGACAGCCGTACTGCGCGCCGCCGTCAACAACGTGGCTGACAAGTTCTACTGGCGCGACGTGACGCCGGAATCGGATGGTTATCTGTATCCGGGCGCCAGCCGCACGTTCAAGCTCTCGGCGCAGTTCGACTTTTAGTTGAGGGAAATGGCAGGCGCTGCAGCGAGCGCCTGTTGCAACAGGGGCGCCGCCTGTTCCAGGCGCGCCTCCAGGCTGTCGTGCAATACGTGATAGACGATGCCACGCGCGTCGAGTGCGTCGAGCAGGTAGCGGTAGATCAGCTGGCGCACGGCTTCCGACTCGCGCTGCAAGCCGTCGGCCACCCAAGGGCTGTCGGGCGCCGTCACCAAGGTCACATCGTACTGCGTGGCATCGGCCAGCGCCGCCAGGGGCGCGTCCGCGCCATCAAAATAATGGCGGCTGTAGACCACCGTCATCAAGGGCGTCGTGTCGCAAAACAGGAAGCCACGCGCCTGCGGGGCGGCTGCCGCTTCGCGTTCGACTTGTGTCAACGCAATGCCATACTGGTCGGCCGCGACGGGCACCCTGCCCTGGGTTGTGACGAACTCGCGCAAGTATTCCGGTACCCAGACGGTGTCGTAGCGCTCGGCCAGGGCGGCCGCCAGGGTCGACTTGCCCGACGATTCCGCGCCCAGGATCGCCACGCGCACGCAAGGCTCCATCACTTGAGAACCATGGCGTCGGGCGCGGCCGGGGCCGACTTTCTCCACGCCAGCAAGCCGATGATGGCCATCACCACGAAGAAGCCATACAGCACGGCCGTCAGGGTCAGGCCCTTGTGCAGATACAGCCACACATACAGCACGTCGACGACGATCCAGGCGATCCAGTTTTCCAGCTTCTTGCGCGACAGCAGGAATTGCCCCACCAGGCTGCCTGCGGTGAGGAAACCGTCCGCATGGGGCACGTCCGTGTCCGTCGTCGTCAGCAGCCAGGCAATGAGCAGGAAGCCGACCAGCCAGCCCGCGGCGCAGGCCAGCCAGCCGCGTCCATTCAGACGCGTGACGGGCAGCGTCTTGCCGCCGCTGGCCGGATGCAGCCACTGGTACCAGCCCCAGAACGAGACGCTGATGAACAGCAATTGCAAGGCCATGTCGCCATACAGGCGCGACTCGAAAAACACGACACCGTAGGCGGCCGAGGAAATGATGGCGAACAGCCACGCCCAGTGATTCTGGCGGATATTGAGCGCAACGGTTGTCAGTGCCAGGACAAAGGAAATCAGTTCAAGCGGCGTGGTGGCAAAACCCAGCAGGAGAAGCGTATCGTTCATGGGAATCGTGATGAGGCTGGTGGTGCAGTATGCAATAGCGGCCATGAATAAGCAAGATTGCCCGCGCCGTCACGCCCCTTTCCCGCTCAGGCAAAGCCACCCTTGACGGCGCGCGCCAGCGAACGCTGCACGATCAGCTTATGGAAAGGCCGGATCAGCAGGATATAGGCGCGTCCCACCCAATTGTGGCAATGCACGACGCTGGCCACGGTCACGCTGCCGAACTGTTCCTGCCCCGCGTCGCGCTGGCGCAGCACCGAGATGCGGAAATCGAGGTGGCTGTCGTCCTCGCCCACGATGATTTCGTCGTCGCTGACGGCAAAGATGCGAAAGATGCCGATGCGCTTGCCTGGCCTGGCTTCCATCTGCTTTGCCGTCCGGATGCCGAAGCGCGCCACGATGGCGTCGCGCACAACCATCAGCTTGCGCGCCCAGCCCGGCTGGCTGCCCAGCAACTGGCGCGCCAGGCTTTCCATGTCCAGCTCGCGCGCACCTGCATTCGGCAGGTCGACGGCATACGCATCGGCCAGGTTACTGCCCGGATACAAGGGGGCGATGCTGGCGCCAGGCGGCAAGTCCACGGCGCGGACGGCGATGTGCATCTCTTGCATGTGCTCTCCATGTTTTCAGTGATAACATGGCCATCATACATGACAATGTGAACAGCGATAACATAGAATGACGACAACGAGCACCTATCATCATGGCAACTTGCGCGACACCCTGGTCGCCACCGCCATCGCGCAACTGGCGCAACAGCACGACGCGGCCCTGTCGCTGCGCGAACTGGCGCGCATGGTGGGCGTATCGATCGCCGCCGTCTACCGCCACTTCCCCAGCAAGGAAGCCTTGCTGGCCGACGTGGCGGCGGCCGGCTTCGCCAGTCTGATCGCCAAATGGGAGTCTGAACTGCCGCCGCCGGGCAGCCTGTCCGCGGAACAGCGTTTTCAGCTGCTGGGCCAGCAATACATCGAATTCGCCCTGGCCGCGCCCGCCCACTACCGGCTGATGTTCGAACACCAGGACGTGCGCCAGTTCCCCGCCCTGCAGGAAGCGGCGCAAGCGTGCTTCCAGTATGTGCTGCAGACGGCCGGCGCAGCCGTGCGCGAAGCGGGCCTGGACCCGCGCTGGGACAAGGCCGCCGCCAGCGCCGGCTGGTCGCTGGGGCACGGCTACGTGATGCTGCTGCTGAGCGGTCGCCTGGCCATGGCGGACAGCGGCGACGAGCTGTCGCCAGCGATGGTGCCGCGCTTTTTTCAGTTGCCGGTGGAGGCGCTGATGCCAGCACCGCTATCTTGAATCCTATCCATATTCGTTATGAGAAATATCGTGAACGTTAAGCGTTATCCAAGATCAGGAATGGACGCATCCATTAAATGCCACGTCACCTCTTCGTCAGGCAAATCGAGCAGCCAGTCGCGGCGCGGTTGCGGGAACGGCGCGCCCTGGGTCAGCCAGGCCTGGCGCCAGTACTGGTTGACGATGGCCTGCAGCGGATGGTCGGCTGCTACCCACGGTTGCCAGACGCCGCTGACCGGACAGGCTTGCCCGCAAGCGCAGCTCAACAATGGCTCGGGCCGCGCCACCTCGCGCAGCAAGCCGTGCGCCGCGCGCGGCTCCACTGCCCCATGGTTATGCCGTATCGTCAGGCACTGTTCCCACGTCACCGGGCCGTAACGGCTCTTGCCATCGGCATCGAGCACGCTGAAATGGCGGAACTCTTCGCCTTTGCGAAATAGCCGGGCCGGCTCCGTCAAGCCCTGCCCACCAGGGGGTTGCCAGTATGCGGAAAATGGCGCGGCCGGCGCGTCGCTGTGCAAGCCGGTGGGACGCAGCGCATAGTCGGCGGCCAGGAAATATGGTTCTTGTAACAGTGAGGCGGCGCTTGGCTGCGGGGTGGCTGGCGGCGGGCGCACACCCATGGCGGCGTCAAGCAAGCTTTTCCGTTGACCATCCCACGGCGGCAGATCGGCCGGTGGCAATGGCAGGATTTTATCGAGGTTGGGAAAGCGGCGATTGGGGTTGAAACCGAGGGCACGACTAAGCACGCCGTAACGTTCCGCTCGCGCCTTATCAATATACGGAACCAGCATATTTGCAAGATCAAACGGATCGCCGAATTCAATCGTGAGTTTGTTTGCGCATTTCTCGCAGCCCAGCCTTACTCCGGTATGTAATACTTGCAAAGCACGTTCTTTGGTTTCAGTTGTTCTTTCCCCATCAGACGTGCCGTCAGGCGTTCTTAATACAACATATAAATAAGATAAATCATATGCGGACGGGCCATATCCCTGCCCCAGCGCGCATTCCATCATCTTGATTGCCACAGGAATATTACCCCACATTTCGGCGCCAGGATAATCTTTTCCTGCGGTTAGTTTTTCTCCTAAAAAACCCAGCGCTTGGGGGTTGCCCATTTGCGCCGCCTTTTGCCAGAAGGCATAAGCGCGAGTGATGTCGCCGTTGACGCCCGTGCTGTTCGCATAATACGTTCCCATCCGGTCATACGCCGCCGGTATGCCCAGCCGCATCGCCTTTTCCACCAGTTGAACCGCCTCTTCCTCACCATGCAAGGGATCGCGTCCTTCCACATACAGGCTGGCCAGATTGAGCATCGCCTTCCAGTGCAATCGCTCTGCCGCTTGATGCGTCAGATCGACTATTTTTTTGTAATCGCGGTCTTCCACGAAAATTTCAGGATCTTCCATGGCGCGCGCTTCGAGGAACCAATCCTCGGCTTGCGCATCGATGGGCGGCACCTTGCTCGCCTCAATTTCGCAAATGAAATCAGGAACATGCGGATTGAAGAGCGGCAAACTTTGGTTACGTGGCAAGACTTTGTCGTTAGGCATTTTGCAGGCAATCAAAGGAACAAAGAGAAGAACTGCCAACGCAAGAAATGGCAGGCGAAAACAGACGGTATTTTTCTTACTCATGATCAACCCAAACGTATGGTGGAGCTGCGTTTGTCTTCCAGAGGCAGCAAGAAACCGGTCATTTTCTTTAAAATTGCATTTTCAGATTTATCGAATTTTTTCCTGCGATTTGCGCCCATCAACTCCACCCACTTCCGATAAGCATCCACAATCTCCCCCTTCGTCCCACCCCCGCCATCGACCAATCCGCCGCTATGCATACGCCACACCCGCTTGCGCAAATCGCTGGCCACGCGGCGGTCGATAGTGGCGATATTGATTTCGCTGTCGACGGCCATGCTGCGCTGGTTCAGGTTGGCGCTGCCCAGCGTCATGAACACGTCGTCGACCAGCATCAATTTGGAATGGATGTAGATTTCACGGTAACGCCAGCGGTCCTTGTCAAACGCGCTGACATTGAGCATGGCCACCGATACCTTCAGCCCGAATTCGCTTTCGAGCGTCATCACGCCGGGTTTGTTGATGCCGTTGGAATGCTGCACCACGTCGGGCAACTTGACTTCCGCCTCGGTGGAAATGCCGAATCCTGCCCTGACACGCCGGGTTTTGGATCGCTTGTTATAGTCGTCGATCATGGTGTTTTGCCCCGTCATGCCAGCGTGCTGCCCCAGTGTCGCCAGCGTATCGTGGGTGCGCGGCACCATCTGCGCGCGCTCCGGTACCGGAATGACGATGAATACGTGCATGACCGGCATATCTTCAAGACTCTTGCCTGCCTTGACACTGCCGGCCTTCCAAGCGGCGACCACCTTCTTGCGCTCGGCCAGCAAGTGCCGGGCCCATTCTTCATACTGGAAATACTGGTTTTCCACATACAGGTAGCCGGCCGCCAGGCTGGCCTGGGTCACCGCGCGAAAATAGGTTTCCTTGATGGTCTTGTCCTGCTCCTCGGGCTGCGTCAGGACGATCTGCACGGTGGAGTCGTCCGGCCCGGCCTCGCGCAACAGCTGGGCCGGCGGGTTTTTACATGACGAATACCAACTCACGCATTCCCCGGCGGCCTGATGCGTGAGGTCGTCGATAGCACGGTCCCATGCCTTCACGAAATTGTTATAGAGCGCGATGAGCGCCTTGCCACCGTCGATGCGGCAGGCATAATCCTGATACGGTTTCAGCGTGGCAAAGCCGCCGTCCGCGGCCATTCCCTGCAAACACTCGCGCCGCTCGTTGACACCGCCCTGTTCGCGGCGCGTATCGTCGAGCAGATGGGCGGTCGTGTCCCAATAATCGGTCACCGAGTTCAGGCCCATTACATAGCCGACGGCCTTGGATCCCTTTTCGTGGGAGAAATCGATCAGGATCGTCTTCTGGTGATGCGTGCCCAAGTAGCTCATGCCAGGCTTTTCAATTTCCCCCATCGTCAAGCCGTGCGGCTGGCTTGTTTCGGTCGCGATACTCTTGCCTATCGCATGGCTGTCGCCGTGCCGCAGGTGAATCGTCAGGCGCCCCAACAAGCCATGGAACGCGGCCGCATACCAGCTGTGGCAATATTCTTCACGCGCCAGCATAGGGATATCCTCGGGCCGGACGATATCGCCCCTGAAAGCACTGCATAAAACAAGTTTTTTCCTGACTGCCTCCTGCAACATCGCCAGGCTGGCTTTTGCACTGATGTCGTCGGCGCGCTGTCCACCGGTTTTCCATGGCGAGGTGCCGTGCGAATAGCCCGGCATGGTGCGCGCTATCGGCGAGCCGATCCGGTCATGCCAGATCAGCAGGCGCACCCTGAGGTGACGCCGCGTGGTGGCGTCGATCAGCAAGTCGCCAAACGTTTCGCCCCGCGGCCAGGTGGCGCTGTTGCCGCGCACCAGTTCCATGCCCGGGTCGAAGCCCCAGCAGCACAGATCGATGGAATCTTTAGCCCTGGCGATCTCGGCGGCGATGTCGGCGAACCCCTCCTGTCCGCAAATGAACAGCGTCAGCTTGTTGTTATGTGTAATCGGGTGGCTGGCCTTGCCTTTCAGGTTACGATTTTCCAGCAGCCACTGGAGCGAACTGGCCGCAGTGCGTCCGACTTCGTCGATGTGGGTGGTTTCGATGCGGCCGCTCGATTCGGGCATGGCGCTCTCCTGTCAGTGTCGTGAATCAATGAACCCCGCGGCCGTCTCTGGTGTCGTCGAACGCGCGCAAACCGCGGTTCGACAGCTTGTGTTCACCGTCCGGCGCCGCGTTCGGGTCGAAGCGCGCACTCGCCTGCAATGAAAACTCTTCGCCATTGCCAAGGACGACACGGTAGCGCGGCGTGCCGTCCTGATGCGCGATCAGGATGCGGCCGAATTCGTCGGTCAGACCTTGCTCGACTTCGGCTTCCCCGTTGTACAGCGTGTACGGTACATTGGCGTACTGGCCGCCATCCGCATGGGCCTGTATCGTATGCTGCAATTGCCCCGCTACCGGCGCGATGGGGGGGTTCCAGCTCCGGTTGCGGCCGGTTCTTGGGCGCCAGCGTTTCCAGGTTTCCATGGAACAGCGTCGGCGACGCGGTAAAAAACTGAACCTTGTCGCTGATTTCAAGCATGCAATCAGCGCCATGCAGGCGCACGCCTTTACGGCCGCGAATATTCACCCAGTCGGCCTGACTGATCAGCTCCAGCACCTTGTTGGCGACGATTTCGACCGCATCGGTTTGCGCCGCGATCTGCACCGGGCCAGCTGCGGCGATCAGTTTCATGCCAGCCTTGTGGACGAACAGGCGCAGCGCTGCGCCGATGCTGGCGAACAGGCCGCCGCCGGCCGCCAGCGACAGGTCGCACCCGGTTGTCAGCGCGGTGTGCTCGGCGCTGGCGATGTGCGTCGATTGCGCGCTCGTCGTTTCGATACCGGCCGGACTGGCCAGCACCAGATGCGGCTTCGATAATTCGGGAAAGGCGTTTTCGCCATTGCCGGCACCACCCTTGATCCCGGCATGCTGGGCTTTCAGCACATCGGCGGCGGCGCCCTGCTGGGCGGCGCTTTCTTGCGCGCCATAATGCTGCGCCAGGGCGGCAAGCGCCTTGTGCCGCTCAGCAGCCTCGGCCAACCGACGCAAGGTTTCATCCATGCTCTTGATATGCGAGGCGGCGCCAGGGCGCGCTTCGGTGGTCAGCAACATGCCGCGGCCGGCGCGCGCCACGCCCCAGGCGTCTGATGCCAGTTCCCAGCCCTCTCCACGCGCATCCTTGCGCCCGCTGGCGTCTTCGATGCGGCTGATACAGCCGAGCGACAATTGGCTGTGCTGATGATCGCTTTTCAGCTGCGCCTGGATGTGCTGGTGCGTATCGTCGAGCACCAACTGGTTGCCGCGCACGCCGTAGCCGCCGCCAGGCATCAGCTCGGCGCTGCGCCAGCCGCCCAGCATGCGTTGCCCCGGCAAATTCCACGGCGGCGCATGGTTGCCGTTGTACACCGCGCCGACAATGACGGGACGGTCGATATTGCCGTCGAGGAACTGGATCAGCACTTCCTGGCCGATGCGCGGCAACGTGATCTGGCCGAAGGCCTGGCCCGCCCATGGCGTCATGACCCTGATCCATGGCGAACTGCCCGCGTCGAACTTGCCCAGCCGGTCCCAGTGGAATTGCACCTTCACCCGGCCCAGCGCGTCGGTATGGATGGTTTCGCCTGCCGGCCCGGTGACAATTGCCGTCTGCACGCCGGGCAAGGCACAAGGCGTGCTGTTGAACTGCCGCCCTGGATACCAGCGGATGCTCTTGCGGATGCAGCTAAAACGGTTTTCATAATGCGACTTCGCGCCCGTCCCTGCCTGGTAATTGTTGCTGGCGATATGATCGACCGACAGGATCAGGTATTCGCGCGAGCCGATGTCAGCGCGCGCCGCTTCACCTCGGGCCGGCATGGCTTGCTTGCCACTGAAGTGTCCGCCCAGCGTGAAACTGCGCCCGGCCTGGGCGCAGCGGTGATTGCCGCCCGCTTCGAAGGTTTGCGCCTGACAGTTATGCTCCTCCAGGCGGCGTTGCGCCAGCGCTTCGCCGTCACCCATGTCGGCATAGCCATAGCCGGTGTTTTGATACAGTTCATGGGCAAACACGTCGCCCTGCTGGTGCAGCGCATAGCCACTGGCGCGACTGGCAAACGGATGCTTGTAGTTGAAGCTGGCCAGCGTGAGCGAGCCGGAAGCGATCTTCCGTATTGCCTGCCAATCGCGTATGCCGTCGCACTCCAGCGAGCCCGCGTCGCTGCGAAACACCATCTCGTCGGCGTCGCTGGCATCGCGGTTGCCTGGGTCGATGCTGTCGCTCAGCCAGGTATTGTCGCCCAAACAGAGGGTATGACCGTCGGCGCGATGCTCATACCAGTAATGGAGTCCCTGGTCTTCCCAGCGCCGGTGCAGATGGTTGTAATCGGTTTCATTATGCTGGTTGGCGCAGCTTAATATCGCCTGTTCCTCATGCAGCCGGTTTTGCCAGTCGCGCTGCACATAATGATCGAAGGTCGTTTCGCTGATGTCGATGACCGTGCGTTCGTGGAACGAGACGTTGTCCATGCGCAGCCTGGAAAACGCCAGCCAGGGTTGCAGCACCATCTGGTAGAACGCGAAACCGCCATCGCTGCGCAACAAGCGAAATTGGCCGACATAACCATTAAAATAGCGCAAACTGCCGTCATCGCGCACCATCGAAATCGTGACCATGCGTCCCATCATCGCTGTCAGGGGAACGTGGAGATTGTCGGACAGCAGTTCGACGTCAAAGCGGAAGTCGCGTGACATTTCCTCGTGTGCCCGCAAACTGTTGACCAGCAGCGCGGTATTGGGCGGACCATCGTCGCGCGGAAAATCCATGCGCAGCAAGCGGCTATTCTGGATGCGCCAGCTCGCTTCGAAAAGGCGCGCCAGATCGGCTGCCAGCTCGCCATCATCCATATCGCCTCCTTCGGATAGTTCCACTAGCCCATGCTAACCATGGTGAACGCTGGCATATTGATGGAACGCAAACTAGTTGCCCATACGTAAAAAAGCCGCATCAGCCCTGCGGCGGATGCGGCTTTGCGCTAGCGCAAATTAACGCTTACTTCTTGGCAGCCTTCACCGCCTTCGGATACTTGATGGTCATTTCCTGCAGCAAGTTATCCGCATGGTCCACTTCCTTCATCACCCACAGCATGTAGCGGATGTCGAGGTGGATGGCGCGCGTGATGGCCGTGTCGAAATACCAGTCCTTGGTGATCGATTCATATGTCGAATCGAAGTTCAGGCCGATCAATTCGCCACGCTTGTTCATCACGGCCGAGCCGGAATTGCCGCCCGTGGTGTCCGCGCTGGTGAGGAAGTTGACGGGCACCGTGCCCAGCACCGGGTCGCGGAACTGGCCGTAGCGTTTTTCCTTGACGGCGTCAATCAAGCCTTGCGGCGCTTCGAACGGGGCCTTGCCCGTGACTTTCTCGACGATGCCTTCCACCGTCGTGAACGGGCCCTTGGTCAGCCCATCGCGCGGCGAGTACGGCGAGACGGTGCCGTAGGTAACGCGCAGGGTCGAGTTGGCGTCAGGATACACCGGCTTGCCTTGCGATTTTTTCCAGGCGATCACGGCTTGCATGTATTGCGGAATCACGCGTTCCAGGTTGCCGTCGATTTCCTTGCGGCGCTCTTCCAGCGCTGCCTCGACCACGTGCAGCTTGATAGCCAGCTGCATGAAGGCGTCGTCGGACTGAGCAACAGCAGCCTGGTCCTTTTCCAGCCAGGCCAGACGCTTGGCCGTGTCAGCCAGTTGCGTCTGCTGGTACAGGGCCGCTACGGCGCCTGGCGCCGGCAGCAGCGCGTCCAGGCCTTGTGGATGGCTCTTCGCCGCCAGCTGCGCATAACGCTTCAGGCCAGCTTCAAAACGCGCCTGGTCGACCTTGTTGACATACGACTGCTCCAGACGGGCCAGACGGGCCTTGATGAAGGCCAGGTCGCGCTGCTGGAAGCCCGATTCGCGCTCGGCGTCCGCTTTCTGGCGCTCCAGCGACAAACGGTAGATGGTGCGCGCGCTTTTCAGCAAGTCGCTGTTGGTGGCCACCGACCAGGCGAACTCTTCTTCGCTCAAGGCCATGTCGCTGGCGATCGCCGCGTCCAGTTCGGCCAGCAGGGTGGCCGGGACGTTCGGCTGCTTCGCGTACCAGGCGCGGAACTCGGCATCTTGCACGTCCTTGATGGCGGCGATGTCCTTGCGGGCAAAACCGTCGAGCAAGCCCTGGGTTTTCTTCAGCACGTTGTTGATGCTTTTCACCACGCTGGCATAGCGTACGGCAGCGGCCGCGTCGCCATTCGTGGCATCGGCCATCACGGCCAAGTCCGCTTGCAGTTCGGATACTTTCAGGGGGAAGGCCGTATCGCGCGCGAAGCGGATTTCCGCCGGCAGCTTGTAGCGGCTGGTGCGGCCGGGATAGCCCGCCAGCAAGATGCCGTCGCCGGCTTTCAAGCCTTCGGCCGAGACCACCAGGAAGTCCTTCGATTTGTACGGCACGTTGTCGGGCGACGGGTCGGCCGGACGGCCATCCTTGCCCACGTAGGCGCGCAGGAACGAGTAATCGCCCGTGTGGCGCGGCCATTCGTAGTTGTCGATGTCGCCGCCAAAGTTGCCGATCTTGTCCGATGGCGCGTACACCAGGCGCACGTCGCGTATCATCATCTGGCGGATGCGGTAGTACTCGAGGCCGCGGTGGAAGGCGGGCACGGAGCAGCGGTACATCTTGTCCGTTTCGCATTCGGCGATCAGGTCCTTGATGCGCTTTTCCACCGCTTCGTGGCGCGCGCGGCCGCTCATGTCGGCCGTCAAACCTTTCAGCACGCGCTCGCTGACGTTCTCCACCTTGTCCGTCACATACACCAGGCTGTTCGGACCGCCCGGCAGCTCGCTAGCGCGCGTCTTGGCCAGGAAGCCGTCGGTGATGTAATTGTGTTCCGGCGTGGAATTGCGCTGCACGGCGCCATACGCGCAATGGTGGTTCGTCACCACCAGGCCAGCGTCGGAAACGAAAGCGGCCGAGCAGCCGCCCAGCGACACGATGGCGCTCATCGGGTGCTTGCTCAGGTCGGCCAGTTTTTCTGCAGGAATGTCGATGCCGACCCGTTTGAGTTCGGCTTTCAGCTGTGGCAGCTGGTGTGGTTGCCACTGCCCTTCGTCGGCGTGTGCGCCGGCGAACGCGCCCAGTAAGGCGACTGGTAAAACGATTGTTTTGAACAAGATATGCCCCTCCATAAATAGCAGGCGAAAGTATAGCCTGTCCAGGGAGCCTGAGTCGGCAAAAAATTAACCCATTGCCATTGCTGCATCAGGCGCCAGGCCGCCCCGCCCCCGGCAAGGGAATCTGCAGGAACAGGCGGCAACCGGCGCCCGACGCCGGCACGCCCACCTCGAAGTGGCCGCCCAGCGTCGTCACCCGCTCGGCAATGCCGATCAGGCCAAAGCACTGCTTTTTGCGCTGCTGCTGCGGCGTGATGCCGATGCCGTTGTCGCTGATGGCCGCATACACGGCGCAGGCATCCGAACTGAGCTCGATCTCGACCTGGCTGGCCTGGGCATGGCGCATGACGTTGCTGAGCGCTTCCTGCACGATGCGGAACAGTACGATCTCGACCTGGCTGCCGATGGCGGAAAACAGGGCCTCGTCGCGTATCAGCAGGCGGCAAGCGACGCCGCTGCGCTTGCGGAAGTCGCCCACCTGCCATTCGATGGCGGCTTGCAAGCCCAGGTCCAGCGCCATCGGGCGCAGCTCGTTCATGATGCCGCGCACGCTCTTGATGGTGGTGTCGACATTGCTGAGCACAGCGCCGACCTTGCGATGCAGGCGCGGATGGGAACTCTCGGTGCGCGCGCTAAGCATGGAAATATCGATGCGCAGCGCCAGCAGGTTTTGCCCCAGTTCATCGTGGATATCGCGCGAGATGCGCTTGCGCTCGTCTTCCTTGGCCGTTTCCATGTGCAGCGCCAGCTGGCGCAGCTGCGCGTGCGACTGGCGCAGTGCGCCATCCATCAGCTTACGTTCGGTAATGTCCGTGTGCGCCACCACCACGCGCAGCGGCCCTTCGCCCAGGAAACGGCTGACCCTGGCCTGTGACCAGCGCGGGCCTGAGCGCGTGGCAAATTCATACTCGAGCGCGAACGTGTCGGCAGTGCCGGCAATGACGGAGCGGATGCCGGCGGCCAGCTCGCGTCCGGCGCTGCGCTTCCAGCGCGGGTCCGTCTCGCAGAATTCCAGATACTGCAGCGGCCGTGGCGTGTGCCCGACGAAGGCCAGGCATGCCTGGTTGGCATGCACGAGCGTGCCGGCCTGGTCCAGCACCAGTACCCGATCCGTCAGCGAATCGATGGTGGCGTGAAAGAAGCGCTCGGCATCGCGCAAGGCTTCCTGTGCCCGCTCGCGCTGCTGCACTTCCATCTGCAGATGCTGGTTGGCGCGCAGCAATTCGGCCGTGCGGTCGATGACCCTCTGGTCCAGCTCGCGGTGCAGTTCACGCAAGTCCGCCTCGGCCAGCTTGCGCTCGGTGATATCGGAAAACACGCCGACAAAGTGGCTGATGGCGCCATCCTGGTTGCGCATGGGCGTGATCGACAACGATTCGACGAAGCGCTCGCCATTCTTGCGCCGATTCACCAGTTCACCATACCAGCTGCCATTCTGGTGCAGGCTGCGCCACATGGTGGCATAGAATGGCGGCGCGTGTGTACCTCCGCCCAGGAAGGAGGGATCGCGTCCGATGGCCTCTTCTGCCTGATAGCCAGTGATGGCGGTAAATGCCCGGTTCACGGAAATGATGCGGTTATCGCTGTCGGTCACCAGCACGCCTTCGCGGATAGTGTCGAGAATCACGAAGGCACGCCCCAAGGCCGACTCGCGCGCAGACTCGTCGCCCAGGTCCGTCACCAGCATACGCACGCTGGCGCTGTCCACATCAAAATTGGCCTCGATGCGCACGATGCCGCCGCCCAGCACATCGTCGAATAGCCGCGCTTCCAGCACTTGCCGCGTACCACTGCTACAAATGGCATCGAGGAAGCGGCGGAAGCTGGCCAGCGCCTGCGGCGCGATGAATTGCTCGAAACGTCGCCCCAGCAATTGATCCTTGTCGCGTTGCAGCAAACCGCTGGCGGCCACGTTGACGCGCGTGATAACGCCATCGCGCGCCAGTGAGAAGTAGCTGACAGGCGCCTGTTCATACAGCTGCGCATAACGGTCGCGGCTGCTTTTAAATTCATTGTTGCGTTTTTCCAGCTCCGCCAATCCGGCGTTCTGCATTTCCAGCTCGATCTGTCTCACCTGCAACTCATGCAGGTGGCGCCTCATCTCTTCGCTCGACAAAGATGCTGCCACTAGCTGCGCCTGCTCCTCAGAATCGCGCAAGTTCTTGTCAGCGGGTACGCTGTGGAACGGTTCATTCATGGCGTGCTCTCACCTGCCCCTCTGTTCGCCGCTGCACCCGCCTGTATCAGGCGCAGCTCGGCTTCCAGCAACTTGGACTCGGTGGTCGAGACCGCCAGCCGACGCGCCGATGGCCACCACCGGGAAATCGAAGGCGGCCACCTCCTGCGCTGGAGCGGTGCTGTGTTTGCTGCGTGTCATCGTCGGCAAGAATGCAGCCGCGGCACGTACGCCAGGCTGGCGGATGGATAATCTTGCATTTTAGCACCCAAGCCGCGCGTGAAAACGCGAATTTGGCCCGGGACTCTACCCGGCGCCGTCCGCCGGCTACTGCGCCTGCCAGCCGCCGCCCAGCGACTGGATCAGGGCCACGGCCGTCGTCTGGCGGTCCGCCTGCGCCTGCACCAGCGAACGGCGCGCCGACAGCGCCGTCACTTGCGCCGTCACCACGTCCGTATAGCCGACCTGGCCCGCGTTGTAGCGGTTCAGCATCTGCTGCTCCACCTGGTCGGCAGCCGATGACGCCTGCTGGCGCAAGGCCAGCTGCTCGGCCAGCGCGCGCGTGGCCGACAACTGGTCTTCCACGGCGCCAAAGGCGGCCAGTACCGTCTGGCGGTAGCGCGCCACGGCGGCCTCATGCCCCGCCTTGGCCGCATCCACGCTGGCCGTGGTGGCGCCCGCGTTGAACAAGGTTTGCGCGGCCGACACGCCCAGCGACCACAGGCTCGACGATGCATTGAACAGATCGCCCACACGGCTGGCGCCGGAACCGTAGGAACCCGTCAGGTTCAGGCTCGGATAGTAGGCCGAGCGGGCGATGCCGATCTGCTCGTTGGCCACGGCCACCCTGCGCTCGGCGGCGGCGATGTCGGGGCGGCGCTGCAGCAGGGTCGACGGCACGCCCAGTGGCACCTCGGGCACGGTCAGGGTCCACGGCGCCACGGCCAGGCTGAAGTCGGACGGCGCCTTACCCAGCAGGATGGCGATCGCGTGTTCGAGCTGCGCGCGCGCGCGCACCTGGCTGGACAGGTCGATCTGCGCATTGGCCAGCTGCGTCTGCGCCTGCAGCAGGTCGGACTTGGCGGCGATGCCGGAGTTAAAACGGTTGCTGGTGATGTCGAGCACGCGCTTGTAGCCGGCGATGGTGGCGTTCAGCAGCGTGATCTGCGCATCGCTCTGGCGCAGCGAAAAGTAATTCGTCGCCAGTTCGCCCTGCGCCGACAGGCGCGCGGCGGCCAGGTCAGCCGCACTGGCGCTGGCGCTGGCATCCGCCCCCGTCACGCCGGCGCGCAGGCGGCCCCAGATATCCGGTTCCCACGAGGCGCCGATGGCGGCCTTGAAATTATTGTTCGCCTGCTGCTCGCCCCCGCCACCGGAACGGGCGCCACTGCCCGTCAGGTTCACGCTAGGGAACAGCGAAGCGCGCTGTTCGCGCACCAGCGCGCGCGCCTGCTCGTACGAGGCGATGGCTGCCGCCACGTTCTGATTCGATACTTCAACGCTTTCAGCCAGCTGGTTCAATTGCGCGTCGCCGAACAGGGTCCACCAGGGACCCCGTTCCAGGGTATCGGCCGGCACGGCCGCTTGCCAGCCGGCCGCCTCCTTGAACGCTTGCGGCGCGGCGGCCGTGGGCACTTCATAGGTCGGACTGACGGCGCAGCCGGCCAGCAGGACAGCAGCGGCCAGTGCCAGCAAATGGCGTGCGGGTACGGCGGACGGGATAGGTTTTACTTGCTTCATGATTGTGTGCTCGGGTTATCTGGCCCAGGAATGCGGCTCAATTGCTGCTCGTCGGCACTGCGTGTGCGCAGCTTGTCGAGCAGGATGTAGACCACCGGGGTGGTCAGCAATGTGAGTAACTGGCTGGCAATCAGGCCGCCGATGATGGCGACCCCCAAGGGCTGGCGTAGCTCGGACCCTTCGCCGAAACCGATCGCCAGCGGCAAGGCGCCAAGCGCCGCCGCCAGAGTGGTCATCAGAATGGGGCGGAAACGCAGCAAACATGCCTCGCGCACCGCCTCCACCGCTGTCAGCCCGCGCGAACGCTCGGCCTCCAGCGCGAAGTCGATGATCAATATAGCATTTTTCTTCACAATACCGATCAACAGGAACACGCCGATCAGGGCGATGATGGAAAATTCCATGCGGAACAGCAGCAAGGCCAGCACGGCGCCCACCCCTGCCGACGGCAAAGTCGACAGCACGGTAATCGGATGGATCAGGCTTTCGTACAGGATGCCCAGCACGATGTAGATCACCACGATGGCCGCCAGGATCAGCAGCGGCTGCTCCTTGTTGCTGTCCTGCGCGCTCTTGGCCGAACCCTGGAAGCTGCCGCGCACATTCACCGGCATGCCGATTTCCGACTCCGCCTGGGCCACGGCAGCCTGCCCGTCGCTGAGCGGATAGCCGTCGGCCAGGTTGAACGACACGGTGGTGGCCAGTTCCCCACCCTGGTGGTTGATGGACGTGGCCGTCGCGCTTTCGGCAAAGCTGCTGAACGACGATAGCGGCACCATGCGCGCCAAGGTGGTGGACAGGGCCGAGCCGCTGGATGGGTCGCGCGCCGCCGTCGTATTCGACGCTGCAGGCACGCTGGCGCTGGCCGTGGCGGCGCTGGTGGCCGTCGTGCTGGTGGTGGCGACGGCGGCCGCATTCGACGCCGGCACATACACGGAACGCAGCGCTTCCGGGCTTTGCGCATAGCGGGGCGCCACTTCCATGATCACGTGGTACTGGTTCAGCTCATCGTAGATGGTCGCCACCTGGCGCTGGCCAAAGCTGTTGTACAGCGCATTGTCGATATCCTTGACTTGCACGCCCAGCTGCGTGGCACGGTCCTTGTCGATGGACACAAATGTTTCGACGCCGTTTTCCGCCTGGTCCGTATCGACGTCGATCAGGGCTGGCTGCAGCTTCATCTGGTCGGCCAGCTTCGCCGCCCATTTCTTCAGGTCCGCCTGGTTGTCGCTGATCAGGGTGTACTGGTAGGTGGAATTGCTGGAGCGCCCGCCCATGCGCAAATCCTGCACAGGGTTGAGGAACAGCGAAATGCCCGTCACCTTGGCCAGTTGCGGGCGCAGGCGCGCGATGACGGCCTGGCCCTTGTCCGTGCGCTGCGAGGCTGGTTTCAAATCGATGAACATGAAGCCACCCCCTGCCCGTCCGCCACCGGTGAACCCCACGACGGTGGCGACGGCCGGATCGTCCTTGATGATGTCGACCAGCTGGCGCAGCTTACCCTGCATGGCCTGGAACGAGATGCTCTGGTCGGCCCGCATGCCGCCATTGATCTGACCCGTATCCTGCTGCGGGAAGAAGCCCTTGGGCGCAGCCGCGAACAGATACACGTTCAGACCGACGACGAACACCAGGATGGTCATCACCAGCGCGGCGCTGGACAGGGCCCAGTCCAGGCAGTGCTCATACACTGTCAGCATGCGCTCGAAACCGCGTTCGAACCAGCGCGCCACTCTACCTGGCACCTTGTGCTGCTGGCCGCTTTTCAGCAGCCAGGCGCACATCATCGGCGTGGTCGTGAGCGAAATAACCAGCGAAATCATCACGGCGGCCGACAGGGTGACGGCAAACTCGCGGAACAAACGCCCCACCTGGCCGCCCATGAACAGCAGCGGGATGAAGACGGCCACCAGCGACAGGCTGATCGACAGCACCGTGAAACCCACTTCGCGCGCGCCCAGCAGGGCTGCCTTGAAGCGGTCCATGCCCGCCTCGATGTGGCGCTGCGTATTTTCCAGCACCACGATGGCATCGTCGACGACAAAGCCGGTGGCCACCGTGAGTGCCATCAGGGACAGGTTATTCAGGCTGAAACCCAGCATGTACATCACGCCGAAAGTGCCCAGCAGGGAGACGATGGTGGCCACGGCGGGGATGATGGTGGCGCGCACGCTGCGCAGGAAGGCGCTGACGACCAGCACCACCAGCACGATGGAGAGGATCAGCGTGAACTCGATCTCGTGCAGCGACGAGCGGATGGAATTGGTGCTGTCGGACGCCACTTGCAGCTTGATGTCGCCGGGCAGCTGCGCCTGCAGTTGCGGCAGCAGCGCGCGCACGCCGTCCACCGTGGCGATGACATTGGCGCCTGGCTGGCGCGTGATCAGCACGATGACGGCCGGGTCGCCGTTGAACAGGCCCAGGGTATTCGTGTTTTCCACGCCGTCGACCACTTCGGCCACGTCGTCGAGGCGGATGGCGGCACCATCGCGCCAGGCCACCACCAGGCTGCGGTAGTCGGCTGCGCTGCGCCCGCCCGAGGCCGTACTGGCGCCCGAATAAATCTGCAGGCTGCGCTCGTCGCCGGAAATCGCTCCCTTGGGCCGGTTGGCATTGGTGGCCTGGATGGCCGCGCGCACGTCTTCCATCGACACGGCATAGTGATTGAGCTGGTACGGCAGCAATTCCACGCGCACGGCCGGCAGCGAGCCGCCGCCCAGCTCCACGTCGCCCACGCCTTTGACTTGCGCCACCTTCTGCTGCACCAGGTTTGACACGGCGTCATATATCTGGCCCGGCGTGCGCGTTTTTGATGTCAGCGCCAGGATGATCACGGGCGCGTCGGACGGATTGGCCTTGCGGTAAGTGGGGTTGCTGCGCAGGGTGGCCGGCAAGTCCACGCGCGCAGCGGCAATGGCCGCCTGCACTTCGCGCGCGGCCGAATCGATCTTGCGGTTCAGGTCAAACTGCAAATTGATGCGCGCCGAGCCCGTGCCCGACGACGAGGTCATCTCGTTCACGCCCGAGATCACGCCGAGGCGCCGTTCCAGCGGCGTGGCCACCGACGTGGCCATGGTCGCGGGGCTGGCGCCGGGCAGGCTGGCGCTGACGGAAATGGTCGGATAATCGACCTGCGGCAGCGGCGAGACAGGCAGCACGAAGAACGCGCCGATGCCCGCCAGCGCGATGCCGATAGTCAGCAGCACGGTGGCGATGGGCCGCTTGACGAACGGTTCGGACAGATTCACGCGGCACTCCCCGCATTATCGGCTGGCTTGTCCAGGTTCACTCCAGCTGTCTTCGGCTTGCCCGTAAAGCGCTGACCCAGGCGGTCGAAGCCCAGGTAGATGACGGGCGTGGTAAACAGTGTCAGCACCTGGCTGACAATCAGGCCGCCAAAGATGGCCAGGCCCAGCGGACGGCGCAACTCGGCGCCCTCGCCCCAGCCCAGCATCAGCGGCACGGCCGCGAACAGGGCCGCCAACGTGGTCATCAGGATCGGGCGGAAACGCAGCAGCGCCGCCTGGTGGATGGCTTCCTGCGCACTCTTGCCCTCGTCGCGTTCGGCCTCGATGGCGAAGTCGATCATCATGATGGCGTTCTTCTTGACGATGCCGATCAGGAGGATGATGCCGATGATGCCGATCACGCCCAGGTCCTGCCCGGAAATCATCAGCGCCAGCAAAGCGCCCACGCCGGCCGACGGCAAGGTCGACAAAATCGTCAGCGGGTGGATATAGCTTTCATACAACACGCCCAGCACGATGTAGACGCAAACGACGGCGGCCAGGATCAGCCACAGCTGGTTCGACAGCGAGTTTTCATACGCACCGGCTGCGCCCAGGAAGGTCAGGGTGACCGATGGCGGCAAGGCGATATCCTTTGCCGCCTGACGGATGGCGTCGACGGCGCTGCCCAGCGCCACGCCTTGCGTGGTATCGAAGCCCAGTGTCGTGGCCGGGTATTGCGCCACGTGCGTGATCTGCAGCGGCGCCTGTTTTTCGCTGACGCTGGCAAAGGCAGACAGCGGCGTCGACTTGCCGGAACCCGTGCGTACCTGCAGTTCCGACAGGTCGGCCGGCGTGGTGATAATGCCGGGCTGCGCTTCGAGAATCACACGGTACTGGTTGGTTTCCGTGAAAATCGTCGAGATGATGCGCTGGCCGAAGGCGTTGTACAGCGCGTCGTCGACGGTAGCCGTGGTGACGGACATGCGCGCGGCGCTGTCGCGGTCGATGGCCACCACGACGGCGGCGCCCGTGGCACCCGCGTCTGTGACCACATTGCGCAACTGCGATTTTTCACGCATGCGGGCCGCCAGCTTGCCGGCCCATTCGGTGACGGTGGCCGTGTCGGCCCCTTCGAGCGAGACGCGGTATTGCGTCGGCCCCGATTCCGCATCGATGGTCAAATCTTGCGTCGGCTGCAGATACAGGGTCACGCCGGCCACCTTGGCGACGCGGTTGCGCAGGCGCTCCATGATGTCGTCCTGCTTGCCGCTGCGCGAGCGCTTCAGGTTGATCAGCATGCTCCCCGTGTGCAGCATCGTATTGTTGGCGGCATCGACGCCCACCAGGGAACTCAGGGTATCGACATCGGGGTCCTCCAGCAGCGCGCTGGCGGCGGCCTGCTGCAAGGTGGCCATGCGTTCGTACGACACGGCTTGCGAGGTTTCGATGCGCGCCTGCAGCTGCCCTGTGTCCTGCGTGGGGAACAGGCCTTTCGGAATCGTGATGTACAAAATCACCGTCAGCAGCAAGGTGGCCAGGGCCACCAGCAGGGTCAGGCCCTGGCGTTTCAGCACCCACACCAGCGCATGGTCGTACTGATGGATGACCTTGTCGAGGAAAGCCTGGATGCGCTGGCCCGTGGCGCTGACTTTTTCATCGGCGTGGCTTTTCAACCAGCGCGCCGACATCATCGGCACCAGGGTCAGCGAGACGACGGCGGAAATCAGGATCGTGATGGCCAGGGTCATGGCAAATTCGCGGAACAATCGGCCCACCACGTCGCCCATGAACAACAGTGGAATGAGCACGGCGATCAGGGAAACCGTCAGCGAGATAATGGTAAAGCCGATCTGCGACGCGCCCTTAAGGGCGGCGGCCATCGGCGTTTCACCCTCTTCAATGTAGCGCGCGATGTTTTCGATCATGACGATGGCGTCATCGACGACAAAGCCGGTGGCAATCGTCAGCGCCATCAGGGACAGGTTGTTCAGGCTGTAGCCGAGCAAGTACATGACGCCGCAGGCGCCGATCAGCGAGATCGGCACGGACAGGCTGGCGATCACGGTGGCGCGCATGCTGTGCAGGAAGGCGAAGATCACCAGCACCACCAGCAGCACGGACAATAACAGTTCCATTTCCACGTGCTCGACGGAAGCGCGAATGCCCGTCGTGCGGTCGCTGAGCACGTCGAGCTTCATGGCCGCCGGCAGGCTGGCCTGCAGGTCGGGCAGCAGTGCCTTGATGGCGTCGACCGTCTTGATGACGTTGGCGCCGGGCTGGCGCTGCACGTTCAGGATGATGGCCGGCTGCTTGCCCGACCAGGCGCCCAGGCGCGTGTTTTCTGCGCTGTCGACGACATTGGCCACATCGAGCAGGCGCACGGGCGCGCCATTTTTATAGGTGATGATCAGGCGCTTGTAGTCTTCCGCCGTCACCAGCTGATCGTTGGCGTTGATGGTAAACGAGCGCGTGGGGCCATCGAAACTGCCCTTGGCACTGTTGACGTTGGCCGCCGCGATGGCCGTGCGCAGGCTGTCGAGACCCAGGCCGTACGAGGCCAGTAATTTGGTGTCACCCTGGATGCGCACGGCGGGACGCTGTCCGCCCGACAGCGACACCAGGCCCACGCCATTGACCTGGCTGATCTTCAGCGCCAAACGCGTGTTGACGATGTTTTGCACCTGCGTCAGCGGCATCGTGTCGGAGGTAATCGCCAGTGTCAGCACGGGCGCGTCGGCCGGGTTGATCTTGGCGTACACGGGCGGTGCCGGCAAGTCGGTGGGCAGCAGCGAGCCGCCCGCATTGATGGCCGCCTGCACTTCCTGCTCGGCCACGTCCAGGGTCTGGCCCAGGGTGAACTGCAGGGTGATGAGGGAGACGCCGGCCGCGCTGGTAGAACTCATGCGCTGCAAGCCCGACATTTGCCCGAACTGGCGCTCCAGCGGCGCCGTCACCGTCTGCCCCATGACTTCGGGACTGGCACCCGGATACAGCGTCTGCACCTGGATGGTGGGGAAGTCCACCTGCGGCAAGGCGGCCAGCGGCAGAAACTTGAAGCCAACCAGCCCCGCCAGCACGATGGCCAGCATCAGCAGCGCCGTAGCGACGGGGCGCTTGATGAAGGGAGTCGATGGACTCATTGCGCTGCGCCCTTCGCCGGCGCGGTGGCTGGCACTGCGGCTGGCGCACTTGCCGGCGCGGATGCGGAAGCCGCTGCCGCTGCCGATGCACTGGCCGCGCCGTCAGCCTGCTGGCGGCGGTGGCGGCGTTCGCCGTTCGCGCCAGTGGCACCGCCCGCGCCGGCACCGCGCGCGCCGGCCGGCTTGTCGCCAGCCAGGGTGACTTTCGCGCCTTCCTTCAGGCGGTCGGCGCCTTCCGTGATGACTTGCTCTCCCGCTTCCAGGCCGGCGCGGATTTCCACCATATCGGTGGTGGCCTGACCGCGCGTGACCATGCGCACGGTGACGGTTTTATCCGCTTTCAGCACATACACGAAGTCGCCATTATTGCTGTGACGCAGGGCCGTGACGGGTACCAGCACGGCGCCCGTGATATTGCCCAACTCCAGGCGCACGTTGACGAACTGGCTGGGGAACAGGGCCATCTTGTCATTCGCGTAGCGGGCCTTGGCGCGCACGGTGCCCGTCTGCACATCGACCTGGTTATCGAGCGCGCTCAGGCTGCCCTTGTCCAGGGTATGCGTGCGCGTGCGGTCCAGCGCCAGCGCCGCCAGGGCCGTGCCGGCATTCAGGCGCTCCTGGATGGTCTGCACTTTATCCTGTGGTACGGAAAACTGCACGTCGATGGGCGACAGCTGCGTCACCACCACCACGCCGCCCGCGTCGCTGGTGCTCACCAGGTTGCCGATATCGACCACCTTCAGACCCGCGCGGCCGCTGATCGGCGACACCACTTTTGTATAACCGAGGTTCAGTCTGGCCGTGCCTTCTGCGGCGCGGTCCGTCATCACCGTGCCTTCCAGCTGCTTGACCAGGGCGGCCTGCGTATCGACGTCCTGGCGCGCGATCGAGTCCTGGCCCAGCAGGGTTTGATAGCGCTTCAGTGTCAGGCGCGCGTTTTCCAGCTGCGCTTCATCGCGCTGGCGCTGGCCCGTGGCCTGCATCAGCGCCATCTCGAACTGGGCAGGATCGATCTGCGCCACCACCTGGCCCGCCTTGACCATGCCGCCTTCCTTGAATTTCAATTCCTTCAAAATGCCCGACACTTGTGGGCGCACGGTCACGGTGGACGCCGCCGTCACGGTACCCAGCGCGTCGAGCACCACGGGCAGGTCCGATTTCACGGCCGTGGCCACGCCCACGGTGGTCGAGGGCGCGCCACGGCGCCCGCCGGGGCCACCAGGACCACCTGGCCCGCCGGGTCCACCCATGCCGGGGCCGCCCTGGGCGCTAGTGCCGGAGTGGGTCAGGTACCAGGCACCACCGCCCAGCGCGGCCATGACGGCCAGCGCGATGACACTGCCGACGATTTTCGAGCGGCGGCTGCGCCGCGGGGTGTTGGGTGTTGTCTGCGAATCCATCGCTTATCCTTGTATAGGCCGCTGGCACGGCGAGTCTGTGGCGCCGGCCGAGGTGGGACACACTCAGGCCGGACGACCGTTTTTCGGGGTTGATTCCTTACAAAGCCGGGGGAGTCAAGAGCTGAAAATCAGCTAAAAAAAACATCGCTCCCTAGCTTGAAACGACTCTAGCATAGTCATGTTTCTGTTTCATTTCTACTTGAAACAATTACATACAGCCGGGCAGGCATGGGAGGATCTGTCGGGCCGGCAGGCATACCGTCCCTTTAGGGAATAGTGGAAAAATCAGGCTTGCGGGGCGTCTCGCCCCGGCGCCAGCGGCGCACGGGCGACTCGCATGCAGATACAAACTCGCTACAAATCTCCCGCCATCGGCCTTGACGCGGCGCCATGCGGCTGCTCAGGCGGAGGAAACTCTTTACCTCGATTTACAAGGCCATGCCGAGGATGACATCCTGGTAGTCGGCGCGGCCCACGCGGAAAGTGCGCAGCCCCACTTGCGTAAAGCCGCAGCGCGCATAGAACGCCAGCGCGTCGTGGTTTTCCGCGTACACGCCCAGCAGAACGCGCCCTGCGCCGCTGGCGCGCGCCTGCTCCACGGCCGCCTGCATCAGGCGCTGCCCCACGCGCTGGCCCTGGAAGCGGTGCAGCAGGTAGATGCGCTTGATTTCCAGATCATTCGGTCGCGGATCGGCCACCGGCAGGCTGGCGGGACTGAGCACCAGATAGCCCACGGGCGCGCCGCCGGGCATGGCTTCGGCCAGCCACAAACGCATGGCAGGCAGCGCCAGCCAGTCGCGGTAAAGCTGCGCGTCGTGCTGGCGCTGGCAATGGGCGATGACGTCGGCGCCATCGAGGATGCCGGCAAACGCTTCCAGGAAGGTGGCCTGCCCCACCAGCGCCAGCGCCTGTTCATCGCCCTTTGCGCAAGGGCGTATGGTGAGCGCCGTGTCAGTGTGCGTACTCATGTCGGTTGCCATGCCTTGCTCCTCATATGAAACAAGCCGGACGAAGCCGGCTTGGATATGCTGTTGATGTGGCTGTTACTTGCCGCCCAAAGGCACCTCGCACAGGCAATGCGTGAGCGCCATGAACGGTTTGTGCTCGCGCGTGATGCCCGACAGCCAGGAGAGGTCCTGCGCCATGCCCAGCGCCGCGTCGGCCGGCAAGCCCGTGCTGGCCAGGCCCAGCTTCACGTGCTCGCTCAAGCCCAGCGAGACCATGGCCTTCGAGCCGAACATGCCGATCAAACGGTCCACGTTCGACGTTTCCTGCTCCAGGTAAGTCACGCGGTAGTCGCTGCCCAGCTTGGCGCGTTTGGCCGCCGAGGCCAGCGCATCGCCATAGCTGCCGATACGGTCGACCAGGTTGCGCTCTTTCGCCTGCAAGCCTGTCCAGACGCGGCCCTGCGCCACGTCATTGATTTTTTCCGGCGTCGTCTTGCGCGCCTTCGCGGCCAGGTTCAGGAAGTCGCCATACACGTGGTTGATCGAGCCCTGGATCACTTGTGCAAAACGGGGGTCGAGCGGACGCAATGGATTGCCTGCGTCGGCCAGCCAGGTGGTCGGCGAACCTGCCGTGTGGATGCCCAGCTTTTCCACTACCTTGTCGGCCGTCGGCAGAATCGCGAACACGCCGATGGAGCCGGTAATGGTGGCCGCGTCGGCGATCACTTCATCGGACGAGGTGCTGATCCAGTAACCGCCCGAAGCGGCCACGTTGCCCATCGAGACGACCACCGGCTTGCCGGCGGCGCGCGTCAGTTCCAGTTCGCGGCGGATCAATTCCGAGCCGAAGGCGCTGCCGCCCGGCGAATCGACGCGCAGCACGATGGCCTTGATCGATTTGTCTTCGCGTGCCTGGCGGATCAAACGCGAGGTGGACAGGCCGCCGATGGCGCCCGGTGGCGCGATGCCGTCGCCGATTTCACCGGAGGCGATGACCACGCCGACGGCGTCGCCGACGTGCACGGGGCGCAAACGCGCCAGGTAATCCGTGTAATTAATCTGGCGGAAGTTCGTGCCTTCCGTATTCTTCGCGCCGCGCGCCATCATGAACTGGCGCAGTTCATCGCGCGTTTTCAAGCCGTCGACCAGCTTGGCGTCCAGCGACAGCTTGCCCAGGTCGCCGCCGGCCGCCGTCATCAAGGCAGGCAGGTTGTCGATCGATTGCATGATGGCGCCGGCCGGCAGCTTGCGCGCCTTTTCCACGTCCGTCGTGTAGGTGGTCCACAAGCCATTGTTCAGGTAGCGGTCCGCTTCGGCCGCCGCTTCGGACGGGCCGTTGGCGATGAAAGGCTCGGCCGCGCTTTTATACGTGCCCACTTTCAGCAGGTTGACCGTCACGCCCACTTTGTCGAGCGCGTCGCGGTAGTAATTGCGGTAGCGGCCGAAGCCTTCCAGCATGACGCCGCCCATCGGATGCAAGTACACCTCATCGGCCTTGGCCGCCACCAGGTACTGGCGCTGGTTGTAGCTCGAACCCCAGGCCGTGACTTTCTTGCCGGTGGCGCGGAAGCGTTCCACGCCGGCCGCCACTTCGCGCAGCGACGCCAGGCCGCCGCCCTGCAATTCGTCGAGCAGGATCACCATGGAACCGATGTTCTTGTCCTTGGCCGCCGTGTCGAGCACCGCCAGCACGTCGCGCAACTGCACGCTTTTCTTGACTTCGCCGCTGACATTGGCCAGCACCGCCTCACGCACGCCGCCCGGGGTTTCCTCGACCAGCGGGCCTTGCAAGTCCAGCACCAGCGTGGTCTTTTCCGCCAGGGGCTTGGCGCCGCCGCCAAAGATGGCGATCAGGATGGCGATGACGATCAGCAGGAAAATCAGATTGATGACCGCGCGGCGGGTGGCGTCCAGCGCGCGCCAGAATGCGCCAAAGCCGCGGCGCAGCGGCGGGAAGGGGTTGAGTGACATTGATGCTCCGTGGGTTTATGTACCTAAAGGAAATCAATATAGCTGAAAATGGCCGCAGTCGTCTTGGGATTCGTCTTATTTTGACAAGTATTACGCGCTCTTGCCGCCCTGCCCCGCCGGCGTGGAAATGAGGAAGAGGCCGCCCAGCACCAGGGCGCCATTCAGGATCAGCAATTCCAGGCCGATGCGGTAATGCTCGAACAGCCGCGCCTGCTCCCCTTCGATCAGCGCGCACAGCAATGGTCCGGCGATGGCCACCAACGGTACCCAACGGTCGCGCACGCCGCGCCGGCTCAGGAGGCCGAAGGCGAACAGGCCCAGCAGCGGCCCATAGGTATAGCTGGCCAGCTTCAGGATCACGCCTATCATGCTGGGACTATCGATCCACTTGAAGGCCATGATCAGGATCAAAAACAGTGCGGCAAACCCCAGGTGCACCTTGCGGCGCCAGCGCATCTGCGCCGCGGCACTCAAATCCTGCCTGCGCTGCAGACCCAGGATGTCGATGCAAAAGGTGGACGTCAGGGCAGTGAGCGCCCCGTCCACGCTGGGAAACAGGGCGGAAATGAGAGCGATGAAGAAAATCAGCTGCACCACGGCGGGGAAGTGCCCGAGCACCACGGCAGGGAACAGTTTATCGCCCGTGGCCGTCACGCCGGCCAGCGGCGCATACAGGTGCAGCAAGCCGCCGAGGAAGAGGAACAGCAGCAGCACGCCCGTCAGCACGACGGTCAGGCTGAGCATATTCTTTTGCGAGTCGCGCAAGGTCCGCACGGAAATGTTCTTTTGCATCATTTCCTGGTCCATGCCGGTCATGGCGATGGTGATGAACATGCCGGCCACAACATGCTTCCACACATAGGCGGGGCTGTCCGGGTCGACATTGAACATGCGCGTAAGTCCCTGCGCGCGCATGCGTTCGAGACTGTCGATGAGGGACAGGTCCATCTCGCGCAGCAAAAACACGCTGCAAATCACCAGCCCCGCCAGCATGCACGCCGTTTGCAGGGTATCGGTCCAGACGATGGTTTTCACGCCGCCTTCATACGTGTAGAGCAGGATCAGCAGCAGCACGACACCGGCCGTCAGCCAGAACGGCACGCCGAAGCTGTCGAGAATGGTCGCCTGTAGGATATTGACCACCAGATACAGCCGCGCCGTGGCGCCCAGCAGGCGCGACAGGATGAAAAACGCCGCCCCGCTCTGGTAGGAACGCCGTCCCAGGCGCAGCTCCAGGTAGCGGTAAATGGAGGTCAGCTGCAGCCGGTAGTACAGCGGTAGCAGTATAAACGTGATGGCAAGGTAGCCCAGCACATAGCCTATCATCAGCTGGACGTAGCCGAAACCGTTGCTGCCCACGGCGCCAGGCACGCTGATGAAAGTGACGCCCGTGAGCGTGGTGCCCACCATGCCGAAGGCCACCAGCATCCAGTTGCTATCCTTGTTGCCGATGAAAAAACTGTCGTTGGTGGCGTGACGCGAGGTGCGCCACGCCACGCCCAGCAGGATCAGGAAATAGGCAAGGACGACGGCAAACAGGATGAGGGGGGACATGGGCGTTGCGCTGGCGGCAAAGTGGAACAGGGGCAGAAATATACAGCAAAGCCCCTATTTACGCCGGCCTCAGCAGCCGGTCGGTTTCACGCGCTCCACTTCCAGGCCGAACCACGGACGCAAGCGCGTGCCGACGACGTTGCCGACGAAAGCACAGACCAGCCACAGCCAGCCGTGCAGGCTGCCCGAGACGATGCCGCTGAAATACGCGCCGATATTGCAGCCGTAGGCCAGGCGCGCGCCGTAGCCGAGCAGCAAGCCGCCCACGATGGCGGCGATGATCGAGCGCCGCGGGATGCGCCACACGGGCGCATAGCGGCCGGCCAGCGCCGCCGCCAGCATGGCGCCCAGCACGATGCCGATGTCCATCACGGACGTCTTGTCTTGCGTCAGCGGCGCAGCCAGGGCAGCCGCGTTGGCCTTGGTCGACCAGTAAGCCCAGCTGGCCGTGTCGATGCCGACCACGGACGCCGCTTTCGCGCCCCACAGGGCAAACGCGGACGTCACGCCCCAGGGCTTGCCCGACAGCGCCAGGGTGGCGAAGTTCAGCACGACGAGGGCAACGGCGCCCGCCACCAGCGGCCAGGGACCGTGCAGCCAGGGCGACGCCTGCGCCGGGCGCAGCGGTGTCGCGACGAGCTTGCCGTGACGGCGCTTTTCAACGAGCACCGTGATGCCGGCGATCAGCGCAAAGACGATCCAGTTTAGCGCCAGCGCGGGTACCAGGCCCAGGGTCGTGACGAGGGAAATGGGCTTGAGTTGCGGCAACGCGGTCCAGAATGGCATATGCGCCGTGCCGATCACGGAGCCGACGATGAAGGCGGCCAGCGTAATGAGCATGCGCGTGCTGCCCCCACCGACTGTATATAAGGTGCCGGAAGCGCAGCCGCCGCCCAGCTGCATGCCGATACCGAAGATGAAGGCGCCAAAGATGACCGAGGTGCCGGCGGGGGAAACCAGGCCCGCGACGGGCGTGCCGAACAGGGTGCCGGCCGACAGCGCGGGGAAAAACAGCGCCACGCCGACGGCCAGCATCAGCATTTGCGCGCGCAAGCCGTCGCCGCGGCCATCTGCAATGAAGACGCGCCAGGCCGACGTAAAGCCGAAGGCCGCGTGATACAGCGTAATGCCGAGCAAGGCGCCCACCACATACAGCGCGGCCTGGTTGATGCCCACGGTGTGCGCCAGATACCACGCACCCAGCAGGATGAGCACAAGCGCAACGCCCAGCGGTTTCGGATTGATATCGGTGCGCAGGCGTAGCGATGAAGCTGCAGTATCGGACATGGTAGGGAACGCTAAAGGAAGGGAAGCGCCATTTTCCCCCGTTTTGCTGTTTTCTGCCAGAAAGTTACTTTGCCTTCAAGCCCAGGCCATGCAGCAATGTCCCCAGCCGCGCGCGCAGGGCAAGGAAGGCCAGCGCCTCCCTGCCCTGCATGCCCGCAGCCATATCAGCTGATGCGCATCATTTCGACAGTTTCACCTGCGTCAGTTCCGCCGTCAGATAGCCGACAGCGCCACTGGCCTTGCTGTTGTAGTTGGTGTTGATGATGATGTTGATCTGATCCTTCAGCGCCGATGGCAGCCCGGGGAAGCGGTTCCACTCGTCACCCGGATGCTGGAAGTTGCTCATCACATAGGTCCAGCCATTGATCTCATCGACCGCATGCAGGCCGGTCGATTCCGCGCCGGCCGGGCAGGACAGCAAACGTTCCAGCTTCTTGGTATCGACGTTATACGCCCACAGGAAGTTGTTCAGGTGGTTGCCGCTGTCCTCGCCGATGAACAGGGTGCGCAGTTTTTCCGAGAACTTCAAGTTGTCGGGACTGGCGATCTTGGCCGGGTTGGCGGTATTGCCCAGGCCATCGGCCGCGATGTCTTCACCTGCGATCAGCAGGGTCGATTCGCTCGGCACCCATTCGCTGTCGATCGCCGCGCCGGTGTCATCCTTTTGTCCGCCTGCCAGCTTGTGCGACACAACGCCACCCGCCACCAGTTTCTTGAACTTGACGTTGTTGCCGGCCACGTAGCCCGCACCGCCTTCGACCATCGAGTCCTGGATGTTGGCATACGCCGAGTAGGCAATCTTGTCTTTGGCGTTGACCGTCGTGCCTTCGTTCTTGGTAAAGGCCATGCTGCCACCCTTGAGGGCGGCGTACCGGTGGGTTTCCAGGAAAGCGGCGGCTTTTTCCTGGCCGGCCTTGACTCTGACCCAGGCAGTTTTCTTGTTCAGGACGATCTTCGTGTAGCTGGCATCGGACGGATCGACCAAGGTCGAATCCATGATGTCGGTGGCCTTGATGCCGCCGTCGACCAGCGCCTTGATCTCGGCGTGCGTCGCATGGCCCAGCTTGACCCATTGCAGCTTGCCGGTGGTGGTCTCGGTCAGCTGGGTGGTGTATTTGGCGACATACAGGGTGCCGCCTGCCGCCAGGTCGGCGACCTTGTCGGCCACAAACATGAACAGCCCGCCATTCGTATAGTCATCGCCGCCCAGGATGGTGCGCTGGTCCGGCATCACCTGCACCAGTTCGCGCGAGTAGCGGCCCAGGCAGTAGTGCTTCTTGATGCTGCCGGTGCCGTCCGGGTTCACCGACACTTCCGGCAGGTGGCCGTAGTCATATGGATTGGCGGTAGTCGTATCGCCGAAGACGTTCTTGCTGAATTCCTTGAGCACGGCCAAGGTCTGGCCGCCCAGGCCCTGGTCGAAGGCATCGGGCTCATACTCTTCGCTCGACAGATGGGTGTTCCATGGCGACAGGCTCGCGCCGCAGGTAATCCACAGGCCTTTGACGGACGAGGTATCGACATTGTGGTATTTCACCAGCGACAGCTTGCCGGTGGTCTGGTCCTGGTCCAGGGTCAGCACGGCGATCGGCGACGGCAGCGTGCCGTAGGTGGACGCGCCGGCCTGGTTGAACGAATTATATTCAAACTGCACCACGGCAAACACAGGCTTGCCCTTGACGCCGGTCACGGCGGCGTTGGCCACCGTCAGCATCGAACTGCCGTCTGGCGAGTCCGAGAAGAACTGGCGCTCCTTGCCCGGCACCGAACTGTCGATGATAGGCTGGTTTCTGATGTCGAGGTAGCCGCCCGCAATCACGGTACCGCCCTTGCCATCCGGCACCCGGTCGCCGGTCAGGAAGAAAGGCTGGTACGCCAGGTTGTAGCTGTTGCTGCTGCCATCGCTGAAATTGACCTTGAGCTTGGAGCCGACGGTGGTGGTGGCCAGCGCGGCAGGCGCGCTGGCCAGTGGTGCCGCCATGCCGGTGAATTCTGCCGTGGTAAACGTCGCGGCCGGGGTGTCTGTGCCTGGCGTGGTCACCGGCGGCACGTCGTTATTCGAACTGCCGCCACAACCGGACAGAAAAGCGCTGACACCGGTCAAGCCAGCCAAAGGGAGCATGGGTGCACCGGCAAACAGTTGCAACAGGCGGCGACGTGAGGACTCAGGGGCGTAATTCGACATTTTTTTCTTCCGTTATAAATAAATATCGTGGGACAGACCAGCGTGCATACGAGGCAGGAGCATAAACGACAAATATGTCAGCTTGATTACCAGGCAAACTGAAACGTGAAGCAAGGGCAAGCGGTCACTCGGGGGCTCAATGGCCTGTCGCATGCATCGATTTTTCGCCAGCAACCCGCACGGGAATCGGGTTCAATCGGTCGAGGCGGCCGCTCAGGACCGTCAAGCCGAACGCGCCCAGCACGACGATGGCGCCGATCCAGCCCGTGTGCACGAGACCCAGGTGTTCCACGATCAGGCCGCCGCCCCAGGCGCCGCCGGCGATGCCCAGGTTGAAGGCGGCGATATTCAGGCCCGAGGCCACGTCGACGGCGCGCGGCGTGAAGTGTTCCGCTTGCTGCACCACATACACTTGCAATCCGGCCACGTTGCCGAAGGCGACGGCGCCCCACAGCAGCACGGTGATGATGACGAGCACCGGATGCGGCGCCGTGAAGGTCAAGACCAGCAAGACGGCCGCCAGCAGCAAGAAGATCAGTTTCAGGGCGCTGACGGGGCCTTTCTTGTCAGCCAGCTTGCCGCCCCAGATATTGCCGAACGCCACGGACACGCCATACACGAGCATCACCGCGCCCACGGCACCGGCGCTGAAACCCGCCACTTGCTGCAAAATCGGCGCAAGATAGGTGAAGGCGATGAAGGAGCCGCCATAGCCGACGGCCGTCATGGCGTACACCAGCAGCAGGCGCGGCTGGGCCAGCACCTGTACTTGCTCCAACAAGGAGGCCGGCTTGCTGTGGGCAATATTCGATGGCACGTACAGCAGGCTGCCGACAAACGCCACTAGTCCCAGCGCCGAGACGGCGAGGAAAGTTTCGCGCCAGCCGAAATGCTGGCCGATGAAGGTGCCCAGCGGCACACCCGTCACCAGGGCCACGGTCAAGCCCGTAAACATGATGGCAATCGCGCTGGCCGCCTTGTCTTTCGGCACCAGCGAGGTGGCGATGGTCGAGCCGATGGAAAAGAACACGCCGTGCGCCAGCCCCGTCAGGATGCGGGCGATGACCAGGGTTTCATAGCCGGGCGACTTCCAGGCCAGCAAATTACCCAGGGTGAACAAGACCATCAAGGACAGCAGCAGGGTCTTGCGCGGGATCTTGCCCGTCAGGGCCGTCAGCACGGGCGCGCCCACGGCGACGCCCAGCGCATACAGGCTGACCAGCAGCCCAGCCGATGGCAGGTTGACGCCCAGGTCGGCGGCGATGGTGGGCAACAGCCCCACGATGACAAACTCGGTGGTTCCGATGGCAAATGCGCTGAGGGTCAGCGCGAGCAAGGCTATGGGCATGACAAACTCCGATAAAAGATGTAGTCATGCAGTATCGGGGTTTTCTTTATGGCGAAAAATACCTGCTCAGGCAGAAGATAATTGCGCTGAAATCAACAATATGCGGATCTGCTACACTGGCCGGATCAAAACCGGAGCTGTCGCATGAATTCAGAAAAACTGGCGCTGCTGGTCACGCGCGAAATGCCATATGGGAAATATCAGGGACGGCTGCTGGCCGACTTGCCGGGACACTACCTGGGCTGGTTCGCGCGCGAGGGCTTCCCCTCGGGCGAACTGGGCAGTTTAATTGCGCTGATGTACGAGCTCGACCACAACGATTTGCGCGGCTTGCTCGAGCCCTTGCGCACGCGCAAGTCGCCATGGCGGCCGGGCGAGTAAGGACAGTCGTAAGGCGGGTCTTAAAACTGGCGCACCTTCTTCGCCAGCATGGCGCTGAACTCGCCATTTTCCACCAGTTGTTGCAGCTCGCTGGCGCCGCCGATGAGCACGCCGTTCACAAAGACCATGGGGAAAGTTGGCCAGCCCGTCCACATTTTCAAGGCATTGCGACGGTGCCACTGGTTCAGATAACTGCCGTATTGCAGGTACTGGTAGGGCGTGCCCAGCACGTCCAGGATCTTGCGCGCCTTGCGCGGAAACGGATTGAGCGCCATGCCGACGACGACCACCTGGTGCGCGGCGATGGCAGCCTGCACCTCGCGCACAATGTCCGTATGTTTGCTGCCGATCAAAGGGCGGGCGGCGGGATGGATCTGGGCTTCGTCAAGGATGGCGCGGGTCATGAAAGTCCTGTGGTCAGTGGCACGTGGCGTGCGGATCACGCATTGTGCCACGCGTGCAGGCCGGCGTGGGCTACACTGCGCTTCCCGTCTCTTCACGTATGAAATTGTATGCAAGGAATCCATCCCATGTCTGAATGGCGCCGCACCCGCCGCCTGCTCGGCTCGCTTCTGCTCGCCGCCTGCTCCTGCAGCGCCCTCGCCGCTGCCGATCCGGCACTCGAAAGCGGCCTGATCCGGGCGCTGCACCTGAAAAAGGGCACGACGGACAGGGTGGGCACCGCCGGCGAGGCCATCCGGGCCTACATGCGTGAAGGCTACCTTGGCAAGCACCCCGACCAGCGCGCCGACTACACTGATTACTACCTGCTGAAAAAGCCCGCCAGTTTCCTGGGGCATGAACTGGTGCTCATCGAAGAAGAATACATCACGCAATACATCGGCTGCTGCGTCAGCCCCGGCGCCGGCGTGACGGTGAAGGTGCGCGGCAGCACCCAGAAGCTGCAAGCGTTCGCCCGCGCCCAGCGCTGTACCTTGACCGACCCTGTCGATATCCGCAACAAACTGAGCGAAGTCGCCATCAAGACCAGGATGCCCAAGGGCCATTACGCCGCATTGAGCTGCCGCGAACGCGATGCCGAGCGCGATGAGTCTGAGCCGTAACATGGCCGCCCGGCATCCACGCTGCGCAGGTACGGTATCGCCACCTTAGGTAATCGCGGCCGTCGAATACGGTGATTGAATATGCCAGCCCAGGCTCGCATACAGTGTCAAGCCATCCTCGGTTGCCACCAGCACCCGGCGCCGATGGGCGGCTTCGGTGACGATACGGTCAAAAACAAAGACGCTGGAATATTGCACGGCGTAGCCGCTGGCGGCAACAGCACCGTCGCCGGTGACAATACGCACCGTCGTGATGGCCAGCGACGTTGCGACGTCAAGCCGGTAGCCGGCCGGCAAGGCTGACGCATGCAGATGCGCATTTTCTTGCGCCCCCATCGTCAGGCTCCCACATTCGTCCCCGCGGATGATGCCAAAGTGCAGGCGACAGCTACCCGCTGGATCGCATTCAGAACAGCTCATCGAGCAGCAAGTGAAATTGCAGCTTGCCTTGATCGGCATCAAGGATCCCATATTGCTGCACAAACCTTTGCTGTAGCGCGGCGTCCAACTCACCGAGACTACGCCAGACGATGGCCAGGTCCTGGTAGCGGTCGGCAACGCCGGCCCGTCCCACGTCGATACAGCCGACGACGGCGCCTTTCTGCATGAGGATATTCTCCAGCGAAAAATCGCCATGCGTCACGGCGAGGTCGGGCACCAGGGGCAGGCAATCCTGCAGCGCCGCCCACACCTGCTCTGCCGTCCAGCCTTCCCGCCCGGCATCGAAATCCTCGGCATCGACCAGGCCCGCATCGATGCGCTGGCGTGCCTTGGCCAGCCGAACAGCATGGCCGGCATTGAACGGGCAGTCGCTCACGGGCAGCGCGTGCACGCGGCGCAGAAAGGCCGCCAGCGCGTCGACCACGGCGGGACCCAGCGCGGGGTTCGCTTCCAGCACCTCGGACGCCGTCGCGCCAGGCAGCGCAGTCATCAGCAGCCATGCCTGGTCCGGGTCGGCCACGCGGGCGAACTGCACCACGGCCGGCACGGGCAGGTACTGCGCAAGCCAGCGCAGGCGCGCCATTTCATCGGCAATGTCGGCGGCGGCGCTACCCCTGCCGTGCTTCAGGTACAGGTCCGGCGCACCGTCCCTGCCCTGCAGCCGGTAAACGGCAGCGTCCGACTCACCGACGCTGTCGCGCGCCCACGCATACGCTGCCAGTTCGGCGTGCAGGTGGGCGGGCATGGCGGCCATCACGGAGGCTTGTTTCTTTTTGGAGATAGTCATTTGCCTGGACTGTGCCCTATGCCAGCGGCACGTGCAAGTCCATCTTGAGGCAGGTCAATGCCACCGAGGTGCGGTAGCGCCGGATATTGTCGTCGCCGCCGAACAGGCGCTCCGTCAGCGCCTCGTATTCGGCCATGCTGCTGGCAGTAATGATCAGCAGGTAATCGGCCTCGCCCGTGATGCCGTAGCACTGCTGGATGGCCGGTTCGGCCATGATGCGTGCGCGCATGCCCGCCGTGCGCTGCGGGTGCTCGTCGTGCAAATGCACTTCCACCGTCAAGATCAGGGGACGGCCCAGGCGGCTCGCGTCGAGCACGGCCACCTCGTTACGGATCACGCCGCTCTCGCGCAGGCGGCGGATGCGCCGCTGCACGGCAGGTGCGGACAAATGCACGGCCTGGGCGATTTCGCGCTGCGAGGTCGTGTTATCGCGCTGCAAGATGTCGAGGATCGCCAGGTCGAAGGCATCAAGGGCAAGGGAAGGCGTGAGCGAAAGTTGCGTCATAAGCGTCAAAATGCAGTGCAAATATCAGAGCAGACACAATAAACTTTCATGCTTCCGATATCAAGCCATACTCGCCATGCCACAGCACCGCTACTCTTCTTTTATCCCCTTGCTGGCCATCCTCGGCTCCGTCACGTGTCTGGGACTGGGCACGTCGTGGGCCAAGCATAGCCTGTTCCCGCTGGTCGGCGCACAGGGCACGACGGCCGTGCGCGTGGGCTTTTCCGCCCTGTTGCTGTTGCTGTTCTGGCGCCCGTGGCGCTGGCAGCTGAGCCGCGCCGACTTGCGCACGGTGGCCCTGTACGGCGCCGCGCTGGGTTTGACGAACCTGTGTTTCTATATGGCCTTGCGCACGATACCGTTCGGCATCGCCGTGGCGATCGAATTTTCCGGCCCGCTGGCCGTGGCGCTGCTGGCCTCGCGCCGTCCGCTCGACTTCGTCTGGGTGGCATTGGCCGTGGCGGGACTGGCGCTGCTGTTGCCGCTGGGCCACGATATCAGCAATCTGGACCCCACTGGCGTGCTGTTCGCCCTGGCCGCCGCCGTCTGCTGGGCCACCTATATTATCTTTGGCAAGCGCGCCAGCCACTTGCATGCAGGCCATTCGGTATCGCTGGGCCTGGCGATGGCCGCGCTGGTGGTGGTGCCCGTGGGCGTGATGCATAGCGGCGGCGCCCTGCTCTCGCCGGTCGTGCTGGCCGTGGGCCTGGGCGTGGCGCTGATTTCCAGCGCGATACCGATCTCGCTGGAAATGGTGGCCCTGAAACGGCTGACGCCGCAAGCGTTCGGCATCATGAGCAGCATGGAACCGGCCGTGGCCGCGATGCTGGCCTTCATCCTGCTCGATGAACGCCTGGACGCCGCGCAATGGCTGGCCATCGCCATGATCATGGCCGCGTCGATGGGCAGTTCCTACATGGCGCAGCGCCAGAGACGCGGTGCGCCGGCGCTCAGGCCCGAATATAAATCGTGAAGCGCGCGCCGCCCAGCGGCGAGTCGTCGATGGTGATGGCGCCGCCGTGCAGCGCAATAACGAGCAAGGCCAACGATCCCGGTGCCGCAGGACTATAACCCGGGCGACACGGAACTCGTGCACGCCGTCTTCGTGGGACCGGGCTTGCAAGTGCCGGCCCGCGTGCGCGTCATGCTCGATTATCTGCTGGAAAAAGTGAAGCTGGGCAGTGCTTAAACCGCCACCGTTTCCAGGCGCAGTTGGCGGCCCTCGCCCAGCATCACTTCGAATTCCGCCGCCGGCACGGCTGGACTGAACAGGTAGCCTTGCAGCTGGTCGCAGCCCAGTTCGCGCAAGAAGCGCATCTGCTCGGCCGTTTCCACCCCTTCGGCGACGATTTCCTGGCGCAACTGCTGCGCCATGGTGACGATGGCGCGGGCGATGGCGCAATCGTTTTCCTCGAACGGCAAGCCGATGACAAACGAGCGGTCGATCTTCAGGGTGCTGATGGGGAATTTCTTCAAATACGCCAGGCTGGAATAGCCGGTGCCGAAATCGTCCAGCGCCAGCGCCAGGCCCATGGCCACCAGCTGGTTCATGATGTCGATCACCTTGTCCGCGCCCCGCATCAACAGGCTCTCGGTGATTTCCAGCATGATCTGGTCGGGACGCACCCGGTAGCGCTCCAGCACGGCCGCTATGCGCGCCGGCAACTGCTCATCGAACTGGCGCGCCGACAAATTGACGGCGATGGCCGGCATGTGCAGGCCACGGTCCTCCCAGCTGCGGATCTGGCGGCAGGCCTCGTCCAGCACCCAGGTGCCCAGTTCCAGAATCAAACTGGTTTCCTCGGCAACGGGAATGAAGACACCGGGCGAGACCATGCCGCGCATCGGATGCTTCCAGCGCAGCAAGGCTTCCGCGCCCACGATGCGCCCGCTGGCCAGGCTCACTTTGGGCTGGTAATGCAATTCCAGCTCCTTGTCGCCCAGCGCCAGGCGCATTTCGCTTTCCAGGCGCAAATGTTCCTTGGCGCGCCGGTTCATGTCTTCGCGGTAAAACAGGAAGGTCGATTCGATGGTCTGCCCCGCCTTGGCCACGGCCACGTCGGCAAAGCGGAACAGGGCCGGCGCTTCCAGGCCATCTTCCGGATACACGGTGATGCCGATGCTGGCGCCCACGTGCAGGGCGTGCGCATCGATATTGATCGGTGCTTCGAGCAGGTTGAGCAGTTTTTGCGCCACATTCGCCGCATGTTCGCGCTTTTCGATGTGCAACAGCGCGACGACGAATTTGCTGTTGTCGACCCTGGCTAAAATGTCGGCATCGCGCAGGGCGCCACGGAACAGCTGCCCGATGGCAATCACCAGCTGGTCGCCCACTTCATGGCCCAGGGTATCACTGATGGAACCGATGCGGCTGATGTCGATGACCATCAGCGCACCATGCGTGCCCTGCCGTTTCGCTTCAGCCAGGCCCTGGTCGACCAGCTGGTTCAGCAGGCAGCGGTTGGGCAAGCCCGTCAGGCTGTCGTAGTTGGCCATGCGCTGCATGCGCGCCTCGGCATCCTTGTGCACCGAGATATCGGAAAACAGGGAAAACACATGGCTGATTTCGCCGAATTCGTCGCGCACGACGCTGATGGTGACGTCTTGCGGGAACAGTTCGCCATTCTTGCGCTTGCCGATGATTTCGCCGCGCCAGGAACCGTGTCCGCGCATGGCGGCGCGCACCTTGGCGCGGAAGTCGGGGTCGTGCACGCCCGAGCGCAGCAAGTCCGGCGTGCGGCCGATGGCTTCGGCCGGCGAATAACCGGTGATGCGGGAAAACGAACTGTTGATGGAGACGATGCGCTCTTCCGCATCCGTGATCAGCACGGCTTGCTCGCTGTCTTCGATGATGCGCGCGTGCAACCTCACCTTGTCCACATCGGACAGCGGTTCGCTCATGGCCGACAGGCGCACGGCCATGCCGCACGCCTTGCCCGCCTGGTCGTGGATCACGTGGCGGTGCATGCGCAGCCACGTCACCATGCCCGACTTCTTGCGCCGGCGTACATCGGTGGCCACGTCGCCCTGTTTGAAATGCAATTCCAGCACGCTCGCTTCCGCGTCGTCTTCCGGATACAGGAACAGGATGTGCTGTCCCAGCGCTTCCAGTTCGGAATAGCCGAACATCTGTTCGGCGCCATGGTCCCAGCCGATCAGGAAGCCATCGGGATCGATTTCCAGCAAGGCGTCGGCCGGCGCCACGCGCACCACGGGCCGGCTGGCGCCGCGCAGCCGCTCCAGTTCTTCCTGCAGCCGCACCAGGGTGGCGGCCTGCTGCTGCCCCGCCTGCTCACGGGCATCCTGGGCCAGGCGCAGGCACAGCGCAACCTTCGCCTCAAGCATGGCAACCCCACTCTTGGGCCTGGTCAAGGGAACATATCAGGGGCGCTGCAGTGTGTGTAATCATCAAAATCCCACTATGGGGCATGGAGGTCAGGGCAGAAGGACGGTCAAAATACTGTGAATATGGTAACTTAAAAATGTTGGCGTATGTCAACATTTTAAGACCACCGCAGAACGGCTGGGTGCTGCGTCAGGCCCGCCCCGGCAGATGCTGCGCCAGGCGGGCAAACACATCCGGCTCGCGCATGCGCGCCATCCACCAGCGCAGCGCGGCGCCATCCTCGCCCACGCGCCACGCCAGGTAAAACGTTTCCGATGGTTTTGGCTCTTCCACAGCCTTTTCCACCAGCAGGCCGCGCGCAATGGCGGCGCGCGCGCACGGCCCCGGCAGGAAGCCAAAACCCAGCCCCAGCACCTGGTAATCGAACTTGACCTGCATGTTCGGCACGCTCAAGGCATCTTGCCCCAGCAACAAACCCACGGTGCGCGGCGCCATCTGGCGCGCCGAGTCGGCCACCACCACGGCCCGGTGCTGCTGCAAGTGGCCGCGCGACAAAGGTTTCGCCACCTGCGCCAGCGGGTGCGTGGGCGCCACGGCAAAAACGAAATCGAGCATGCCGATCGGTTGCGCGATATAGCCGCCGCCCGCCGGACCGTCGCCGGGCGCGCCCACCAGCAAGTCGACCCTGCGGTCCAGCAATGCTTCCCAGGTGCCCGACAGGGTGTCTTGCGACAGGCGCAGGCGCGTCTGTTGCGCTACCTCATAAAAGGCGCGCACATCGTCGGCCAGGGCCACGGCGGAAAACATGGAATCGATGCCGATGGACAACTCGGTTTCCCAGCCAGACGCCACCCTGCGCACGCGGTGCTCGAGGTCCTGTGCCGCCTTCAGCAGGTAGCGGCCCTCTTTCAGCAACTCCTGGCCAGCCGCCGTCAGCATGACTTTCGGACCATTGCGCTGGAACACCTGCACGCCAAGATCGTCCTCCAGCTTGGCCACCGTATAGGAAATGGTGGACGGCACTTTATGCAGCTCCTTGCCGGCCGACGAGAATGATCCGCGGCGGTCGATAGCATCGACGATTTGCAAGGCTTCCAGGCTCAGTCTTAACATTCGATTTTTTCGATCATAGTGCGGTAGATTTTCCGTTTTTCTTTCCGGGCTGGCCGGCCTATACTTTCTCCATCGTACAGCGAAGGGAAGCAAAGGCGCCACGGCAACTGCCAGGCAACGGCCCTTCGAAATTATCGCACATTCACTGATAGAAACGGAGTCCACCATGTTACAGATTCGTCATAGCGAAGAACGCGGCGCCGCCAACCACGGCTGGCTCAATTCCCACCACAGCTTTTCCTTCGGCAGCTACCACGATCCGCTGCACATGGGCTTTGGCCCCTTGCTGGTGATCAATGAAGACCGGGTCACGCCAGGCCAGGGTTTCGGCACGCACGGCCACCGCGACATGGAAATCATTTCGTATGTGCTCGACGGCGCGCTCGAACACAAGGACAGCATGGGCACCGGTTCCGTACTGCACTACGGCGATGTGCAGCGCATGAGCGCAGGCAGCGGCGTGCGCCACAGCGAGTTCAACCATTCTGCCACGGATGGCCTGCACTTCCTGCAAATCTGGATCCAGCCGAACGTGACGGGCATTCCACCTAGCTATGAAGAGAAACACTTCACGCCGGACAGCAAACGGGGCAAGCTGCGCCTGATCGCCTCCTCCGACGGCCGCCAGGGCTCCGTGCTGATCCACCAGGATGCGTCCATCTACGCCAGCATCCTGCAGGAAGGCGAGCAGGCCGAGCATGCGCTGGACGAAGGCCGCCTCGCCTACGTGCACCTGATCCGCGGCAGCCTGGTGGTCAACGGCACGCCCTTGAAAGCGGGCGATGCGCTGAAACTGACGCAGGAAACCAGCGTGACAATTAGCCAACCGGAAGACGCTGAGTTTCTGCTCTTCGACTTGCCTAAATAATTGTTCAATATACAGAAAGAGAAAATCATGGAAAACAAAACCAACGTATTGCTGCCTCTCGGCCGTGCCGCCCTTGGCGTGTTGTTCTTTGTCTCGGGCTTGCTGAAAATCGGCAGCTTTGCGGGCGTGGCCGGCTACATGGCCAGCCAGGGTTTGCCGATCGCCAATATCTTGCTGGTGGGCGTCATCGCCCTGGAAGTGGGTGGCGGCTTGCTGCTGATCACGGGCTGGCAGGCGCGCTGGGCGGCGCTGGCGCTGGCGCTGTTTTTGATCCCGACGACGCTCATCTTCCACGCCTTCTGGAGCGCCGATGCGGCCCACTTCCAGGACCAGCTGACCAACTTCCTGAAGAATCTGTCCATCTTTGGCGGCATGCTGTTACTGGTGGAACGGGGCTTCGGCAAGGCCAGCCGTCTTGCAAAAGGCTGATCCGCCCGCAATTAGAGGGACAGTACCAGGCATTACTGCCTTCAAATGTCAGCCAGGGGAAATGGTTTCCCCTGCTTTTTGGTATGATGACAGGGCGCGCCGGCACCGCAGTGGTACGGCGCGCCTCCATTTTTGAACATTACCTATATGAGCACAACCATGCAAAGCGGCGCAGACCTCCTGGCGACAGGCGAATTGGATTACACGACTTCCTGCGCACTGCCGACGCCTTGGGCCCAGTTCACCCTGCACGCCTTTGTCGAACACGCCACGGGCAAGGAACACCTGGCCATGGTGCTGGGCGATGTCGGCAACGGCGAACCGGTGCTGGCGCGCGTGCATTCCGAGTGCCTGACGGGCGACGTGCTGTTTTCCCAGCGCTGCGATTGCGGCGCCCAGCTCGAAGGCGCCTTGAAACGCATCGCCGAGGAAGGCCGCGGCATTTTGCTGTACCTGCGCCAGGAAGGGCGCGGCATCGGCCTGATCAACAAAATCCGCGCCTACCGCCTGCAGGAAGCGGGCGCCGACACGGTGCAGGCGAATGAACAGCTGGGCTTCAAGGCCGACGCGCGCAACTACACTCTGTGCAAACCCATGTTTGCGCAATTCGGCATCCACAGCCTGCGTTTGATGACGAACAACCCGCGCAAGATCGCCGCCATGGAAGCGCTGGGCATACCGGTGGCCGAGCGGGTGCCGCTGCTGGTCAACCGCAACGCCTTCAACCAGCACTACCTGAATACCAAGCAAAGCAAGCTGGGCCACATGATGACGCCGGAAACGGCGCCGGCACTGGAAGACGGCGCCCTGTAATTCCCTGAGCCGGCGCAGCGCGTGCACGCCGCCGCGCCGGGCCGGCCTCGCTCCTGCTCACGCACAAAGGATGCATGAAATTATCTAACTTCGCCTTCTTGCTGGCCAGCCTGTGCGCTGCCGCAGGCGCACAGGCGGCCCCGGCGCCTGCGCCAGCCGCGCCCCCCACCGCTTCGACTCCCCCCGCCAAACCGCCACCGGCCAGCGCCGCGCCAGCCGCCACCGAACATGCAGCCTTGCCGCCGCCCTCGTCTGCCGCGCAAAAACTGTACACGGCCGCGCGCGCCGACATCCTGCAAGTGCGTGTGCTGCTGAAAAATGGCCGCACGCAATCGTCGGTCGGTTCCGGCTTCCTGATCGGCACGGGCGACCTGGTGGTGAGCAACTATCACGTCGTGTCGCAATTCGCGCTCGACCCCGATACCTACGTCGGTGAATGGGTGGACACCAGCGGGCAGCGCGGCAATGTGGAATTGCTGGCCGTCGACGTGCTGCACGACCTGGCCGTCTTGCGCGTGAACCGCCACGGCACGGGATTTTTCAAGATGCCCGAGCCGCTGGCACCCCTGACCCAGGGCCAGTACCTGTATTCGATGGGCAATCCGCTGGACCTGGGCTTCGCCATCTCGGAAGGCTCGTACAACGGTATCGTCACGCGCAGCTTCTACGACCAGCTGATGTTTACGGGACCGATCAATTCCGGCATGAGCGGCGGCCCCAGCGTCACGGCCAGCGGCGACGTGGCCGGCGTGAACGTGTCGAAACGCCTCGATGGCGAACTGGTCAGTTTTCTCGTGCCGGCCCGCTATGCCCAGCAATTGCTGACCAAGGTGGCCCAGCAAGGCAAGCCGCCGAAAGACTTCAAGCCGCTGGTGACGGCGCAGTTGCTGGCGCACCAGGACGTCATGCTGGCGCGCCTGCTCGACACGCCATTGAGCCTGAAAGCCATGGGCCCGTACCGCGTGCCCGTGCGCGAGTCCGATCAGATGCGATGCTGGGGCAGCTCCAACGTGAAGTCCGACAAGCCCTACATGCTCGACAACACCAGCTGCGCCATGGAATCGGCCATCTTTATCTCGGGCGCCCTGCAGACGGGGCAAGTGTCGATGCGCCACGAATTCCTGCGCAGCAGCGAACTGGGTGCGTTGCGCTTTTCCGAGCTGGCCAGCGCCTCGTTCAAGAATGAAAGTTTCGGCAGCTACAAAAGCGTGCACCTGACGGGACCCCATTGCACCGAACAGTTCGTCAAGAACAAGACCTTGCCCCTGCGCGCCGTCCTGTGCGTGCGCGCCTACCGCAAGTTTACCGGCCTGTACGACTTTGCCCTGCTGGCCGCCAGCACCGATGAGCCACTCATGAGCCTGCAAAGCCGCATCGACGCGCGCGGCGTGTCCTACGCCAACGGCATGCGCGTCACGCGCACCTTCCTCGAAGCGCTCTCGCGGGAAAGCGGACGCACGCCATGAAACCGCCCTATTTCATCGAAATCCTCGCCGAGAATGGCGAAGTGCAGCAACGCCAGCGCATCGCCACCCTGCCGATCAGCATCGGCCGCAGCTACGACAACGACTTCATCCTCGACGACGCGCACACGGCGGCCCGCCACGCCGTCATCGAGGACGATGGCGCGGAAGGCTTGCTGCTGCGCGACCTGGGCAGCCAGAATGGCGTGATCCACCGGGGCCAGCGGCAACTACAAGTGGCCTTGAGCGGCAACAGCATCGTACGCCTGGGCCACACGCGCCTGCGCGTGCGCGCCAGCGATCACCCTGTTGCGCCCGAGTTGAGCGATACCACCAGGCACGACTGGGAAGGCTTGCGCCCCGCCGTCGCCGGCCTGGCCATGATTGGCGCCTCGGCCGCCTTCAGCAACTGGCTGGGCGACGCGGAACCCTTCGACCCGATTTCCTACCTGATGATCATCGCCTACGCGCTGGCCGGCGGCCTCGTGTGGGCGTCGATCTGGGCCGTGGCAAACCGCCTGTTCGGCCATGTGGCGCGCTTTGGCCGCCACCTGTTCATCATCGGCTGCGGCTTGCTGGCCATGGAAGTGTGGGAACTGGGCAGCAATGTGGCGGCGTATGCGCTATCGTTGGAAGTGCTGACGCGCTACGGGCGGCATATGTTCATCGTCATCGTATGCATAATGATCTACTACCATTTATGCACGATCAAACCCCAGCATCCGCGCCGCTTCGGCCTCGTTGCCGTCGTGCTGGCCATCGTCGGCTCGACCCTGATCCTGCTGAGCAACCTGCAGATCAGCGGCCGCCTGGCCGACGAGGCCTATATGTCGGTGATCTACCCGCCGGCACTGCGCCAGAGTCCAAATCACACGGCGGCTGCCTTCTTCCGCGATGCGGCCAGCCTGCAGCGCGCCGTCGACGCCGAGCGCGGCAAGGCGGCCAAGGGGGCCGATGAAGACGAAGACAGCAGCGACTGACAACGCGCATGCAAAAAAGCCCACCGTGTCCTGACAGACCGGTGGGCTTTTTGACGTGCGCCGCGAGGCGCAGAATATCGTGACTTAGAACTTGTCGTCCTGCCTGCGGCGCGCCGTGAAGCCCAGCAAAGCCAGGCTGGTCAGCAGCATGGCGTAGGAGCTCGGTTCCGACAAGGCCGGTACCGGGCCATCGGTGCTGGAAAAACTGGCGAAATTGCTGTTGTCCGCCGTGAACTGGACTTGCTGGCCGCCATCGCAGCATCCCTCCAGGCCATCGATGCTCAAGGAATGGTTACCTGCCGACAAGGCGCTGGAACCATCGAGGAACTGGCTGCTGTCATGGTAGTTAGCAGTCCACCACAGGTCGCTGCTCTTGACGTCCAGCGCCCCGCCGGCATTCACCACGGACGGGTAAGCGGCAGCGGCAGCTTGCAAGCCAGTATTCGAGTAAGCGGTGGAGACGGTAATGGTGCTGGCATTCGCGTGGGAAAACACACCAGCAGCGATCAGGGAGAGAGCGATTTTAGACAAGTTTTCCATGATATGTATCCAGTCATAAGTATTCAACGGGCGCAGCAGGCGTAAGGGCGCTTGAGCTGAATACACGCTGCATTGAGGCGTGTCGGCATAGCGCTGGCAGTTGCAAGGATGAGCGGTCGGGGGCGTAGCCTCCGCAGAACTTCGCGGACTTGCGGCATGCCATGGCGGCACTGCAAGCGTCATGGAAAGGGTTCGGGTTCCCGGGACAAAGCCAGACAGTTGACGGGTCAGGTAAAACGTTGAATCTATTGTATCTTAAATTCCCTGAAGGAAAAGTTTTTTTCTTTTTACCATGTAAGATATTTTTATAGCAATCATGCGCCAGACAGCTAAAACGGCCTGGACAACCGTACCGCTCGGGCGACACCGTCGTCGCGCAGGCTGGAGAGGTGTCGCACCAGCACCACAAAGGGCCACGCCAGTGTCGCATCTTGCGCATTTCTTTTCGCATGCCGCTGCACCACGCGGCGAAACAGCATGGCAAAATGCAGTCATGCAGCTATCTGTCCGATGAGGGGGAAAGAGGAAATGGTCGACCTGGAAGAACTACGCTATCTGGCACTGTCGTTTCCCGACGCCACCGAGGAAGAACACCACGACCGTCCAGCCTTCCGCGTGGGCGGGAAGATCTTTGCCACCCTGCCCGATGACGAGCACATCAACGTGCTGCTCGATGCGGAAGCGGCGCATATCGCCACCGTCATCACGCCGTCCGGCTGCGAAAAACTGTGGTGGGGCGAACGGCTGGCCGGCATCACGGTGCGCCTGGCGGACGCCGAACTGGACATGCTGGCGGCCGCGCTGACGGCCGCCTGGCGGCGCAAGGCGCCCAGCGACCTGGCCAAGACCATCGCCCCGACCGGGTAGTTACAGCGGCCAATTGCGCAGCAGCAATCCCACCATGTGCTGCAATTGCTCGCGCGATACGCCCGCCGCTGCCTGGATGGCCATGCCCTGCGACAGGGTCACGACAAAGCGCGCCTGCTGCTCGGGACAGGAATCGGGCGGCAAATCCCCCTCATCCTTTGCGCGCCGCAAGCGGTCGCGCAACTTGATTTCACCGCGCAGGCGGCGCGCAAACAATTCATCGCGGATCGGCAAGGCATCGTCGCTGCAGGCGAGCGCCGCATTCACGCCCATGCAACCGTGCGGACCGTCGGGCATGGTTTGCGCGTCGACATACTGCGTCAGCAAGGCTTCCACCACCTGGCGCGCCGTCGGCTGTTCCAGCGCCGCATCGAAAAACCGCATGCGCGTATCGCTGTAGCGCTCCAGCGCCTTGTGGAACAGTTGCTCCTTGTTGCCGAAGACGGCATACAGGCTGGGCCGGTTCATGCCCATGGCTTTCGTCAATTCCGGCAGAGAACTGCCCTCATAGCCTTTTTCCCAGAACACTTTCATGGCGCAATCGAGCGCCTCTTCCGCGTCGAAGGTGCGTGGCCGCCCCGTTTTCGCCTTGGCTACTTCCTCTTTTTTATCTTGTTTCATACCGTTCGGTAAAAAATTATTGACAACAATGTCTGCCTGCCCTGATTATATACCGACCGGTTAAAAACCTCCCGGCTTTTCAGGAACCCCTATGCACATACCTTCCAACGCTAGCAGCGACGATACCACCGTCGCGCCATGGCTGGCCGTCCTATCGGTCGGCATCGGCGCCTTCGCCCTCGTCACCTCCGAATTCCTGCCCGTCGGGCTGCTGCCGGCCATGGCCGCCGAACTGGCCATCAGCAAGGGCCAGGCGGGACTGATGATCACCACGCCAGGCATCGTTGCCGCGTTTGCCGCCATCTTCGTCACCGTCGGCTCAGGCCGCCTGGACCGCCGCATCGTGCTGCTGGCACTCACGGCCCTGCTAGTCGCTTCGAACCTGCTGGTGGCGCTGGCGCCCTCGTATGCCTCGATACTGCTGGGCCGCGCCATGCTGGGCGTGGGCGTGGGCGGCTTCTGGGCCATCGGCAGCGCCATCGGCCCGCGCCTGGTGTCGCCGCAGCATGCATCGCGCGCCATGTCCATCATCTTTGCCGGCGTCTCGCTGGGCACGGTGGCGGGCGTGCCGGCCGGCGCGCTGGTGGGCGACCTGGTCGGCTGGAGAGTCGCCTTCGGCGCAGCCAGCGCCATTGCCGTGCTGGTCTTCATCGGCCAGCTATTGCTGTTGCCCAAGCTGCCACCGACACAGGCCATCCGCCTGCGCCAGTTGCCGATGATTTTCGGCATCCGCAAGGCCAGGCTGGGCCTGATCGCCACGGCCATGCTCTTCACGGGCCAATTCGCCGCCTACACGTATATCGCGCCGTTCCTCACGCAAATCTCGCACCTGGCGGCCGGCACGGTCAGCGCCATGCTGCTGGTGTATGGCACCTCCGGCTTCATCGGCAACCTCGTGGGAGGCTGGGCCGCCGGCCGCTACGAGCGGGCCGCGCTGATGCTGACGGGCGCCGTGCTGGGCCTGTCCACCCTGGCCCTGGCCGCGTTCGGCAGCCATTCACTCACCGCCATGTTGCTGGTAGCCGTCTGGGGCTTCGGTTTCGGCGCCATGCCGATCGCCGTGCAGACGTGGATGTTCAAGGCTGCGCCACACTTGATGGAAGGCAGCAGTGCGCTGTTTGTGGCTATCGTGCAAGTGTCGCTGGCGTCGGGCGCCTTGCTCGGCGGCATGGCCGTCGACCGGCTGGGCGTATCGAGCGCGATGGTGGTGGGCGGCGTGTTCGCCCTCGGCTGCGCGCTGACGATCGCGCTCTTCGGCAAGCCGCAGGCCAGCGCCAAGACGGGCGCCGGCGCGGCTTGCGAAGCCTAGCAAGGAAGTCGCTTAGATGCGCCCGCGGCGAAATTCCCCGAGGAATTTCGTCACTTCGGCCGGCGTCATCACCACGTCCGCGTCGCCATGATATGCATACAGGAAAGGCGTGCCGCCCAGGCGGTCCGTCAGCTTGGCAAAGAGCAAAAAACAGCTGCCCAGCGGGTAGCGCTGCAGGTCAGCCAGGCGGCGCGAACACTGCACGGCCAGTTCCGGAGAAAAGGCCTGGCCCGGCACGGGGCGGATTTCCACGCGGCCATGAATGGCGCGCGATTCGACGGCAACGTGCCGGTATGCATAAGTATCACGGGCCATGCCGCCACCTTGTCTTGAGTAAAGGCGCCATCTTAAGCGAAGTGGGCGCCTGCCGTGTTACTGCGCCACGATGCGCAGCAGGCGGCCATTGTCTTCATCCGTCAGCGCATACAGGTAGCCGTCCGGCCCCTGGCGCACGTCGCGCACGCGCGCGCCGATGGCCAGGCGGTCCTGCCCCGTCACCTTGCCGTTCGCATCGACGGCGATGCGACGGATATCCTTGGCCGCCAGGCCGCCGCTGAAGATGCTGCCACGCCAGGCGGCAATCTTGTCGCCCGTGTAGACGGCCAGCCCTGACGGCGCCGGCGATGGCACCCAGGCCACGCTCGGGTTGAGCATGCCCGCCACTTCATGCTTGCCGACCGGTTCATGCGTCTTGTAGTCGGCGCCATAGCTTTGCAGGGGCCAGCCGTAGTTGCCGCCTGCCACCACCAGGTTCAGCTCGTCGCCGCCGTACGGGCCATGTTCCGTGGCCCACACGCGGCCGGAAACGGGGTCGAGTGCCAGGCCCTGCACGTTGCGGTGGCCAAGCGACCAGATTTCCGGCAAGGCGCCCTTGGCCGCCAGCGGATTGCCGGGCGCCGGCTTGCCGTCTTCCGTCAGGCGCAGGATGGAACCCTGATGCGTGGCCAGGTTTTGCGCCTGCTCGCGTGCCAGGCGGTCGCCGATGCGCAGCGGCGGATTGCCGCCGTCAGCGACGCTCATCAGCAAAGTGCCATCCGGCAGCCACAGCAGTCGCGAACCGAAGTGCTGGCCGCCGCTCTTGTCGGTCGCCACTTTGAACAGGGTCTGGATGCCCGTCACCTTCTTGCCATCGAACACGCCGCGCACCAGGGTCGTGCGATTCGCGTCATTCGTGCCTGTCGAAAGCGTCATGTAGACTCTGGGCGCAGCCTTGCCCGCATCCTGCGGGTGAATGACGATATCGAGCAAGCCGCCCTGCCCGCCCGTGAAGACTTTGGGCATGCCTTCCAGCGCCACATCCTCGAATTTCTTGCCATTCAGCAAATGCAAGCTGCCCTGCTTGCTGGTGACCAGCGCACGGCCCTCGCCCAGCCAGGCGATGCCCCACGGCTGGCGCACGCCCTGCGCGACGGTCTCGGCCTTCCAACCCTGCCTGGCGGCGGGCGGCTCGCCAGTGGCTTGCAATTCGGCCCAGGCCGATGGTGCGGCGGCCAATGCCCATGCAAGCAAGATGCTGATACGGCGTAGCTGAAACATGCTCCCTCCTGTCAGTGGTCGATCATCGGTGGCGTATCAGGCGCGCAGCAGCAAGGCCACGGCTTCGGCCGCGATGCCTTCTTCTCGACCCAGGTAGCCCAGTTTTTCATTTGTCTTGGCCTTGATGTTGACCTGGCCCACGGCGACGCCCAGGTCGTCGGCCACGTTGGCGCACATGGCGGCGATGTGCGGCGCCATCTTCGGGCGCTGGGCGATGATGGTGGCGTCGATATTGCCGATGATATAACCGGTGGCTTGCACGCGGCGCACGGCTTCTCGCAGCAGGGTGCGCGAATCGGCGCCCTTGAATTGCGCATCCGTATCGGGGAAATGGCGGCCGATGTCGCCCAGGGCGGCGGCGCCAAAGATGGCATCCGTGATCGCGTGCAGCAGCACGTCCGCGTCGGAATGGCCGAGCAAGCCCAGATGATGGGGGATTTTCACGCCGCCGATGATCAGGTCGCGGTGCTCCACCAGCGCGTGGCAGTCATAGCCCTGGCCGATGCGGAAAGGGAGTACGGGAGTCGTTGTGTTCATGCGTGTCTCTCTGGAATTCAAGGATGGGCCAAATACAGCTCGGCCGTGTGTATGTCGCGCGGCAAGGTTACCTTCAGGTTGCGCGGGTGGCCTTCGACCAGCCTGGGTGCCAGGCCCAGCGCTTCGACGGCGCTGGCGTCGTCCGTGATGGCGTGCGGATCGGGCGCTTCAGATAAAGCCCGGTGCAGCAAGGCATAGGAAAACATCTGCGGCGTCTGCGCCAGCCACAGGCCGTCGCGCGGCACCGTCTGCGCCGACATGCTGGCGCCACCCGCGCCCGGCCCCGCCCGCTTGACGGTATCGACCACGGGCAAGGCCAGCAAGCCACCGGCCGGATGGTCGCCCACTTCGGCAATTAACTTGCCGATCAGCGCTGGCGTCAGGCCGGGCCGGGCCGCGTCGTGCACCAGCACCTGGTCATGCGCGGCTATGCTGCCGTGCAAGGCGTGCAAGCCATTCAGGATGCTTTCCATGCGCGTGGCGCCGCCGCAGCGCAGCACCGTCACGCCATGGTCTGCGCCCTGCTCCGGCACGACGCCGTCGATCTGGCCATCGTCCGCACTGACCACGATATACGTGTGCGCGATCAGGGGGCTCGCAAGAAAGGCGTCCACGGCGTGGCGCAGCATGGGCTTGCCGGCGATGGGCAAGTATTGTTTGGGACTGCCCGCTTCCATGCGCGCACCCACACCGGCGGCGGGGATCAGCGCAAAGTAGCGGACGGTGTTCGGTGCTGCTGTCATGCCATTCCTCATCTAATTTCCTAGTTGGCGGGCGCTGCCTTGCCCGCCAGGATGTTCTGAATCTCGCCCTTGCACGCCTTGCCCAGGCGCGCATATTCCTGCGGCGAATCGATGGCCGCCTGCAACACTTCCACCTTGCGCATCTCGGCCTTGATATACGGCAACCAGCCCGTATCGATCTCACGCGCCAGCGCCGCCTTGGCCGTGCCGCTGGGCGCGTACAGGGGCCGCGCCTCGAAACGCCTGGCCAGCGCGGCGCGCACGGTCTTTTCCACGCGCGGCAAATGTTCCATATAGGTTTTCATGTGCCGCAGCTCGTGCGCGAGGATCTCATCATACGCGCAAGTGCCGGGCGCGAACTCTCGGCCGATATAGATCACCACGGGCGCATATGTGAGGGTCACGGTAATTTGCGGCGCCACGCATTCATAGCCGCTGGCCGGGTCTTGCAGCATGGGACCGGCCAGGGCGATGGCCACGCGCGAATCCGTCTTGGTCAATCCCAGCACCCAGGTATTCGCGCGCGCCGTGCCCTTCATGACGGTCAGGGCCTTGTACGGCAGATGCGTATCGATGCTGTAGCCGTTCTGCTGCGCCGTCAGCACGGACACCGTCTTGCTGATCGTGTCTTCGCAGCGCACCTGGAACGCCGTGCGCGCCTGCGCCTGCACACCGAAGGTGACACCGGCCAGCAGCAGGAAAAGAGCCGTGCGCATGCGCAATATCAAACCGGTTGCCAGGCGCCGCTTGTGATCTTGTCGAGCCAAAAGATGCCGATGACCGTTTTCACATCCGTGATGGTGCCATCCTTGACCCAGTCGAGCAACTGCGGCACGGTGGCCGTGAACGTTTCCAGGAATTCGCCCTCGTCTAGCTGGCGTTCGCCGGCCACCAGGCCGCGTGCCAAAAACAGTTCCAGGTGCTCGTCCGAATACGCGATGGCGTTATGGATAGTGGAAACGAATTGCCAGTCTCTGGCCGTGTAGCCCGTCTCTTCCATCAACTCGCGCTGGGCGCAGGCCAGGTGCGATTCTCCTGCATCGATCTTGCCGGCCGGGAATTCAATGAAGACCCGGTCCAGCGGATAGCGATACTGGCGCTCCATCAGCACCGTGCCGTCGTCGAGCAGCGGCAGGATGACGACGGCGCCCGGGTGCAGGATGAATTCGCGCGCCGTGATCTTGCCGTCCGGCAGAGCGACCCGGTCGCGCTGCACGCGCAGGAAACCACCCTCGTAGACGAGCTCGCCGTCCACCTTGGTTTCAATCAGATTCGTATCCATGGGATTCCTTTATTCAATAAAAAACGGCGCCAGAGGCGCCGCTTTCGGAGGGGAGGAACACTGACAAAACCGTAGCGAGCGGCAGTGATTTGTGGCTGAGAAGCGGAACTGTGCTTGAGCACAGTGAGCATCGCAGGCCGCAAAGCGCGACGCGCAGCAGGTTTGGTCAGCGTTCTAGCGGCGTTTGCGCAGGTAACGAGTTACGAAGCCGGGAAAGGCCAGCACCAGGAACAGGCAGCCGGTGATGGCATAGAACTCCCACGTCTGCGGGAAACCGTTGCCGATGCGCGCTTCCAGCGCGAACGCCACGGCACCGACGATGAAGTACAGAATCACTATCTCCAGCAGGCGCAGTGCCAGCGGCTTGCGCCAGCCTTGGTCCCCGTCTGCCTGCGCCGCTTTTTTCAGGGGCACGGCGGCAAACAGTTTCTCGTTCAAGAATGGCAGGTTGGCGCCCAGGATGCCCAGGGCGATCACCAGCCAGCTCGAGGCGGTGACATCCATCGGTCAGGACGCCAGGGTCTTGGTGATGGCCGTCGCGCAGGCAGCCAGGATGCTATTAGGCATCACGCCCAGCGCCAGGACGAACACGCCGTTCAGGGCCAGTACGACGCGCATGTCGCCATGCACGACCAGCGCGTTGCTGTCCGTCGGCTCGTCGAACCACATCATTTTCACGACGCGCAGGTAGTAGAAAGCACCGATCAGCGAGAACAGCACGGCAGCGATGGTCAGCCACAACTGGCCGGTGGCCAGCACGGAGGCCAGTACCGAGTACTTGGCCATGAAGCCCATCAGCGGCGGCACGCCGGCCAGCGAGAACATGAACAGGGTCATCACCAGCGCGAAGATCGGGCTGCGTTTGCCCAGGCCCTTGAAGTCGGCCAGTTCTTCTGCTTCGAAACCATTACGTGCCAACAACATGATCACGCCAAAGGTCCCCAGGGTGGTGAACACGTAGGTGATGACGTAGTACATCGAGGCGCCGTAGGCGGTGGCTGCGCCAGCTGCGTTCAGGGTGTTGTTCGGTGCGTCCACGGTGCCCGACAGCAGGCCCAGCAGCACGAAGCCCATTTGCGCGATGGTCGAATACGCCAGCATGCGCTTCAGGTTGGTTTGCGCGATGGCGGTAAAGTTACCGATGGCCAGCGACATCACGGCCAGCACCAGCAGCATTTGCTGCCAGTCATGCGCCATCGGCAGCAAGCCTTCGGCCAGCAAGCGCAGGGTGATGGCGAACGCGGCCAGTTTCGGCGCCGCGCCCAGCAGCAGGGTCACGGCCGTCGGCGAACCTTGATACACGTCAGGCACCCACATATGGAATGGCACGACGCCCAGTTTGAAGGCCAGACCTGCAACCAGGAAGACCAGGCCGAAGACCATGATGGTGCCGTTGGTCTTGCCGTTTTCCAGTGCCACGCGCAGTTCGCCCAGATCCAGCGTGCCGGAGGCGCCGTACAGCATCGAGATACCGTACAACATGAAACCGGAAGCCAGCGCGCCCAGGATGAAGTATTTCATGGCCGCTTCCGTGGCCTTGGCATTGTCACGGCGCAAGGCGATCAGTGCGTACAGCGACAGCGACATCAGTTCCAGACCCAGGTAGATGATCAGGAAGTTGTTGGCCGAAATCATGATCATCTGGCCCAGCAGTGCAAACAGGGCCAGCACGTAGAACTCGCCGCCCAGGTTACCCGACAGCATGTTGCGGTCGGTGGCATAAGCACGCGAGTAGATCAGGGTCAGCGCCACTGCGCCGTACGAGAACAGTTTCAACAGCTGCGACATCGGGTCCGACACGAACATGTTATGGAACGTGTAGACGGTGGTGCCCGCGTTGAAGTCGCCCACGGTCAGCAAGGCGCAGCCGGCCAGGATCAGCAGCGACAGCGCATAGGTGATCGAACGCTTCGCCGCAGGCAAGAACATATCGATCAGCAAGAGCGCCGACGTGGCGATCAGCAGAAAGATTTCCGCGTACAGCGGTACCAGATTAGGTGCATTAGTCATGTTATCGGTCTTCTATTTAAGGCAACTTGCTGATGGCGACATGCTGCAGCAGGTCGGCAACCGAAGTTTGCATCGTGTCGGTGAACGGGGCTGGGTACAGACCCATTACGAGCACGGCGATGGCCAGCACAGCAAGCATGAAGAATTCACGTTTGTTGATGTCGGTCAGTTCGGCCACATGCTTGTTCTTGATCTTGCCGAACACCACGCGCTTGGCCATCCACAGCGAGTACGCCGCGCCCCAGATCAGTGCCGTTGCAGCGAGCAGACCAATCCAGAAGTTGTATTGCACCGCGCCCAGGATCACCATGAACTCGCCGACGAAGCCGGACGTCGCTGGCAGACCGCAGTTGGCCATCGAGAACAGCACGAAGAAGGCGGCAAATTTCGGCATGCGGTTCACCACGCCGCCGTAGTCGGCGATGTTGCGGGTATGCATGCGGTCATACAGCACGCCAATGCACAGGAACATCGCGCCGGAGATGAAGCCGTGCGAGACCATCTGCACGATACCGCCCTGCACCGAGATGTCGTTGAACATGAAGAAGCCCAGGGTCACGAAGCCCATGTGCGCGATCGACGAATAGGCGACCAGTTTTTTCATGTCTGTTTGCACCAGGGCAACCAGACCGATGTAGATGACGGCGATCAGCGACAAGGCGATCATGAAGCCCGACAGGTAGTGGCTGGCGTCCGGCGTGATCGGCAGCGAGAAACGCAGGAAGCCGTAGGCGCCCAGTTTCAGCATGATGGCGGCCAGCACGGCGGAACCACCGGTAGGCGCTTCCACGTGGACATCCGGCAACCACGTGTGGACGGGGAACATCGGCACTTTCACCGCGAAGGCCATCAGGAAGGCCAGGAAGATGAAGATCTGTTCGTTCATCGTCAGCTTGAACGCATGCCAGGCCAGGATGTCGAAAGTACCCGTCACATTGCGCAGGTAGATGATGGCAACCAGCGTCAGCAGCGAACCGAAGAAGGTGTACAGGAAGAACTTGAACGAGGCGTACACACGGTTCGAACCGCCCCAGATACCGATAATGATGAACATCGGGATCAGGGTTGCTTCAAAGAAGAAGTAGAACAGCAAGCCGTCCAGCGCGCAGAACACGCCGATCATCAAGCCCGACAGGATCAGGAAGGCACCCATGTACTGGGCGATGCGCTTCTCGATCACTTGCCAGGCGGAAATGACGACGATGACCGTGATGAAGGCCGTGAGTGGCACGAACCACAGCGACAGGCCGTCGATACCCAGCGAGTACCAGATATTGAAGGTGGCTATCCACGGAGCTTTTTCGACGAATTGCATGCCGTGTGCGGCGTTGTCGAAATGCTGGATCAGCGGCAAGGTGCACAGCATGCTGAGCACGGCGCCAGCCAGCGACAGCCAGCGGGTAAAGCCCGCTTTGCTGTCACGGCCGAGAGCCAGGACCAGGACGCCGCAAATGATCGGCACCCAGATCGACAGACTCAGGTAAGGAGGTAGTGTAGAAATCGTAGACTGCATCATGGTTCTCAGTATTCTTTTATCAGGTCAGCTTACTTAGCGGGCCAGAATGGCAGGAAATAGATCAGGAAGCCCAGCACGCCCAGGATCATCACGAATGCATAGTGATAGATGTAGCCGGTCTGCAGCACTCGCGACAGCGAGGACAGCCAGGCGACGACCTTGGCGCTACCGTTGACCAGCAGGCCATCGATCAGCTTCTTGTCACCGAAGTTCCACAGGCCATTACCCAGCAAGCGGGCACCGCCGGCGAACACGACTTCATTGAACTTGTCCATGTAGTACTTGTTGTCCAGCAGGGTGTGGATCGCGTGGAACTTGGCAAAGAACCAGGCCGGTACACGCGGGTTGACCATGTAGCAGTAGTAGGCTGCCACCACGCCGGACAATGCCAGCCAGAACGGTGCCGTCGACAGGCCGTGGATCGCCATCGCCATCGCGCCGTGGAATTCATGCGACAACTCTTCCATTGCTGGATGGTTTTCGCCGACGAAGATCACGCCCTTGAAGAAATCGCCATGCAGCATCGGGCCGATCGTCAGGTAGCCGATCAGCAGCGACGGGATCGCCAGCATCACCAGCGGGAACCATACGACGAATGGCGATTCATGCGGCTTCTGGCCAGGTTCCAGACCGTGATGCGCGTGGTCGTCTTCGGAATCGTCATGCGATTCCTCTTCATGATGGTCGTCATGTGCATCGCCGTGCGCGCCATGGGCCGCTTTCGGTGCGTGATGGTCGTCATGACCATGCGCGTGCGCCTGGCCGAAACGTTCCTTGCCGTGGAAGACGAGGAAATACATGCGGAACGAGTAGAAGGCGGTAACGAACACGCCAGCCAGCACGGCGAACTGGGCAAAGCCAGCACCCCAGATGTGCGTCGCTTCGACGGCTTCGATGATGCTGTCTTTCGAGTAGAAGCCGGAGAACAGCGGCGTGCCGATCAGGGCCAGCGAACCGACCAGGGAGGTGATCCAGGTGATTGGCATGTATTTGCGCAGGCCACCCATGTTGCGGATGTCCTGGTCATGGTGCATGCCGATGATGACGGAGCCGGCGCCCAGGAACAGCAGTGCCTTGAAGAATGCGTGTGTCATCAGATGGAATACGGCCACGGAGTACGCGGACGAACCCAGCGCGACAGTCATGTAGCCCAGCTGCGACAGGGTCGAGTAAGCGACGACGCGCTTGATGTCGTTCTGGATGATGCCCAGGAAACCCATGAACAGCGCCGTGATGGAGCCGATCACCAGGATGAAGGACAGTGCCGTGTCGGACAGTTCGAACAGCGGCGACATGCGCGAGACCATGAAGATACCGGCCGTCACCATCGTCGCGGCGTGAATCAGTGCCGAGATCGGGGTAGGACCTTCCATCGAGTCAGGCAGCCACACGTGCAGCGGGAACTGCGCCGATTTGCCCATCGCGCCGATGAACAGGCAGATGCAGGCAACGGTCAGCAGGGCCCAGTCGGTGCCTGGCAAGCTCAACAGCGCCAGTTCGTCTTTCTTGGCAAACACTTCCTGGTAGTTCATGGTACCGGCGTAAGCCAGCAGCAGGCCGATGCCCAGGATGAAGCCGAAGTCGCCCACGCGGTTGACCAGGAAAGCCTTCATGTTGGCCACGATGGCCGTCGGACGCTGGTACCAGAAACCGATCAGCAGGTAAGAGACCAGGCCCACGGCTTCCCAACCGAAGAACAGTTGCAGGAAGTTGTTGGCCATGACCAGCATCAGCATCGAGAACGTGAACAGCGAGATGTAGGCGAAGAAGCGGTTGTAGCCTTCGTCGTCCTTCATGTAGCCGATCGTGTAGATGTGCACCATCAGGGAGACGAAGGTGACCACGCACATCATCATCGCCGACAGCGAATCGATCTGGAAGCCCACTTCCATCTTCAGGGTGCCGATCGTCATCCAGTTATAGATCGTGCCATTGAATGTCGCGCCATCCATCACTGCCAGCAGTGTCTGCACGGACAGGATGAACGCAATCAGTACGCCAAGGATCGTCGCGGTATGCGACGTCTTGCGTCCGACCAAATTACCCAGGAACTGGGTGCCAAGCAAACCTGCAATCGCGGCACCGGCCAGCGGCGCCAGCGGTACGGCAAGAAGGAGGTTAGGGTTGAGGAGTTGCCCCGCCATGATGAACCTTAATCGTTATTATTCGAGAGATCGAGTCTGAAAAACATCAGCCTTTAAGGCTGTCCAGGTCTTCGACGTTGATGGTATCCAGATTACGGAACATCACCACCAGAATAGCCAGACCGATAGCCGACTCAGCGGCGGCAACCGTCAGGATGAAGAAAACGAAGATCTGACCGGCCGCGTCGCCCATGAAATGGGAGAACGCGATGAAATTCATATTCACCGCCAGCAGCATCAATTCGATTGCCATCAGCAATACGATGATGTTCTTGCGGTTCAGGAAAATACCGACGATCGAGATTGCGAACAGGATCGCGCCCAGGACCAGAAAATGTGTGAGCGATAATGTCATGGTGCCTCCTTAACTTCCGGCTCAGCCGCAGGACGCTCGACAACCGCGTCCATCTTGATGATCTTCAGGCGGTCGTTGCGCTTGACGCGTACCGCATCGCCTGGAGCAAAATGCTTGGTATCCTTGCGTTTGCGCAGGGTCAGTGCGACTGCGGCAACGATGGCCACCAGCAGCACGACGGCAGCGATCTCGAAGGCGAACACATATTTCGTGTAGATCAGCAGGCCCAGTTCCTTGGTGCCGCCCAGGTTGACGTTCACCGGAGCGATGCTAGGCGCAAAGTTGCGGAAACCGTGCCACAGGACAGCAGCCATTTCCAGCACGATGATCACGCCCACCGTCACGGACAGCGGCAGATAGCCCCAGAAACCTTCGCGCATGCGGTCGATATTGATATCGAGCATCATGACCACGAAGAGGAACAGCACCATCACGGCGCCGACATACACCAATACCAGCACGATGGCCAGGAATTCAGCTTGCAGCAGCATCCAGATGCCCGCTGCGGAAAAGAAGGACAGTACCAGGAACAGTACTGCGTGGACCGGATTACGGGCCGTGATGACGCGCGTCGCTGCCAGAATCAAGATCAGCGCGAAGGCGTAAAACAAAATTGTTTTAAAGTCCATAAAAAACCCAATAGACGTACAGATGAACGAGGGGCGCGCCGCAGCCTAGGGCTACGGCGCATCCATCAGCGATAAGGTGCGTCGGCGGCGCGCGCAGCGGCGATGTCATTTTCATAACGATCACCTACGGCCAGCAACATCTCTTTCGTGTAATACAAATCCCCGCGTTTCTCGCCGTGGTATTCCAGGATTTGCGTCTCGACGATCGAATCGACCGGGCAGGACTCTTCGCAGAAACCGCAGAAGATGCACTTGGTCAAGTCAATATCGTAACGCGTGGTGCGGCGCGAACCGTCGTCACGCTGTTCCGATTCGATCGTGATGGCCATCGCCGGGCAAACTGCTTCACACAGTTTGCAGGCGATGCAACGTTCCTCGCCGTTCGGGTAGCGGCGCAGCGCGTGCAAGCCACGGAAACGCGGCGAGATCGGTGTCTTCTCTTCCGGGAATTGCACCGTGATCTTGCGCGAAAACATGTACTTGCCTGTCAGCGCCATGCCCTTGATCAGCTCGCCTAACAAGAGGCTGCTGAAGAAATCTTTTACCTTATCCATTCGTATGCACTCTCTTACTTCCAAATATTCCAGGATGTCTGCATCCAGGCAGCGACGAAGACCAAGTAGACCAGCGTCAACGGGATAAACACTTTCCAGCCGAGGCGCATGATCTGGTCATAACGGTAGCGTGGGAAAGTACCGCGCACCCAGATGAACACCGACACGATGAAGAAGGTCTTGGCAAACAGCCAGAAGAAGCCGCCGAAACCACCCCAGAACTCAAGGAAAGCAAATGGTGCGGACCAGCCACCGAGGAACATGATCGAAGCCAGCGCGCCGATCAGTATCATGTTGGCGTATTCGGCCAGCATGAACATGGCGTAGGCCATGCCCGAGTACTCGACCATGTGGCCGGCAACGATTTCCGACTCGCCTTCGACGACGTCGAACGGGTGACGGTTGGCTTCAGCAAGGCCCGACACCAGGTAGATGACGAACATCGGCAGCAGCGGCAACCAGTTCCACGACAGGAAGTTCACGCCCTTGTCGGCGAAGAAGCCGATTTGCTGGCCGCCAACGATGTCGATGAAGTTCAGGCTGCCCGAGACCATCAGCACGATGACCATCACGAAGCCCATCGGGATTTCATACGAAATCATCTGTGCCGAAGCGCGCATGGCGCCCATGAACGAGTACTTCGAGTTCGACGCCCAGCCGGCGATGATGATGCCGTAGACTTCCATCGAGGTAATCGCCAGCAGCATCAGCAAGCCCGCGTTGACGTTGGCCAGCACGGCTTGCGGGCCGAATGGCACGACCGACCAGGCGGCCAGGGCCGGCATGATGGTCATGATCGGGCCGATCACGAACAGGCCCTTGGCGGCCTTGGACGGGATGATGATCTCTTTGAACAAGAGTTTCAGCGCATCGGCGATCGGCTGCAGCAAGCCCAGCGGACCGACGCGGTTCGGGCCGACGCGGATCTGGATCCAGCCGATCAGCTTGCGTTCCCACAAGGTCAGGTAGGCAACCAGGCCCATCAGCGGCAACAGCACGCACAGGATCTTGATCAGGGTCCAGAAGAACGGCCAGGAGCCGCCCAGCAAATCCTGGCCGCTGCTGTTGATGACGTTTACAAATTCAGGCAGAGCCATCAGATTTTCCCCTCTGCTGTTTCAACTGTGATGTCACCGAACATGCCGCCCAGGCTAGCCGTCGAGGAATGCGCCGCCGACACTTTGACCACATTGGCTGGCAGGCCGGCATGGATTGCCGCCACCAGGATGGCACTGCCGGCGCCTTGCGCCACTTTGACCTTGTCGCCTGCCTTGATGCCCAGCTTGCCAGCCAGTTCGGCGGACAAATGTGCTTGCGGCGCAGCGCCATCGACCGTGCGTTGCAAAGGTTCGGAGCGGCGCACCAGCGCGTCGGCGAAGTAGATCGGCACGTCAGCGATGCGTTGCAGTGCCGGCGAAGCCGGTGCGTAGCTTGCCGCTTCCGGCGCGTTCCTGGCGATATTGTTCAGCTGTGCCGACAGATCGGTCACGCCGGCACCAAACGCTTCGTCGCGGATCGCTTCGGAAGTGTCGTAATCGAAACCGGCCAGGCCCAGGATGTTGCCCAGCACGCGCAGCACTTTCCAGGCTGGACGGGTTTCCGCCAGCGGTTTCACGGTGCCGTTGAAGCTTTGCGCGCGGCCTTCGCAGTTGACGAAGGTACCCGAGGTTTCAGCGAACGGCGCGATCGGCAGCAAGACATCGGCGTAATCCATGCCGTGCTTGAAGGCCGACATCGCCACGACCATGTCGGCGCCATCCAGGGCGGCGCGGGCCGCTTGTGGATTGGCAGCATCGAGTTCCGGCTCGGCGTGCAGCAGCACGTAAGCTTTCTTCGGCACGGCAAAGGCAGCTTGCACATTGGCGCGCGGCTTGGCGACCAGGTGCGCGCCAACCGTATTGGCCGCTTCCGTCAGGTAACCGAGCTTGGCGCCCGTCTGTTCGGCGATCCATTGCGCGGCGGCATGCAGTTGCGATGCTTGCGGGTGTTGCGTTGCCGCGTTACCCAGCAGCACGGCGCCGTTGTCGCCGGCCATCAGACTGGCGGCGATGGCGACAGCCACGTCCGAAGCGGTAACCGCTTCAAAACCAGCCGGCGCGGCGATTTCTTTCGCTTTAGCAACAGCGACGACCACTTCCGACAAGGCCGCCAGCCAATCGCCTGGTGCAACGATCATCTTGTTGGCGATGGTGATCAGTTGATCATCGTCCGAGGCGTGCAGGATCGACAGCTTGGCGCCGCCCTTGACGGACGCGCGCAAACGCGTGGCCAGCAATGGATGATCCTTGCGCAGGAACGAGCCGATGACGAAGGCGCGCTTGATCTGGCCAAATTCGTTGATCGGCATGCCCAGCCATGGCTTGACGCCGGCATCGAGCGCGAAGTCGGTCTGGCGCAGGCGGAAGTCGACGTTCTCTGAACCGAGGCCGTGGGCGACTTTTTGCAGCAGGACCAGCTCTTCGACAGTCGAATGCGGCGTTGCCAGCGCGGCGATGGCGTCAGCGCCATGCTCGTGCTTGATATTTTTCAAACCGTGCGCCACGTATTCCAGCGCGGTCTGCCAATCGACTTCTTTCCACTCGTTGCCTTGTTTCAGCATCGGGGAAGTCAGGCGTTCAGCGCTGTCCAGCGCTTCGTACGAGAAACGGTCCTTGTCCGAGATCCAGCACTCGTTGACAGCTTCGTTTTCCAGTGGCAACACGCGCTTGACCTTGCCAGCTTTCACTTGCACGATCAGGTTCGTGCCCAGGCCGTCATGCGGGCTGACCGATTTGCGGCGCGACAGTTCCCACGTACGGGCGCTGTAGCGGAATGGCTTCGAGGTCAGTGCGCCAACGGGGCACAGGTCGATCATGTTGCCCGACAGTTCGGAGTCGACCGTCTGGCCGACAAACGACACGATTTCCGAGTGTTCGCCGCGACCGATCATGCCCAGCTCCATCACGCCGGCCACTTCCTGGCCAAAGCGTACGCAGCGGGTGCACTGGATGCAGCGCGACATTTCCTGCATGGAAACCAGCGGACCGGCTTCCTTCGGCTGCACCACGCGCTTGTCTTCCTTGTAGCGCGATTCGCTCTTGCCGTAGCCCACGGCCAAGTCTTGCAACTGGCATTCGCCGCCCTGATCGCAGATAGGGCAATCAAGCGGGTGGTTAATGAGCAAGAATTCCATGACCGACTTTTGCGCCTGCACAGCTTTATCGCTGGCGGAGCGCACGATCATGCCGGCACTGACCGGGGTCGCACAAGCGGGCAAAGGCTTGGGCGCCTTTTCCACTTCGACCAGGCACATGCGGCAGTTCGCTGCGATCGACAATTTCTTGTGATAGCAGAAGTGCGGAATGTAGGTTCCCAATTTGTTGGCGGCGTCCATCACCATGCTACCAGCAGGGACTTCGACTTTTTTGCCGTCTATTTCGATTTCAACCATGGTGATCGTTACCTGACGCAGCTTAGATATATGCGGGCACTAAGCAATGCTTGTGCTCGATATGATATTCAAATTCTTCACGGAAATTCTTAATGAAGGCCCGTACCGGCATGGCAGCCGCATCGCCCAGCGCGCAAATGGTGCGGCCCTGGATGTTGTCGGCGATCGAGTTGAGCATGTCCAGGTCGTCTGGACGACCCTGCCCTTGCTCGATGCGGTGCACCATGCGGTACATCCAGCCTGTGCCTTCACGGCAAGGCGTACACTGGCCGCACGATTCTTCAAAGTAGAAGTAGGACAGGCGTTCCAGCGCCTTTACCATGCAGCGTGTTTCGTCCATCACGATGACGGCGCCCGAACCCAGCATCGAACCGGCTTTCGCGATCGAGTCATAGTCCAGGTCGGTCTGCATCATGATGTCGCCGCGAATCACCGGCGCGGACGAGCCGCCAGGGATCACGGCCTTGATCTTTTTGCCACCACGCATGCCGCCTGCCAGTTCCAGCAGGGTCGCAAACGGGGTGCCGAGCGGCACTTCGTAGTTGCCCGGTTTTTCCACGTCGCCCGAGATCGAGAAGATCTTCGAACCGCCATTGTTCGGCTTGCCCATCGCCAGGTATTTCTCTGGACCGATGTTCAGCACGAAGGGCACGGCCGCGAAGGTTTCCGTGTTGTTGATCGTCGTCGGCTTGCCGTACAGGCCAAACGAGGCTGGGAAAGGCGGCTTGAAGCGCGGCTGGCCTTTCTTGCCTTCCAGCGACTCCAGCAGGGCCGTTTCTTCGCCGCAGATGTAAGCGCCATAACCATGGTGCGCATGCAACTGGAATGAGAACTCGCTGCCCATGATCTTGTCGCCCAGGAAACCGGCGGCGCGCGCCTCTTCCAGCGCTTCTTCGAAACGGGCGTACTCGGCCCAGATTTCGCCGTGGATATAGTTATAGCCAACGGTGATGCCCATCGCATAAGCGCCAATGGCCATGCCTTCGATCAGCGCATGGGGATTGTAACGAATGATGTCGCGGTCCTTGAAAGTGCCCGGCTCGCCTTCATCTGTATTGCAGACGAGGTATTTTTGACCCGGGAACTGGCGCGGCATGAAGCTCCACTTCAAGCCGGTAGGGAAACCCGCGCCGCCACGGCCGCGCAAGGACGAAGCCTTGAGGTCGGCGATGATCTGTTCCGGCGTGATTTTCTCTTCCAGGATACGCCGCAGTGCCGAATAGCCGCCGCGGTTCACATAGTCTTGCAAATGCCAGTTCTTGCCATCCAGATCCTTCAGGATCAATGGATCGATATGGCGGTTGTGGAGTGACGTCATTTCTTGAGTTCCTCCAGCATGGCGTCGATTTTCTCGTTCGACATCCAGCTGCACATGGTTTTATTACTGACCAGCAAGACCGGCGCATCGCCGCAAGCACCCATGCACTCGCCTTCAACCAGAGTGAACTGGCCGTCGGCGGTGGTTTCGCGGAAATCGATACCCAGTTTCTGCTTCAGGTACTCTGCAGCGCGTACGCCGCCCGACAGGGCGCATGGCAGGTTGGTGCACACGGTGATCTTGTGCTTGCCCACGGGTTTCACGTTGTACATATTGTAGAACGTGGCCACTTCCTGCACGGCAATCGCCGGCATGCCGATGTAATCGGCCAGTTCCTTCATGGTTTCCGGCGCCAGCCAGCCCAGTTCATCCTGGGCATGGGCCAGCGCGGCCATGACGGCCGACTGACGCTGGTCGGCCGGGTACTTGGCCAGCTCGCGGTCAATTTTCTTATAGCATTGCTCTGATAACAACATACTTTTTGCCTCTTAGCGGTCAATACTGCCGAACACGATATCTTGCGTCCCGATGATGGTCACGGCGTCGGCAAGCATGTGCCCACGCGCCATCTCGTCGAGCGACTGCAAGTGAGCGTAGTCTGGCGCGCGCAGTTTCATGCGGTACGGCTTGTTGGCGCCATCGGACACCAGGTACACGCCGAACTCGCCCTTCGGATGTTCCACGGCGCTGTAGGCCTCGCCTGGCGGCACGTGGAAACCTTCGGTAAACAGCTTGAAGTGGTGAATCAACGATTCCATGTTGGTCTTCATGTCGACGCGGCCCGGAGGCGCTACCTTGCGGTTGCTGGTCATGACAGGACCTTCATTGTTGCGCAGCCACTCCACGCATTGCTTGATGATGCGGTTCGACTGGCGCAACTCTTCCACGCGGACCAGGTAGCGGTCGTAGCAATCGCCGTTGGTGCCGATAGGAATGTCGAAATCCATCAGGTCGTACACTTCGTACGGCTGTTTCTTGCGCAAGTCCCACTGCACGCCCGAGCCGCGCAGCATGGCGCCCGTAAAGCCCATGGCCAGCGCATCTTCCGGCGAGACCACGCCGATGCCGACGGTACGCTGTTTCCAGATACGGTTGTCGGTCAGCAAGGTTTCGTACTCGTCCACGGAATTCGGGAAACGGCGCGCAAAGTCTTCGATGAAGTCCAGCAGGGAGCCCTGGCGGTTTTCATTGAGTTTGCCGATCGCCTTGGCGTTACGGATGATCGACGCCTTGTGCTGCGGCATGGCGTCCGGCAAGTCGCGGTACACGCCGCCCGGACGGTAGTAAGCCGCGTGCATGCGCGCGCCCGAGACTGCCTCGTAGGCGTCGAACAAGTCTTCGCGGTCGCGGAAGCAATACAGGAACGGGCCCATGGCGCCAACGTCCAGCGCATGGGTGCCCAGCCACATCAGGTGATTCAGGATGCGCGTCATCTCGTCGAACATGACGCGGATGTATTGCGCGCGCAGCGGCACTTCCAGGCCCAGCATCTTTTCGATGGCCATCACGTACGCATGTTCATTGCACATCATCGACACATAGTCGAGACGGTCCATGTACGGCACGGATTGCAGATAGGTCTTTTGCTCGGCCAGCTTTTCGGTGGCGCGGTGCAGCAGGCCGATATGCGGGTCGGCACGCTGGATGACTTCGCCATCCATCTCCAGCACCAGGCGCAGCACACCGTGCGCGGCCGGATGCTGTGGCCCAAAGTTCAGGGTGTAGTTCTTAATCTCAGCCATTATTTCATCCCGTAATGTTCTTCGCGGATCACGCGCGGCACGTTTTCCCGCGGCTCGATCGTCACGGGCTGGTAAATCACGCGCTTCTGTTCCGGATCGTAACGCATCTCGACATAGCCGGAGACGGGGAAATCCTTGCGGAACGGATGACCGATGAAACCGTAGTCGGTCAGCAGGCGGCGCAAGTCGTTGTGGCCTTCGAAGAGGATGCCCAGCAAGTCGAACGCTTCGCGCTCATACCAGTTGACGGCACGCCAGATGCTCACCACGGAGGGCAGCAGCGGCATGTCGTCGTCGGGTGCGAACACGCGTACGCGCACGCGCCAGTTGTGCTTGACCGACAGCAAGTGCGAGACGGCCGCAAAACGCAGGCCATCCCAGCTACCGTCGCCATAGGTCGAGTAGTCGACGCCGCACAGGTCGAGCAATTGCTCGAAATGCAGGCTCGGATCATCGCGCAAGGTCTGCATCACGGCCAGATAGTCCTCGGCCTTGACGACCAGGGTGACTTCGCCCAGCGCAACGGTCGTGCTAACGCGATCGCCCAGGGCAGTGCCGAGGGCGTTTTGCAATACTTCTAAATGTGTTGTCATAATCTGAAGCGGCCCGGTTAGCGTGCGATCGTGCTGGTACGCTTGATCTTGTTCTGCAACTGCATGATGCCGTACAGCAAGGCTTCAGCGGTCGGAGGACAGCCAGGCACATACACGTCGACGGGCACGATGCGGTCGCAACCGCGCACCACAGAATAGGAGTAATGGTAGTACCCGCCCCCATTGGCGCAGGAACCCATCGAGATGACCCAGCGTGGCTCTGCCATCTGGTCGTAGACCTTGCGCAGGGCCGGCGCCATCTTGTTGCACAGGGTACCGGCAACGATCATGACGTCGGACTGACGCGGCGACGGACGAAACACGACGCCGAAACGGTCCATATCGTAGCGGGCTGCGCCCACATGCATCATTTCGACCGCACAGCAGGCCAGACCGAACGTCATCGGGAACATAGACCCGGTGCGCGCCCAGTTGATCAGCTTGTCGGCCGAGGTGGTGATGAAACCTTCGCTTAATACGCCTTCAATAGCCATGGCTTATTCCCAGTCAAGGGCACCTTTCTTCCAAATGTACCAAAATCCGACCACGAATTCAGCGATGAACACCATCATCGTGACGAAACCGGCCCAGCCCAGGTCGCGCATTGCAACGCCCCATGGGAAAAAGAATGCCGTTTCCAGATCGAACAAAATAAACAGGATTGCGACCAGATAGTAGCGCACATCAAATTTCATGCGCGCGTCTTCGAATGCTTCAAAGCCACATTCGTACGGGGAGAGTTTTGCTGCGTCAGGCTTATTAGGACCTAACAGGCGCCCCAGGAGCTGGGGAGCGATACCGACACCAAGGCCGATAATAATAAACAGCAGGACGGGGAAGTAATTTTCGAGGTTCACGATTGATAAGCTTATATTGAACGATCGGTTAAATGAGGACGCTGCGATCATTTGCAGCGTATCTAACGCACGACCCCAATCAAAGCTAAGACCAGGATCGAACGACACATCCTCGTAAAAAAAGCCAGCAACTTTGTACGAGCCATGGCCCGTGCGCCGTTGCTGGCTTCTGATTTCTGGTGCCGACGACGAGACTCGAACTCGTACAGCTTTCGCCACTACCCCCTCAAGATAGCGTGTCTACCAATTTCACCACGTCGGCGGTAAGGCCCGTATTCTACTCTGCTTTGCCGCTAAAGTTAATGCACAAATGCATCAAAACACAGATAAAAACGATAAATTTTTACATCTTCCAGCGCGTCACGATTTTTTCCTGCCGCGCTGCTAAAACATTGAGCAACAATCTGCCCGTAATGAGAACTACTCTCGATGAGGTATCGAGGTGCCGCTCAGTGACGACACAATTACTTCGGAATCGCGCCTGCCGGGGTGCTGGCAACCGGTGCCGCCGCTGCAGGAGCGCTGGCGACCGGTGCTGCTGCAGGTACCGTCGTCGGAATCGCGCCCGCGCCGGTGACTGGCACTGGCTTGACGACTTTATCCATCACGCCGCCGCCGACGGTGGTGGCGCGCTGATTAGCCATCAGCGACAGAGCCAGGGTGGCACCGAAGAAAATCGCGGCGGCAACGCCCGTCGATTTCGACATGAAGTTCGACGAACCCGTCGCACCGAACAGGCTGCCCGAGGCGCCCGAACCGAAGGCGGCGCCCATGTCGGCGCCCTTGCCGTGCTGCAGCAACACCAGCGCGATAATCGACAATGCCGAAATAACCTGTACTACCACTACCAGATTGAACATCATGTTCATTGCAATTCCATTCTTAGTTTAAATTAATTCAATCAGCGGCGTGAATAATTGCCAGGAAATCCGCCGCCTTCAATGCTGCCCCACCGATCAGACCGCCATCGATATCCGGCATCGCCATCAATTCTTTTGCGTTCTCCGGCTTCATGCTGCCGCCGTACAGGATCTGCACGCCGGCCGCCGCTACCGCATTCTTTGCCGCCACCTGGCCGCGCAATACCTGATGCACGTCCTGCGCCATGTGCGGCGTGGCCGTCTTGCCCGTGCCGATAGCCCAGACTGGCTCGTAAGCCAGCACCAGTTTCGCCACGTCGTCGGTGGAAATCGCCGCCAGCACGGCACCCAGCTGCTGCGCTACCACGACGTCGGTCTGACCCGCTTCGCGCTGCGCCAGCGTTTCGCCGATGCAAACGATAGGCGTGATGCCTGCCGCCAGCGCGGCAACCGTCTTGGCCGCCACCTGCGCATCGCTCTCGCCGTGATAGGCGCGGCGCTCGGAATGCCCGATCACCACATAGCTGCAGCCAAAATCCTGCAGCATCGCGACCGAGATTTCTCCCGTGTAGGCGCCACCGGCGTGCGCGGACACATCCTGCGCGCCCCAACCAAGAGCCGAGCCTGCCAATTGCGCCTGGCACTGCGCCAGATACGGCGCGGGCACACAGACAGCGCTGGCGGCGCCAGAGGCAGTCAGGCCAGCCACTATTTCAGACAATAACACCGCGTTCGAGGTGCGACTGCCGTTCATTTTCCAATTTCCGACGACGAGTTTGCGACGCATAGTAGCCTAAATTCTAATAACCCGTCATTCTAACTCCGGCACCGATGCCGGTCAAACAGGCAGTGCCCCGTTTCAGGCAACTTGCAACATGATCTTGCCCACGTGCATGCTCGCTTCCATCAAGGCATGCGCCTCGTTAGCTTTTTCCAATGGGAAAGTTTGATAGATCACAGGTTTGATCTTGCCCGCCTCGATCAGGGGCCAGACGGTCGCGCGCAAATGGTTCGCGATGGCAGCCTTGAAGGCGACGGGACGGGGACGCAGGGTGGAGCCGCTGACGCTCAGGCGGCGGCGCAGCACCTGCCCCAGGTCCAGGGTGGCCTTGCTACCACCCTGCACGGCGATCAGGCCGATGCGGCCATCGTCGGCCAGGCAGTCGATCTCGCGCGGCAGGTAGTCGCCGCCCACCATGTCGAGGATGACGTCGACACCCTTGCCAGCGGTCAATTCCTTGACGACAGCCACGAAATCTTCCGTGCGGTAATTGATGCCCCGCTCGGCGCCCAACGCTTCGCAGGCGCGCGCCTTCTCGTCGCTGCCCGCCGTGGCGAACACGCGGTGGCCGAGCGCTGCCGCCAATTGAATGGCCGCCACGCCGATGCCGGACGTGCCGCCCTGCACCAGCAAGGTTTCACCATCGGCCAGCGCGCAGCGGTCGAAGACATTGCTCCAGACGGTAAAGAAGTTTTCCGGCAGGGACGCGCCTTCCAGCGCCGTCAAGCCTTTGGGCAAGGGCAGGCACTGGCCGCTTGGGGCTGCACAGTACTCGGCATAGCCGCCGCCCTGCACCAGGGCGCAGACCAGGTCGCCTTTTTTGAATGCAGTGTTGCCAAAGTCGCCATCGACGACTTCGCCCGCCACTTCCAGGCCTGGCAAGTCGGACGCGCCGGCGGGCGGCGCATACTTGCCCAGGCGCTGCAGCACGTCGGGACGGTTAATGCCGGCCGCGTGCACCTTGATCAGCAGTTCGCCCGCTTTATAGTGCGGCATCGGACGTTCGGCGATCTGCAAAACGTCGGCGGGACCTGGCTGGCTGATGACAACTGCACGCATGGCGGGACTCTCTCAGGGGAAAACGGCGATTGTACGCCAAGCCGCCGTGCCTTGCTGAGCACCTCCCGCTAAACGCCGCCCGTGTTCGACTGGCGCGGCAATGGCATGCCCGGCTTCCATTTCGCGGACAGGGCCTGCCCTTCCTCGACCTGCTCATGCGTCATCTTGCGCACCACGGCGGCGCGCTGGTCGGCCGCATTCGCGTTGCCGTTGGCTGCCGCCAGGTTCCACAGCATGTAGGCGATGACATTGTCCTGCGGCACGCCGCCCATATGGTAGCGATACATCAGGCCCAGCACCTGCTGCGCCTCCGCATGGTTCTGCTCGGCCGCCTTGCGGAACCAGCCCACGGCCTGCTTGTGGTCTTGCAGCACGGCGTTGCCCGTGTAATACATAGCGCCCACTACATACTGGGCATCGGCCTTGCCCTGCTCGGCCGCCTTGCGGTGCCAGAACATGGCTTGCTTGTAATCTTGCGGCAAGCCGCGCCCCATGTAATACATCAAGCCCAGCAAATGCTGGGCATCGGCGTTGCCGGTCTTAGCAAGTGGCAATATTTCCTTGTAAGCCAGCGCGTAATTCTTGTTGTTGTAGGCGCTGGCGCCTTCGACGAAGCCAGCCCGCGCGGGTAGCTGTATCGTCAACAGCATGAGTAATGTAATGATCAGTTTTTTCATCGGAATGGGATGTGGTCTGACTACTTATTCTTATTCTGCCAATAACACCTGCGACAGGATGCTTTTACTTCCAGCTTACTTTGCCCAGGCCCTCGACGCTGACATCGCGGTTGGCCGGCTTGCCGTACACCACCACCGAACCGAGTCCGCTCAGGTTCAGCTTGGCATTCGTTTGGGCATTCACCGTGGCGTTGCCGAGCCCACTCAATTCCAGGTTGACGGCGTCCGCTTCGAATTGCTGCGCATTCAGGCTGCCCAGGCCGCCCAGGCTGGCTTTCAGGATGCGCCCGCGTCCGCCCAGCACTACCGAGCCGGCACCCTGCAAGTCCAGCTCCGCTTTTTCGTTATTGCCGATCCAGAGCTGCATGCTGCCCACGCCACCCAGGCTGGCATTGAGCTTGCGGTAGTCGCCCACCAGCTTGATGCTGCCCGCACCTTCCAGCGACAGGGTCAGCTCCTCACCCTTGAAACCCGTGATATCGGTGCTGCCAAAGCCTTCCGAACTCAGTTCGCGCAAGTTCGGCAAGACCAGGTCGGCGCGTATCGACGAGGGGCCGATCTTGAAGCCGCGCACTTCTGTTTCGATATGCAGGGTGTCGCCGCTTTGCGCCGTGCTGACATCGGCGATGTAGCGCTTGTCGGCCGTGATGCTCAGCGAAGCAACGTTGCCCTGGCGAATGCGCACTTCCATCACACCATCGAGCTTGACGCGCACTACGCGGGCATCGATGTTGCGCATCTCCAGCAAGCGGGTCTCGGCGGCCGCGCCGCGCACCAGGCCCAGTGTCGCCAGGAACAGCAGCGCCAGTTGCAGTGTCTTTTTCATGTAATGCATCCTCGGAATCTTGTTTTTATCTGTCTGGCCGCCCGCCGGGGAGGGCGCCTGCATTGCTCGCGCAGCACCACTGTAGCAGCGCGGAAAATTGCTGACAATCAATTATGCAAAACGGGATTTTTCTGCTGCGCTGAGGCGCTTGGCCTTGATCACCACCACTTGCATGGCAGCCTTGTTCGCTGGCGCGGCCAGGGTGGCCGTGGAACTGGCCACTTGCAGGGCCGGGGCGGCCGGGGCAATGGCGTAGCAGCTGGCGCTGACCAGGATGGCGGCGGCAACGGCAATGATTTCCATGTTTTTAGCGACGTTCATGTTGTTCTCCTCGGGTGTCTGGCAGTGGGCTTGCGGTATGGTGTCACTATAGCCATACCGCCCCCGGCCGACACGCCGATTGCGACGAACTGCGCTTTTGACAGGCTGACCTGACAAAAACGCGGATAAACGTCGATTTACTGCTGCGCGCTTAAAACTCTTCCCACTCGTCGGCGCCGGACTTCGCCGCCTTGACGGGCTTGCTCGGCGACAGCGCGCGGGCCGGCGCGCGCGGCGCTGGCGCCGCTGGCCTGGCCTTGAGGCGCGTCACGGGCGCGGGCGCTGCAGCAGGGCCCGCATCACCGAGGCGGAACATGCCGACGGCCTGCGCCAGGTCCACCGCCTGCTCCTGCAGGCTTTCCGCGGCAGCGGCAGCCTGCTCGACGAGGGCCGCGTTTTGTTGTGTCATGGTATCCATGTGCGTGACAGCCGTATTGATTTCGCCGATGCCGGCACTCTGTTCGCGGCTGGCCACCGTGATCTCGCTCATGATGGTCGTCAATTGCTGCACCGAGGCCACTACCTGGTCCATGGTCTGGCCCGCTTCATTGACGAGGCGCCCGCCCGCATCGACTTTTTCCACCGAGTCGCCGATCAGCTCCTTGATTTCCTTGGCCGCGCCAGCCGACCTTTGCGCCAGGTTGCGCACTTCGGACGCCACCACGGCAAAGCCCCTGCCCTGCTCGCCCGCGCGCGCCGCCTCGACGGCGGCGTTCAGGGCCAGGATATTCGTCTGGAAAGCGATGCCATCGATCACGCCGATGATGTCGACGATCTTGCGCGAGCTTTCCTGGATGCCGGCCATGGTGCCCACCACCTGCTGCACCACGCGTCCACCCTTGGCCGCCACTTCCGAGGCGGACACGGCCAGCTCGTTGGCCGCATGCGCATTTTCCGCATTCTGCTTGACGGTCGAGGTCAGCTCATCCATCGAACTGGCCGTCTCTTCCAGCGCGCCCGCCTGCGCTTCCGTGCGCGAGGACAGGTCGGCGTTGCCGGCGGCAATATCGGCCGACTCGCTGCGCACCAGGGTGCTGATGCTGCGGATCTGCACCAGCACGGTGGCGATCTTTTCGACGAACAAGTTAAACGCCTTGGCGATCTGCGCCAGTTCGTCACTACCTTCCGCGTCGAGGCGGCTGGTCAGGTCGCCGTCGCCCGTGGCGATCGCTTCCATCGCATCGCGCACCAGACCCAGGCGACGCAGGGCGCGCGCCACCAGCACGCTCAATACCGTGGCGGCCAGGGCCAGCACCAGCAAGGCCGTCAGGGCCGAGGCGCGCAGCATGGAGCTCAGGGCTTGCGTCGCTTCCGCACGGTCGAGCACGGTAGCCAGCAGCCAGTCGCTGCCCGGCACCTTACTCACATGCAAGATACCATCGCGCTCGCCGAGGCGAATGGCGGCACCGTCGCCGCTCTTTTCAATATTGCCCAGCGCCTGCGCGCTCAAGCCCGGATCGAGCTCGGCCAGCGGCTTCAGGGTCAGCTTGCCGTCCGGGTGGGCGATGATCTTGCCATCGCCATCGACGAGGAAGGCGTAGCTGGACGCGGTTGGCTTGATCGAGGCGACATTTTGCACCACCGCATCCATCATCACGTCGGCCGCCATCACGCCCGTCACGCTACCTTTACCGCCCAGCGGCTCGGCAAACGTCACCACCAGCTTGCCCGTGCTGGCGCCGATATACGGCGCCGTGATGACGGGGCCGCCCGCTTCGGACGCCCGCTTGTACCAGGGCCGCGCCGTAGGATCGTAGTCGGCGGCGCGCTTGCGCTCCTGCGAAAAGACGGCATGCTTGTCGGCAAAGCCGATATACGCCATGTCAAACGTGCCAGCCTGTTCGGCCGCCTTCAGGGCCGGCAGCGGATCGGCCGCCGTGGCGCCCTGCTTGAGCGAGCCCACGACGGCTTGCTTGGAGCGCAACCATTCGGCAATCGCCTGCGCGTGGCTGTGCGACAACTGCAGCATCTGCGTATCGAGCGCGGCCAGGGTGCTTGAGCGCGTGGTATAGAAATTGGCGATGGCGACGGCCAGCATGGCCAGCACGACGATGGAAACGGCGATGGCGATCAGCCGCGCCTTGAGGGAGGACAACATGGTGCATCCAATAAAAAAAGGGGAAATCGGGAGGGATGCACCATGGTCCGGGAATAAGATTTTGTCGTCAAGCAATACCGACTCTCAATTACCCAGAAACAACAATTGATACCTTATATTAAATTCGCATTGTCGATAAATTAACTATATCTCGCCCCGCAGCTTGCGCAAGGCGGGCGATTTGCCGCCCGTCGCTTCAATGCGGAAGCGGGCAAGTGCCTGCTCCAGCTCGGGGTACTGGCGCAAGCCGCCTTCCGTAAAATAAGGCTCTGACCCCGATAAGTAGGGGAATTCCGAGAATTTTCCTGGGGCCCTGCTGTCTGACGGTACACATCATACGGCAGCGCCTCGCTCTTCAAGGTCAAATCGAAACAGTCGGCCATGGACGTGGACGCGGCGGCGATGGGAATCGGCAGCGGCGTGGGCGCCTTGTCCAGCTGTGACCGGACGCCGGGCGCGACGGCAAGCAGAAAGGCGGCGGCCAGCCCGCATAGTGTGCGCATGCTGCATCTCCTTGGAAGACTCGTTCAGGGGAAGGTCCCATCCCGAATCTACAACGCGTAAACCAGCCAATGCGAGCTGGATCAAGGCCGATGCGCAAAGCGGCATCTACCTTGATCCAGCACAAACGCGGCGCAAAAAAAACCGCCAGGGCTTGCGCGCTGGCGGTTGTTGAGCATGCGGCCGAGGCCGCAGTCAGTCGAACTTAGACAACGTTAAGCGGCTGGCGCTTCGTTGCCTTCAGCAGCTTTCATCGACAGTTTCAGACGACCACGGTCGTCCGTTTCCAGCACTTTGACGCGGACCAGCTGGCCTTCTTTCAGGTAGTCGGCCACGGCGTTGACGCGCTCGTTGGCGATCTGGCTGATGTGCAGCAAGCCGTCTTTGCCTGGCATGACTTGCACGATGGCGCCGAAGTCCAGCAGTTTCAGCACGGTGCCTTCGTAGGTCTTGCCCACTTCAACGGAAGCGGTCAATTCTTCGATGCGGCGCTTGGCTTCCTGGCCGGCTTGCGCGTCAACGGAAGCGATGGTGACCACGCCTTCGTCGCTGATGTCGATCTGGGTGCCCGTCTCTTCGGTCAGCGCGCGAATCACGGCGCCGCCCTTGCCGATCACGTCACGGATTTTTTCCGGGTTGATCTTGATGGTGATCAGACGCGGTGCGAAATCGGACAGTTCGGTTTTGACGTGCGGCATGGCTTTTTGCATTTCGCCCAGGATGTGCTCGCGGCCTTCCTTGGCTTGCGCCAGTGCCACTTGCATGATTTCCTTGGTGATGCCCATGATCTTGATGTCCATCTGCAGCGCCGTGATACCGTTGCGGGTACCGGCAACCTTGAAGTCCATGTCGCCCAGGTGATCTTCGTCGCCCAGGATGTCGGACAGCACGGCAAACTTGCCGCCTTCCTTGATCAGGCCCATGGCGATACCGGCCACGTGTTCTTTCATTGGCACGCCGGCGTCCATCAGTGCCAGGCAGCCGCCGCAGACGGAAGCCATCGACGAGGAACCGTTCGATTCCGTGATTTCCGATACCAGGCGCACCGAGTAGCTGAACTCTTCAGCTGCTGGCAGGGCGGCGATCAGCGCGCGCTTGGCCAGGCGGCCGTGGCCGATTTCGCGGCGTTTAGGCGTACCGACGCGGCCCGTTTCGCCGGTGGCGAACGGAGGCATGTTGTAATGCAGCATGAACGAATCGGTGAACTCGCCCATCAGCGCGTCGATCTTCTGGCTGTCGCGGGCGGTGCCCAAAGTTGCCACGACCAGCGCTTGCGTTTCGCCGCGCGTGAACAGGGCCGAACCGTGGGTGCGTGGCAGCACGCTGGTGCGGATCGAGATCGGACGCACGGTGCGCGTGTCGCGGCCGTCGATGCGTGGCTCGCCGTCCAGGATTTGCGTACGCACGATTTTCGCTTCGATGTCGAACAGGATGTTGTTCACTTCCGCGCTGTCGATCGCTGCGCCGCCGTTGGCAGCCGCTTCAGCCGACAGGTCTGCGATCACTTCCGACGTCGCCGCTTTCAGCTTGGCCGTACGCTCTTGCTTGTCCTTGGTTTGATACGCATCATTGATCTTGGCGTTGGCGAAATGCGCGACGCGGGCGATCAGTGCTTCGTTTTTCGGCGCAGGCGCCCATTCCACTTCCGGCTTGCCGCCGTCACGCACCAGGTCGTGAATCGCGTCGATGACGACTTTCATCTGGTCGTGGCCGAAGACCACAGCGCCCAGCATGATTTCTTCGGACAGCTGTTTCGCTTCCGATTCGACCATCAGCACGGCCGTTTCGGTACCAGCGACAACCAGGTCCATTTCCGACGTTTTCAGCTGCTGGACGGTCGGGTTCAGGATGTACTGGCCATTCGCGTAACCGACGCGCGCAGCGCCGATCGGGCCGCTGAAAGGCACGCCCGATACGCACAGGGCAGCCGATGCGCCGATCATGGCGGCGATGTCCGGATCGATTTCAGGGTTGACCGACAACACGTGAATGATGACTTGCACTTCATTCAGGTAGCCTTCCGGGAACAGCGGACGGATAGGACGGTCGATCAAACGCGATGTCAGTGTTTCTTTTTCGGAAGGACGGCCTTCGCGCTTGAAAAAACCGCCCGGGATTTTACCGGCAGCATAGGTTTTTTCTACATAATCAACCGTCAAAGGGAAGAAATCCTGGCCTGGCTTGGCATCTTTGCGTGCCACCACCGTTGCCAGAACGACGGTATCTTCGATCGACACCAGCACTGCGCCGGATGCCTGACGCGCGATTTCGCCGGTTTCCAGGGTCACTTGGTGTTGACCGTACTGGAAGGTTTTCGTAACTTTGTTAAACATGGGGTATCCCTTTTCTAATTGCCGACAGATTTTCAGGGGCTGTCGTTCACCTCACCACAGGCGGTGGAAAAACCGTTGCCGCCTTTACTACTTTACTTTTAAAACATGATATCGGTAAGAGAATACTTTACTTACAGACATAAATCCGGAATTCAAATGACAAAATGCCCGCGTCAGCGAACTGGCGCAGGCATTTCTGTATAAACCTTGTACGGCAAAAATTACTTGCGCAGACCAAGTTTAGCGATCAGGTCGCGATAACGGGTAGCGTCTTTAGCCTTCAGGTAGGACAACAGGCTCTTACGACGGTTGACCATCATGATCAGGCCGCGGCGGGAGTGGTGATCTTTCGAGTGGGCTTTGAAGTGGCCGTTCAGTTCGTTGATGCGAGCTGTCAGCAGTGCAACTTGCACTTCAGGGGAGCCGGTGTCGTTTTGACCACGTGCGTTGTCCGCGATGATAGCGGCTTTGTTGATGTTTTCTACTGTCATGATAAACCTTTCACATGCGGTGCACAGAGTCTGAACCCTATCCACCGTGAACTACGATTATTAAAATACTGGCCTATGCTTCCAACCAGACGCGCAAGTATATCGGAAAAAAGCCCGCCTGTATCCTGCCGTGCGGGCTTTTCTCGGCGCATGATAGGATTTTCCTGCATTTCAGGAGGACAAACATGAAAAAACTGCTCAAATTAGCAACAGCTATGCTGCTTGCCGTGCTGGCCGGCTGCGCCAGCTGGAACACCCCGCCGCCGCAAGCGGGCGAACCGCGCGCCGCCGTGGAAGCGCGCCTGGGCCGGCCGAGCAACATTTACCAACTGGCCACGGGTCCGGAACTGGAATACGCCACGGGGCCGTACGGCCAGTACACCTACATGGCACGCTTCGGCCCCGACGGCAAGTTGATTTCCTACGAACAAGTGCTCGACACGCCAGGCTTTGCCCGGGTCAAGGTGGGCTTGTCGACCCAGCAGGATGTACTGCACCTGCTGGGTCGCCCGACGGAAACATCGTATCTGTCGCTGCCGAAACTACACGTCTGGTCTTACCGCTACAAGGAATCGGGCGTGTGGGATTCCATGATGCACGTGCACTTCGACCACGACGGCATCGTGCGCATGATGATGAACGGCCCCGATCCGGCCAAGGAAGAGCGGCGCTCCTTCCACTGATTCATTACCTGCGCAACAACGCCTGATAAAACCGTAGCGAGCGGAAGAGAGAGGTGGCTAAGAAGCGCAACCGTACTCTAGTACGGTGAGCATCGCAGGCCACCTATATCGACGCGCAGTAGGTTTAATCAGGCGTCCTTCCTAAGGTTGCGGGTCGATACGCTCATCCTTGGCGTGCAGTTTATTTAATGCCGACAAATACGCCTTGGCCGAGGCGACGATGATGTCCGAATCAAAGCCCACGCCGTTGACGATGCGTCCGTCGCGCGACAAACGCATCGTCACTTCGCCCTGCGACTGCGTGCCCGTGCTGATGGCGTTGACGGAGAACAAGACCAGCTCCGCGCCGCTGGCGGCCGCGCTTTCGATGGCGTTGACGGTCGCGTCGACGGGGCCGTCGCCCTGCCCTTCGCAGCTGCGCTGCACGCCGCCGACGAGAAACTCCACGCGCGCATGGGGCACGGCACCCGTCGTCGACTGCTGCGCCAGGGAAATGAAACGGTAGTGCTCACTCTCCTGCGCCTGCTGCTCTTCGCTGACGAGGGCCATGATGTCTTCGTCGAAAATCTCGGACTTCCGGTCGGCCAACTCCTTGAAGCGCAGGAAGGCGGCGTTGACTTCCGCCTCCGATTCCAGCGCGATGCCCAGCTCGTGCAGCCGCTGCTTGAAGGCATTGCGGCCCGACAGCTTGCCGAGAACAATCTTGTTGGCCGCCCAGCCCACGTCTTCGGCGCGCATGATTTCATACGTCTCGCGCGCTTTTAATATGCCGTCCTGGTGGATACCGGACGCGTGCGCAAAGGCGTTCGCGCCCACGACGGCCTTGTTCGGCTGCACGGCAAAGCCCGTGATTTGCGACACCATTTTTGATGCCGCCACGATTTGCGTCGTGTCGATGCCCACCGTCAAGTTGTAATAGGCAGCACGCGTGCGCAGCGCCATCACCACTTCTTCCAGCGCCGTGTTGCCGGCCCGCTCGCCGAGGCCGTTGACCGTGCATTCGATCTGCCGCGCGCCGCCTATCATGACGCCGGCCAGCGAATTGGCAACCGCCAGGCCCAGGTCGTTATGACAATGCACGGACCAGATGGCTTTATCCGCATTCGGTATGCGTTCGCGCAAACGCTTGATGGTAGCGCCGAAGATTTCAGGCACGGCGTAGCCCACCGTATCGGGGAAATTGATGGTGGTGGCACCCTCGGCGATCACCGCTTCCAGCACGCGGCACAAAAAATCCTCGTCGGAGCGGCTGCCGTCTTCGGGGCTGAATTCGATGTCATCGGTGAACTGGCGCGCGTAGCGCACGGCGTTCTGCGCCTGCAGCAAGACTTCCTCGGGCGTCATGCGCAGCTTCATCTGCATGTGCAGGGGCGAAGTGGCAATGAAAGTGTGGATGCGCTTGCGCTCGGCTGGCGCCAGGGCTTCGGCGGCGCGCGCGATATCGCGGTCGTTGGCGCGCGACAGCGAGCAGATGGTGGACTCGCGCACGGCGCCCGCAATCGCCCGTATCGACTCGAAGTCGCCCTGCGAGGCGGCAGCGAAACCCGCCTCGATCACGTCGACCTTCATGCGTTCGAGCTGCTTGGCGATGCGCAGCTTTTCCTCGCGCGTCATGGAAGCGCCCGGCGATTGCTCGCCGTCGCGCAAGGTGGTGTCAAAAATGATGAGTCGGTTGCTGGTGTTCATGGCTGCTCCTGGCTGGCTGAAGACTGGCGACGCTACCGACTCAGCGCATCAATGCTCGGGGTCGGTCTGGATGATGCTGACGGGCTTGCCCTTCGCCATGCGCCAGAAAAACACGGCGTAGCCGGACAGGCCATAAGCGACGAAAATCGGGAACAGCACTTTCGGCGGGTCGATGGAAATAAGCGCAAAGAACAATGCCAGCAGGAATACCACGATGAAGGGCACGGACTTGCGGAAATTCACATCCTTGAAACTGTAGAACGGCACGTTCGTGACCATGGTCAGGCCGGAGAAAAGGGCGATCGTCCACGATACCCAGGCCAGCTGGTTACCGGCAAATTCCAGGTCATTCATCAGCAGGATGAAGCCGGCCACCATGGCCGCCGCCGCCGGGCTGGGCAAGCCCTGGAAGAAGCGCTTGTCGACTACGGCAATGTTTGTGTTGAAGCGGGCCAGTCGCAAGGCGGCGCCGGCGCAATACACGAAGGCGGCCAGCCAGCCCAGTTTGCCCATGCCGCGCAGCGACCATTCATAGATCACCAGCGCCGGCGCGGCGCCAAACGACACCATGTCGGACAGGCTGTCGTACTGGGCGCCGAATTCGCTTTGCGTATTCGTCAGGCGCGCAATGCGACCATCCAGGCCATCGAGGATCATGGCGATGAAGATGGCCCAGGCCGCGTGTTCGAATTTCTGGTTCATGGCCATGACGATGGCGTAGAAACCGCAGAACAGGGCTGCCGTCGTGAAGGCATTCGGCAATAGATAGATGCCGCGGCGGCGCAAGGTTTTCTTGCCAGTGCCATCGGTCACCGGCTGGCGCACGAATTTGCTGAAGCGGGACGCTTTGGATGCTGCGGGGGTGCCGTTCTTGCCTCTACGACGGGGGAAGTTTGCCATGTTGTTCCATATCTTGTGTACTACGGGGGATTCGGTGCCAGATGGCAGGCGCATTCGTCTCGCGGCATGCGCCTGCCGGTCTTGCCATTATAGAGGAGCTACCGCCAAAGAAAAGCGCGGCGGCATCAAGCTGACAATATTGACGCCGATTCCATCTTTATTTGAAGCGGATCTTCGCCACCAGGCCCATGTTCAGGGTCGTTTCGCCCGCCTCGAAGCTCGGTTCGGCCACCTGGTTGCCGCCATAGCCCATGGCGTCGGCGTTCATGGCGCGTGCCCCTGCCATGATGGGGCGCTGCGCGTAGTTGCCCGAACCTTCGAAATCGATGGTATCGATCACGGCATCATTGACATTGCGGCCCATGGCGCCGGCGATGGCGGTCACGCGCTCATTCAGGTTCTTGTAGGCGGCGGCGATGCGCTGATCGTCGAGCTTGCGGATGGTGGCGGGGGCCAGGCCAAAATTGAGGCGGTTCAGCGTCAGCAAGCCTTGTGCTGCGGAAACTGTTTTCGGCAAGGCGGCAAGGTTGGTCGTCGTCACCTGCAAGTACTGACCCACCCTCCAGCCCGTCGGTACGCGTGGCTTGGCGACGACGCCTGGCGGCAAGGGCGCCGTTTCCGGGTACACGGCATACGTGTAGTAGCCCTGGGTTTTCAACACGGCTTGCGGATCGGCTTTCTTGACGATGGCCGCACCCTGGTTCATCTTCTGGTTCACGCGCGAGGCGGCGGCGGCCTTGTCCTTGTCCTGCTCTTCGATGGCCAGGGTGACGGTCACCTGGTCGTTCGCATGCACCACTTCGCCATTCGCGGGCACCACCACGAGGGTGCCGGAGGTGGGCAAGGTTTGCGCCTGGGCGGACAGGGTAACGGTAGCGATGGCAGCTGCCAGCAGCGATTTCATGACGGTCATGGTGTTCTCCTGGAAATAATGGGGCAAAAACGAGCATGGGGCCAGCAGCCCCATGATCGTTTTAAAACATGCTAGTGCGAAAACATTTCCGCACTGGCGCGCTTATTTGAACTTGACCTTGCCGACGACACGCATGTCGAGGGTGGTTTCGCCTGGCTCGAAGCTCGGCTCGGCAACGGTGCTATCTTCGGCCATCTTGGCGCTGCGCATCATCATCGGTGCGGCGGCAGGACGGCTTTCGTTGGCATAGTTGCCCGAACCTTCAAAGTCCACCGTATCAAGCACGGCGTCGGAGACGTTGCGGCCCATGGCCTTGGCGATGGCGGCCACGCGCTCATTGAGGTTCTTGTACGTGGCGGCGATGCGCTGGTCGTCCAGCAAGCGGATGGTTTCCGGCTTCAGGCCGAAATTCAAGCCATTCAGGGTCAGCACGCCTTGCGCAGCCGACACGGTTTTTGGCAAGGACGCCAGATTGGCCGTCGTCACTTCCAGGTACTGGCCCACTCTCCAGGCCGTTGGCAAACGCGGCTTGGCGACGGCGCCGGCTGGCAGCGGACGCTCTTCCGGATACACGGGATAGGTGTAATAGCCATACGATTTGAGTGCCGCAGACGGGTCAGCCTGCTTGACGATGGCGATGCCCTTATTCATCTTCTGGTTGACTCGCGACGCGGCGGCGGCCTTGTCCTTGTCCTGTTCTTCGATGGCCAGGGTAGCGACCACCTGGTCATTGACATGCTTGACTTCGCCAAACGCGGGGACGACCACCAGGGTGCCGGAAGTCGGCAAAGATTGGGCTTGTGCGCTCAGGGCAACGGTGGCTGCGGCGGCAACAAGGACGGATTTCATCACGGTCATGGGGTACTCCTCGATAGTTAATGTGGCTGACAGCCCGCGAAAGGGAGGCTTTTGCCTCCCTTTCACCTGAGAAACTTGTCAAACTGTGTAGATTCTAACGCCTCGTTCATTCCCGTGGCGCAAATTAACAAATCGTCACAAAATGTGCTGGCCAGTCACATCTGCTCACATTTCAACACACTGTCATTCAAAATAACAATGTTATTAGTGACCCACCACCGCGCCACCGCTGCGCCGGCCCGGCTTGAAACTGTAACGGTGCGCGCGCCAGGCGATAGCCAGCGCCACCAGCAGCAAGGCCAGCATGGCCCACGGGAAGGACGCCGCGCCATAGCCGTCGAGCAGCATGCCGCCAACCAGGCCGCCGCCCGCGATGGCCACGTTCCAGATGGTCGCCACCATCGCTTGCGCCACATCCATGCCGTCACCGGCCGCGTCCGCTGACGCCGTCTGCAGCAAGGTGCCGGCGCCGCCGAAGGTGATGCCCCAGATGGCCATGCTGATATAGATCACGGCCGGTGAGTCCATCGCCAGTCCCAGCGCGACCACCACCAGGGCAAAGGCGGCGATGCAGCCCAGCACGAGCGGGCGCAGCCAGCGGTCGATCAGCTGGCTGACCAGCCAGATGCCGGCCAGCGAACCCACGCCATACACGAGCAGCACCAGGTCGACGCGGGGGCGCAAGCCGGACGGCGCCAGGAACGGCGCGATATAGGTATACAGAATGTTATGGGCCAGCATCCAGGCGACGATAACAAACAGAATCGGCCGCACGCCCGGCGTCACGAACACCTGGCGTATCGACAGGCGTTCGCCATTCTTTTGCCCCGGATAATCGGGCACGACCAGCAACACCCAGGCGACCAGCACCACGGCCAGGCCGGACATGATGCCGAAGATGCTGCGCCAGCCCAGCACGCCGCCCATCAGGGTGCCCAACGGCACACCCAGCGACAGGGCCAGTGGCGTGCCGATCATGGCGATGGCCATCGCCCTGCCCTGCTGCTCGGGACGCACCATGCGGCGCGCGTAGCCTGCCATCAAGCCCCAGGCAAGCCCGGCGGCCATGCCTGTCACGAAGCGCGAGACCAGGGCGACGGCATAGTTGGGCGCCAGGGCCGTCGCCGTATTGAAAATCAAGAAGCCGATGATGGCCAGCAGCAATACATTGCGCCGGCGCCAGGTGCTGGTGAGCGCCGTCAGGGGAATCGCCGTCAGGATCGAGCCGATGGCGTACACGGTCACCAACTGGCCCGTCATGACTTCGGAAATGCCGAGGTCGCGGGCAATCTGCGGCAGCAAGCCGGCCGGCAAGGTTTCCGACAGGAGGGCAAGAAACGCCGTCATGGCCAGGGCCAGCAAGGCCAGGACGGGAATGGAAGAGTTAACAGCAGCCTGCGAGGGCGCCGTGGCGGTGATACGGTCAGTCATGGGGGTCCTTCTATTTGCGCAAGCGGCTATGAAACTAGCGCCTGGCGTGCTACGAAAGCGGTGATGCGCGTTGCGGTCGGCAGATACCGAAACAGATGCAGTCCATAGGAAACTGCAAAGGAAGGGCGGGATTATATAGGAGGCGGGCGAAAAACGTGCGCGCAAGAAAAAAGCCAGGTTCCTCGTGGAGACCTGGCTTGCAGTCTAGCCCATTGATGGGTGAAGGCGACGCTCAGGCATCGTTCGCCGCATTCAAGCTGCGGAAATAGGTATTGATGCTGGGACGGAAAAGAAAGAATAAAAAAATGGCAAACACCGCCAAGCCAGGCAGCAGCGCCGCTTTGTCCGGCGCGAAGGCCAAACCGATGGCGCCAGCGGCCACACTCCAGCCCACATACAGCAGCCGGCCCCAGTTGAGTCTCTTGAGCATGGCGACCGCTGCCACCACGTTGATGATGCCGCCGCAAAACATGGTGTAACGCAGCGATGTCGGCAACGCATCCTGCGCCAGCAAATCAAGCGCGAGAACCACGGAACTCCACAACATGAGGAAGGTAATAATGCCGAGGGAGATGGGACGGCGACGCAAGACATTGACGGCATTCACGATACTGATCCTAAAAAATTCCAGGAGGCAATAATAGCAAAAAGAAATATTTTAAACTACGCATATTCCCGCCGTGATCGGCTCAGACGAAGAAAAGCCGGCTTGCGCCGGCTTTTCTTGAGAATTACTCAATACTGCTTAGTTTTTCGACTGGTCAACCATCTTGTTCTTGGCGATCCAAGGCATCATGGCGCGAAGTTTGGCGCCCACTTCTTCGATCTGGTGCTCGGACGTCAAACGGCGGCGCGAGATCAGGGTCGGTGCGCCTGCCTTGTTTTCCAGGATGAAGCTCTTCGCGTATTCGCCCGTTTGAATGTCTTTCAGGCATTGACGCATCGCATCCTTGGTGGCCGAGGTCACAACCTTAGGACCGGTCACGTATTCGCCGTATTCGGCGTTGTTCGAGATCGAGTAGTTCATGTTGGCGATGCCGCCTTCATAGATCAGGTCGACGATCAGTTTCAGTTCGTGCAAGCACTCGAAGTACGCCATTTCAGGCGCATAACCCGCTTCCGTCAGGGTTTCGAAGCCAGCCTTGATCAGTTCCACGGCGCCGCCGCACAGCACGGCTTGCTCACCGAACAGATCGGTTTCGGTTTCTTCACGGAAGTTCGTTTCGATGATGCCGGCACGGCCGCCGCCATTGGCCGACGCGTACGACAGGGCGATATCGCGGGCGATGCCCGATTTGTCCTGGTACACGGCGATCAGGTGGGGCACGCCGCCGCCCTGGGTGTAGGTGGCACGCACGGTGTGGCCCGGGGCTTTCGGCGCGACCATGATCACGTCCAGGTCGGCGCGTGGCACGACTTGGCCGTAATGCACGTTAAAGCCGTGGGCGAAGGCCAGCACGGCGCCCTGCTTGGCGAACGGGGCGATGTTTTCGTTGTAGACCTGGGCGATGTTTTCATCTGGCAACAGGATCATGATGACGTCGGCTGCTTTCACGGCGTCGTTGACTTCCGCCACTTTCAGGCCCGCTTGCTCGACCTTGGTCCACGAAGCGCCGCCCTTGCGCAGGCCGACGGTAACGTTGACGCCCGAATCGTTCAGGTTTTGTGCGTGTGCATGGCCTTGCGAACCGTAGCCGATGATGGCAACGTTTTTACCCTTGATCAAGGAGAGGTCAGCGTCTTTGTCGTAAAAAACTTTCATGGTATTTCCTATCATTTGATGATGCGTTGTTGTTTTAAATGCGGCGCCAGGGCCGCGTAGTGCTACTTATATTTTTATACTTTGAGGATGCGTTCGCCGCGGCCAATGCCAGAACCACCGGTGCGGACGGTTTCCAGGATGGCGGCGCGGTCGATCGAATCGATGAACGCGTCGAGCTTCACCTTGTTGCCGGTCAGTTCAATCGTGTACGTCTTTTCGGTGACATCGATGATGCGGCCACGGAAGATATCGGCGGTGCGCTTCATTTCCTCGCGCTCCTTGCCCACGGCACGGACCTTGATCAGCATCAACTCGCGTTCGATATGCTGGCCTTCGGTCAGGTCCACCACCTTGACCACTTCGATGAGGCGGTTCAAGTGCTTGGTGATCTGCTCGATGATGTCGTCCGAGCCGCTGGTGACGATGGTCATGCGCGACAGGGTCGAGTCTTCCGTCGGCGCCACGGTCAAGGTTTCGATGTTGTAGCCGCGTGCCGAGAACAGGCCCACCACGCGCGACAGAGCGCCCGCTTCGTTTTCCAGCAAGACAGAAATAATATGGCGCATGATTAGAGATCCTCCGAACCGAGCATCATTTCGGACAGGCCTTTGCCGGCTTTCACCATGGGCCACACGTTTTCGGACTGGTCGGTAATGAAGTTCATGAATACCAGCCTGTCTTTCATGCCAAACGCCTCTTTCAGGGCGCCGTCAACGTCGCCCGGTTTTTCAATTTTCATGCCCACGTGGCCGTATGCTTCGGCCAGCTTTTCGAAGTCGGGCAGCGAATCCATGTACGACTCGGAATAGCGCGAACCGTAATCGATTTCCTGCCACTGGCGCACCATGCCGAGGAAACGGTTGTTGAGCATGATGATCTTCGGCGTCAGGTGGTACTGCTTGCACGTGGCGAGCTCCTGGATGCACATCTGGATCGAGCCTTCGCCGGTAATACAAGCGACGGTGGCGTCCGGGTTGGCCATCTGCACGCCCATGGCGTACGGCAAGCCGACACCCATGGTGCCCAGGCCGCCGGAGTTGATCCAGCGGCGCGGCTTGTCGAAACCATAGTACTGCGCCGCCCACATCTGGTGCTGGCCGACGTCGGACGTGATGAAAGCGTCGCCCTTGGTGAGCTGGAAGACTTTCTCGACCACCGCTTGCGGCTTGATGACCAGGTCGGAGGTCGGGTATTTCAGGCATTCGCGGCCACGCCATTCGGCGATCTGCTTCCACCAGTTACTCAATGCATTGACGTTCGGCTTGGCTTCGGCCGCATCGAGCTGCGCGAGGAATTCGATCAGCACATCCTTGACGTTGCCGACGATGGGGATGTCGACCTTCACGCGCTTGGAAATCGACGATGGATCGATGTCCACGTGGATGATCTTGCGCGGATGCGAGGCGAAATGTTTCGGGTTGCCGATCACGCGGTCATCGAAACGGGCGCCGATGGCAATCAGGACGTCGCAATTCTGCATCGCCATGTTCGCTTCATAGGTGCCGTGCATGCCGGGCATGCCGACATACTGCTCGCTCGAGGCGCGGTAGCCGCCCAGACCCATCAAGGTATTGGTACACGGGAAACCCAGGCGGTCGACCAGCTTGTTCAGCTCGGGAGCCGCATTCGCCAGGATCACGCCGCCGCCCGTATAGATCATCGGGCGCTCGGCTTGCAGCAGCAGCTGCACGGCCTTGCGGATCTGGCCCGAATGGCCCTTGTCGACGGGACGGTAGGAACGCATCTCGACTTCCTTCGGATAGTCGAAATGGCATTTGTGCATACTGATATCCTTGGGGATATCGACCAGCACGGGTCCCGGACGGCCGGTACGGGCGATGAAGAAGGCTTTCTTGATCGTTGCCGCCAGGTCCTTGACATCCTTGACGAGGAAGTTGTGCTTGACCACGGGGCGGGTGATGCCGACCGTGTCGCATTCCTGGAACGCATCCTGGCCGATGGCGTGGCTCGGCACCTGGCCGGAGATCACCACCATGGGAATCGAGTCCATGTACGCGGTCGACAGGCCTGTGACGGCATTCGTGACGCCCGGACCGGACGTCACGATGGCGACACCGACTTTGTTCGAGCTGCGCGAATAGGCATCGGCGGCGTGGATCGCGGCCTGCTCATGGCGTACCAGGATATGCTGGAATTTGTTTTGCTGGAAGATGGCGTCGTAGATGTAGAGTACGGCTCCGCCCGGGTATCCAAAGACGTGCTCGACGCCCTCTTCAGCCAGACAGCGCACGACAATTTCTGCGCCGGTAATTGGTCCTGCTGCTGCTTCGGTATTCATGAAACATTCCTTTCAAGGTCCATTGGAGATTGATCGGATGTTCTTTCCTGACGAAGTTCGCTGTGCGCGACAGTGCTCCTGCTTCCCTTTTCATGCGGTCACGACATTTCTTTGGGCACCCATAGATACCTTACAAAACAACGCTTAACGCAACTCGTTTGGCCGGAGTTTCTGTGGCGCCTGTACGAACCGCTCGCGCTTGTGGCGCGGGTTAGAACAAACTGCCTACAAATGAAAGCGCGTCTTGCCGCGGATGGCCTTGTGTGCCGGTCGCGACCTGACCATAGGGCTTTGGGGTGTTCAAAGCGTTCCATACGTTATCGCGTTGCACCATTATGGTCAAGGAAAATGTCAGCCTCGCTGCATTTTTGCTCGCACGACGTGCAAAAAGCCTGCGGAAACGCACATTTTTTGCTAGCATGCACGGGGTTGCAAAAAGCATACCCGCCCCAATTCGCCCACCGCACCCGCAGCCGCTAAGATCCCCATACCGCATGGCAACAGACAAAGAATTATCCGACTTTCTCGAAAATGTCGAGCGGCGTGCTTTCAAGCAAGCCGTCTACGCGGTCCGCAAGGAAGAATCGGCACTCGACATCGTGCAGGATGCCATGATCAAGCTGGCCGAGAAATACGGCGACAAGCCAGCAGCCGAACTGCCGATGTTGTTCCAGCGCATCTTGCAGAACACCATCCTTGATTATTTCCGCCGTGAAAAAGTTCGCAATACCTGGGTCAGCCTGTTTTCCGGTATGAAACCCTCGGGCGACGAGCATGAGGATTTTGACATACTGGACACTTATGAATCGGAACTGGGTTCGAGTGCCGCCGAATCGTCGGCCGACCAGGTCGAACGCGCGCAAATGCTTGATTTGATTGATGCAGAGGTACAAAAACTGCCGTCACGTCAACGCGAAGCCTTCCTCATGCGTTACTGGCAGGACATGGATGTGGCTGAAACAGCGGAAGCGATGGGTTGCTCCGAAGGTAGCGTGAAAACACATTGCTCTAGAGCTACCCACACGCTCGCCGAATCGCTGAAAGCCAAGGGAATAAAATTATGAACACCGACGATCTCAATTTCGCTTACAAAGTGCGCCATGCACTGAACGAAAAACTCGACGACCTGCCCGCATCGGCCACCGATCGCCTGGCAGCGGCACGCAAGCTGGCCCTGTCGCGCAAGAAGGCGGACGCGCCCGCCGCCGTCGCCATGCGCAAAGACGTCTTCGCCGGCATCGCCAGCAGCCTGTTTGTCGAGCCGCTGTCGTGGCTGGGCCGCATGAGCGTCATCATCCCGCTGTTGCTGCTGGTCGGCGGCATGGTGGGCATCTATCAGTTTGAGCAGGAACAACATATTGCCGAGCTGGCAGAAATCGACGCTGCCGTGCTGTCCGACGAATTGCCGCTCTCCGCCTATATGGACCATGGCTTCAACGCCTACCTGACGAAACGCGAGCAATAAGCATGGCACGCTTGAGCGTACGCAAAGGCTGGCTGGCTGGCGGCATCGGCCTGGGTGCCTGCGCCCTGGCTGGCGCCGCATGGATGGGCCAGCACCAGACGCCTCCCGCCGCCAGCACCGTGGCGGCAACGACCGCGGCTGCCGTAGCACCTGCCCCAGCCGTCAAGCCCGGCTCGCCCCGCACGGCCGGCAAAGGCGGCACGCCGCCCAAGGCCAGCGACAACCCGTCCTGGAACAAGCTGTCGCGCGCGCAGCAGGAAGCCCTGCAGCCACTGGCGGGCGAATGGAACAAGCTGGAAGCCTTGCGCAAGCAGAAATGGCTCGATATCGCCAACCGCTTTGCCTCCATGACACCCGACGAGCAAACCCGCGTGCATGAACGCATGCGTGTATGGATCAAGCTGACGCCGGCACAGCGCAGCCTGGTGCGCGAAAATTATGCGCGCACGAAGAAGATCGATCCTGGTCAAAAATCCGCCCAATGGGAGCAGTACCAGCAATTGCCGGAAGAGCAAAAGAAAAAACTGGCGACGGAACTGGTGCCGAAAAAGCCGCTGGAGAAAGTGCCAGCGATTAATTCCAACACGAGCAAGCCGGCCGCAATCCTGGCGCCCGCCACGCCAGCGCCTGTCGCCGCCGCGCCCGTCCTGGCGCCCGCTCCCGCAGCGGCAAGCGTTCCGCCAGCCGATCCGGCCGCAGCCCCCGCCACCGCGCCAGTCACGCCACCTGCCACGCCTGCCCCACTGCCGAACTATGCCAAATAGCATGCCAGCCGCCAGCATCACTTCCCATCCCACGATCAAGCGCCGCCTGATTTCCATGGTGTACGAGTCACTGCTGGCCCTGGCCGTGCTGTTCCTGCCCTTCCTGCTGTTTGAACTGGCCGTGCAGGGCGCGCATACGCCACTGACGGAACACATGCGCCAGTGCCTGGCCTTCCTCGTCATGGGCGCGTATTTCATCCATCAATGGAGCCGCGAAGGGCAAACCCTGGCCATGAAGACGTGGCGCTTGCAACTGATAATGGCGGGCCACGCCCACGTGCCGCTGCGCGTGGCCGCGTACCGCTACATCCTGTCATGGATGTGGCTGCTGCCGGCCCTGCTGGTGTCGTATATATTCGATTTGCAGCACTGGACAGCCCTGGGCGCCATCGGCGTGGGCATTCTGGCCTGGTCTAGCACGGCCCTGCTCACGGGCAATGGGCAATTCCTGCACGACAAGCTGGCCGGCACGCAGATCGTGCAATTGCCCGCCCCCGCGAAGAAGTCGAAGAAAGTCGCCGCCTGAGTTTTTCTGCGGCTTGACCTGGGTCATTGAAGCGCTACGGGGCCTCTGCGATCATGGCGTGCCATGAATAATACCGCCCCCCTCCCCCACACAAGCTTCGCTCCCTACCGCGAGGAAGTCTGCAGCGAAGACGACGTCAAGCATCTCGTCCACACCTTTTATGCGGCCGCACGCAACGATGCCATGCTCGGTCCCATCTTTGCCGCCGAGGTCAAGGATTGGGATGCCCACCTGGCAACACTGGTCGATTTCTGGTCAGGCTTGCTGCGCGGCACCATGCGCTATCACGGCAAGCCTCTGGCCCAGCACGCGCAAATGGAACACCTCACGCCCTGCATGTTCCGCCGCTGGCTGACCCTGTTCTTCGCCACGACCGAGAGCATGGGCAACCCGGCCCTGCAGGAGAAGGCCGATACCATCGCCTTGAATATTGCCGAAAGGCTATGGAAAAGCTTTGCGGAAAGCCACGCCATCGTGGCGCCGCAGGGTTAGAATCGCTCGTAGCCTTGCAGGTAGCGCCACTGGCCTGACGGCATGGCGCCCATCGAAATGCGCCCGATGCGCAAGCGCTTCATGGCGACCACTTCCAGCCCCACCATCTTGCACATATGGGCGATCTGGCCCGGCTGCACGTTTTTCAGGGCAAAGCGCAAACGCGTTTCATTTTGCCAGCTGACCTTGATCGGCGGCAAAGGCTTGCCATTGAAAGGCAAGCCGTGATTGAGCAGCGCCAGGCCGTTTTCCGCGATGGCGCCCGATACTTCCACGATGAATTCCTGCTCCACCGTTTTCGCTTCGTCGACCAGCTTGCGGGCGACGCGGAAATCCTGCGTAAACACCAGCAAGCCGGACGCCATGGTCTCGAGCGGATTGGTGATGGTCAAGCCGATCAGATGACGCTTGAGGAAGCGCGTGACAGAGCTGGGCGCCACATTTTCCGGCGTGAAAATTTCTTCGGGACGCAGGCAGCTTAATGCGGGTTTTCCCTCGCTACCCACGCCGCCGTTGATCCCGGCCGGTTTGTGCAGCAGGATCGTCACGGGCGGCATTTCTTCCAGGGTGGCGTTCGGCAACAGCACCACCACTTGATTGTCGGCCACGCGCGCGCCCGACTCTTCCACCAGCACGCCGTCGACCGTGACCCAGCCGCCCTCGATATACAGCTCGGCCTCGCGGCGCGAACAGGGCACGTCTTCAGACAGACGCTTGGCCAGGCGGACGGTGGGCATTTCGTGTGGTGTGGTCATGGGGAGGCGCAAAAAGCAAGAGGAGGAGAAAGCCGGTATTGTAACCGACCCGCTCCTCCCCTCGTGTGCGACAGCGTATGCTTACGCGCTGGCCTTGGCCAGCTCTTCGGCAAAGAAACGGTGGCCCATCTCTTCCAGGCCCAGCGTCTGCAGCACTTCCTGCAGGCGCTCGGTCGGGCGCTGGCGCGGCAAGTTCTTGTAGCTGGCGATGATCAGTTCATTCTTCATCGAATGCTCCCAGCCCACCAGTTCCGTCACGCTGACCTGGTAGCCATGCGCTTCCAGCTGCAGGCAGCGCAGCACGTTGGTGATCTGGCTGCCGAACTCTCGCGTGTGCAGCGGGTGGCGCCACAGTTCCGTCAAGACATTCATACCCAGGCTCTTGCCCTTGTTCTTCTTCAATACAGAAGCGACTTCGGCCTGGCAACAGGGCACCAGCACCATGAATTTCGCCTTTTTCTTCAGGGCGAAATGGATGGCATCATCGGTGGCCGTATTGCAGGCATGCAAGGCGGTGACGATGTCGATCTGCTGCGGCAGCAAGCTCGACTCCGTCGATTCGGCCACGGACAGCGGCAAAAACGACATGCCGGGGAACTTGAATTTTTTGGCCAGCTCTTGCGAACGCTGCACCAGCTCTTCGCGCGTCTCGATGCCGTAGATGTGCGAACCGTCGTTGCCATTCTTGAAGAACAGGTCGTACAGGATGAAACCCAGATACGACTTGCCGGCACCGTGGTCGACCAGCGAGACGCCGGGGTGATCGAGCTGCACTTCACGCAGCAGCGGCTCGATGAACTGCGTCAGGTGGTACACCTGCTTGAGCTTGCGGCGGCTATCCTGGTTCATCTTGCCGTCGCGCGTCAGGATGTGCAATTCCTGCAGCAAGGCGACCGACTGGCCATCCTTGATCTCGGGCATGTTGCTGGCGGCCGTGATGACGTCTTTCGGCACGGCGACTGCGGTGGCGGCGACTGCCGCGCCCTTAGCGCGCTTCATCGATCCACGCCATCTGTATCGCTTCGAGCACTTTTTCGCCGCCGCGCGTGTGGTCATCGTCGAAGCCGTCCAGTTCCACCACCCAGTTATGCAGGTCGGTGAAACGCACGGTCAGGGGATCGATGTCCGGATGCGCGTCGTACAGCGCTTCGGCGATCGCGTGGATGTCGGACCATTTCATGTTAGTGGCTGCCTTCGCTGACCTGGTTGATCGTGTATTTCGGGATTTCGACGACGAGGTCGGCCTCGGCCACGATGGACTGGCACGACAGGCGCGACACGGCTTCCAGGCCCCAGGCCTTGTCCAGCATGTCTTCTTCCAGTTCCGTCGCTTCGTTCAGCGATTCGATGCCTTCACGCACCAGCACGTGGCAGGTGGTGCAGGCGCACGATTTTTCGCAGGCGTGCTCGATATCGATGTCGTTTTCCAGCAGGATGTCGCAGATGGACTTGCCGGCAGGGGCTTCGATGACGGCGCCGTCCGGGCAAAGCTTGGCGTGCGGCAGGATAACGATTTGTGGCATGGTTTCTTCTTTCAGTCTGTCATTCGGAGCGCGGCCGCAGTCAATGCTCGCGGCGGCGCGCTGTTCAATTAGTTTTATACGACTTGATCCAAGGACTTGCCCTTCAGGGCAGTGCGCACGCTGCGGTCCATGCGGCGCGAGGCGAAATCCTCCGTGCCGTCGGCCAGCGCCTCGATCGCCAGCTTCAAGGCCTGGTGGTCGATGGCGCCACTTTGCGATTGCACGATGGCGTCGCGCACCTTGTTCATCAAGCCATCCACCAGCACGCGTTCCGCCTCGTCGAGCAAGCCGCCGTCTTCATCGAGGGCCGACTGCGTGGCCAGCAGGATGCGTTCCGCTTCCACCTGCTCTTCGCGCAGCGCGCGCGCCACCATGTCGACGTCGGCCGAGGTGTAGGAATCCTGCAGCATGCGCGCGATGTCGTCGTCGCCCAGGCCGTAGGCCGGCTTGACGCTGATCGACGCTTCCACGCCCGAGCGCAGTTCGCGCGCCGAGACGGACAGCAAGCCATCCGCATCGACCTGATACGTGATGCGGATGCGCGCAGCGCCCGCCACCATCGGCGGAATGCCGCGCAATTCAAAGCGCGCCAGCGAACGGCAATCACTCACCAGTTCGCGCTCGCCCTGCAGCACGTGCACGGCCAGGGCCGTCTGGCCATCCTTGAAGGTCGTGAATTCCTGCGCACGTGCGCAGGGAATCGTCGAATTGCGCGGGATGATCTTTTCCACCAGGCCGCCCATGGTTTCGATGCCCAGGGAGAGCGGGATCACGTCCAGCAGCAGCCAGTCGTCGCCGGCGGCGCGGTTGCCGGCCAGCAAGTTCGCCTGGATGGCCGCGCCCAGCGCCACCACTTTATCGGGGTCGATATTCGCGTGCGGCGTCGTGTGGAAAAATTCGCTGACGGCGCGTTGCACGTGCGGCATGCGCGTGGCGCCGCCCACCATCACCACGCCATCGACGTCGTCCGCATCCACGTTCGCGTCGCGCAAGGCTTTCTTGATGGCGTTCATGGTCTTGCCCACCAGGTGCTGCGTCATGGCCGCAAATTCCGTCGCCGTGATGCGCAGGTGGATCTCTTCGCCCGAGTTCAGGGCCGCATCGATCATCGTTTCCGACTTGGTCGACAGCGTTTCCTTGATTTCGCGCGCTTTCACCATCAGGATCGCCGTGTCTTCGTCCGACAGGGGCGCCAGCTTGGCGTGCTCGCTGATCCAGCAGAACAGGCGGCGGTCGAAATCGTCGCCGCCCAGGGCCGAATCGCCGCCCGTGGACAGCACTTCAAACACGCCCTTGCTCAGTTTCAGGATCGAGATGTCGAAAGTGCCGCCGCCCAGGTCATACACGGCGTACACGCCTTCCGAGGCGTTGTCGAGGCCATACGCAATGGCGGCCGCCGTCGGCTCGCTCAGCAGGCGCAAGACATTGATGCCGGCCAACTGGGCCGCATCTTTCGTGGCCTGGCGCTGCGCGTCGTCAAAGTAGGCGGGCACGGTGATCACGGCGCCCACCAGGTCATCACCCAGCGAGTCTTCCGCGCGCTGACGCAGGGTGGCGAGGATTTGCGCCGACACTTCGACGGGGCTCTTCACGCCGGCCACGGTTTTCAGCTGCACCATGCCAGGCGTATCCTGGAAGTCGTAGGGCAGATTTTCCGCGTAGGCGATGTCGGCCAGGCCGCGGCCCATGAAGCGCTTCACGGACACGATGGTGTTCTTCGGGTCGGTGGTTTGCGCGGACAGGGCCTTGTAGCCGATGTTCGCGTGGCCATTCGGCAGGTAGCGCACGACGGAGGGCAGCAGGGAGCGCCCGTCTTCGTCGTTGAGGACCTCGGGAATGCTGTTGCGGACAGTGGCGACCAGGGAATTGGTGGTGCCCAGATCGATGCCGACGGCCAGGCGGTGCTGGTGCGGCGCGGTCGACATGCCTGGTTCGGAAATTTGCAGAAGTGCCATTGTATTCGTGCCTCGATTAATTTTTTGCGTGGTGCTGCTGATGCCTGCCGCGCATTATAAGACGCGCGCCAGACTGGCGCTTGGCCAGTCAGGCTTCCATCGATTCATATGCAAAACGGACTTCCTCGCCGAATTTATCGAGGAACATCAGGGCGCGCACGCTTTGCGCGGCATTCACATAGTCGCCCCCGTCGAGCTGGGCCGCCACCTGGGCCAGCAGTGCCTTGCGTTCGCCGCGCAGCTGGCGATCCAGGGCGTCGAGCGCGTCGGCATCCTTGCCAGCACGGGCGTCGCCCAGTTCCTCGCGCCACTCCATCTGCTGCATCAGGAAGCTGACGGGCATGGCCGTATTCGATTCCGTCTGCAAATCGACGCCATTGAGCTCGCACAGGTATTGCGCGCGCTTTTGCGGGCTTTTCAGGGTTTGATAGGCTTCATTGGCGCGCGTGGCCCATTGCATAGCCACGCGCTTTTCAGCGCTGCTGGCGTTGATGAAACGGTCCGGATGGACCTTGCCCTGCACGTCGCGGTAGGCCGCGTCGAGCGCGCTCATGTCGAGCCCGAACTGCGCCGGCAACTGGAATAATTCGAAGTGGTTTTGCATAATGGTCGGTGGTCGCTGTACCGCAATCGATGGGTACAGCGCACCGACCGGGGTCTTGCCAGCTGTTTAAATCCTGAAGGACTCGCCGCAGCCGCAGGCGTCTTTTTCGTTCGGATTGTGGAACTTGAAGCCTTCGTTCAAGCCTTCGCGCGCGAAATCGAGTTCCGTGCCGTCGATGTAAGGCAGGCTTTTCGGGTCGACGAAGACTTTCACGCCGTGCGATTCGAAGACGCTGTCTTCGGCCGCCACTTCATCGACATATTCGAGCTTGTAGGCCAGGCCCGAGCAGCCCGTGGTGCGCACGCCAAAGCGCAGGCCCATGCCCTTGCCGCGCCGTTCGATATAACGGTTGATGTGTTTCGCCGCTTTTTCGGTCAGTGTGATCATGTATTTCTCCGCAACTGCCCCGGCCTTGCGGCTGGGGCGGGCTGCCAACGTTTAAGCTGCTACTGGATGGCGGGTCTGGTAATCCAGCACTGCCGCCTTGATGGCGTCTTCCGCCAGGATGGAGCAGTGGATTTTCACCGGCGGCAGGGCCAGTTCTTCGGCGATCTGCGTGTTCTTGATGGCCAGCGCCTGGTCCAGGGTCTTGCCCTTGACCCATTCGGTCACCAGCGAGCTCGACGCGATGGCCGAACCGCAGCCGTAGGTCTTGAATTTTGCGTCTTCGATCAGGCCATCGGCGCCGACCTTGATCTGCAGTTTCATCACGTCGCCGCAGGCAGGGGCGCCCACCATGCCGGTGCCGATGGTTTCATCACCCTTGTCGAAAGCGCCCACGTTGCGTGGGTTTTCGTAGTGATCGAGTACTTTGTCCGAGTAAGCCATTTTGATGCTCCTTTAATATGCTTGCCGGCCCCGTGAGCGGGACCTGCGTGATGGTTAGTGTGCCGCCCATTGGATCGAATTGATGTCGATCCCTTCCTTGAACATGTCCCACAGGGGCGACAGCTCACGCAATTTATGTACTTTCGATTTCAGCAGGTTCACGGCGAAGTCGATGTCTTCCTCGGTCGAGAAGCGGCCGATGGTGAAGCGTATCGAGCTGTGCGCCAGTTCGTCGCTGCGGCCCAGGGCGCGCAGCACGTACGATGGCTCCAGGCTGGCCGAGGTGCAGGCCGAACCGGACGACACGGCGATATCCTTGATGGCCATGATCAGCGACTCGCCTTCGACGTAGTTGAAGCTGACGTTCAGGTTGTGCGGCACGCGGTGGTCCATGTCGCCGTTGATGTAGACTTCTTCGATCTCTTGCAAGCCCTTGGCCAGGCGGTCGCGCAAGGCCTTGATGCGGCCGATTTCGCTGTCCATCTCTTCCTTGGCAATGCGGAACGCTTCGCCCATGCCGACGATCTGGTGCGTAGGCAGGGTGCCCGAACGCAGGCCGCGCTCATGGCCGCCACCGTGCATCTGCGCTTCCAGGCGCACGCGCGGCTTGCGGCAAACGTACAGGGCGCCCACGCCTTTCGGGCCGTAAGTTTTGTGCGCCGTGAAGGTCATCAGGTCGACCTTGGTCTTTTGCAGATCGATGACGAGCTTGCCCGTCGCTTGCGCGGCGTCGCAATGGAAGATGATGCCTTTCGAGCGGCAGAACACGCCGATTTCGTCGATCGGCTGGATCACGCCGATTTCGTTGTTCACCAGCATCACCGACACGAGGATGGTGTCCGGGCGCACGGCCGCAGCCAGCTGCTCGACGGTGACCAGGCCATTGTCCTGCGGTTCCAGATACGTCGCTTCGAAGCCGATGCGTTCCAGTTCGCGCACCGTGTCGAGCACCGATTTGTGCTCGGTCTTGACGGTGATGATGTGCTTGCCCTTGGTCTTGTAGAACTGCGCCGCGCCCTTGATGGCGAGGTTATTGCTTTCCGTCGCGCCGGACGTCCAGATGATTTCGCGCGGATCGGCGTTCACCAGGGCCGCCACGTAGCCGCGTGCCTCTTCCACGGCTTTTTCCGCCGTCCAGCCATACATATGGCTGCGCGATGCCGGATTGCCGAACTGCTCGCGCAGGTAAGGAATCATCTTGTCGGCGACGCGTGGATCGATCGGCGTGGTGGCCGAGTAATCCATGTAGATCGGAAAATGCGGTGCGGTTTCAAAATGCACTTGGCCTACGTTTTTTTCAGGGGCGTTCATCAATAACTCCAATGCAATCAGCAACTTAGTATTTTGTAATATTCAACCGAGGGCGGCGTGGTTACGGTGCATCACCATCACGCTTTGCTCGGCAATCTTTTGTCTCTGCTGGTCGACCAGGTCCTGCAAGGACACAGAATCCAGATAATCGACCATTTTTTCGTTCAGCGTAGACCACAATTCATGCGTCATGCAGCGTGCACCCGTGGCCGCGTCCGCGCCGTGGCAATGTTCCTTGCCGCCACACTGCGTGGCGTCCAGCGGTTCGTCGACGGCGATGATGATGTCGGCCACCGTCACCTTGTCGGCACGGCGCGCCAGGCTGTAGCCGCCGCCGGGGCCGCGGATCGATTCGACGATTTCATGCCGACGCAGCTTGCCGAACAGCTGCTCCAGGTAGGACAGGGAAATCGACTGGCGCTGGCTGATGCCGGACAAGGTAACCGGGCCCTTGCCCTGGCGCAGGGCAAGATCGATCATCGCTGTCACGGCAAAACGGCCTTTTGTAGTCAGACGCATACATCCTCGGTCAACTGTTCAATAACTGGTTTAAAATATTGCGGCTTTTCAACTTCTCAAACCCTGAGTAGTTGAATGATTTAGTCAAGTATAACAAATTCGGCAGGGTTTGTCAGAGCGCCCCTCGATGACCACAGGGCTGGCAGGGGCATGGCCGGCCGCGCCAGGCGCGGCTGCTTCAGGAAAACAACAATCGGAAAATCGCGGGCGTTCTCAGCCGCGTAAAGCTGTCCGTACTTTCATCAGTTCAAAACCCAGCAGGTTCAAGCCGTCCCAGGTGGCGGGGTCCAGGATGCGCGGGTTGTCCGACGCCAGGCCCACGCCCCAGATGCGGTCGACGGGACTGGCTTCGACGATGACGCGTTCGCCCGTGCCCAGCAAAAACTTGCGCAGCGCGGCCTTCTGCGAGAACTTGGCAAAGTTGCCATCGAAGACGATGCCGGCGCGCGCCGCTTCCCACACCCTGGCGTCAAAGTTCGCCACTTCACGTCCCAGTTTCTTCACTTCCGACGGCCGCCCCGCCGCCACGATGCGCGCCTGCACGGCCGTGTCGCCAAACAGGGCCGCCTTTTGCGCCATCATGTAGTGCTCGGCCGTCGCATACGTCACGCCAGCGAGACTGAATGGCGATGGAAACCACTGGCTGAAGCAGCTTTTGTCGGGCACCTGCGGCTGTGCCGGCGTGTGCCCCCAGAAATACAGATAATCGGGCACGCCGCCCGCCGCTATCCATGCCTTCAATTCTTCCACATTACTGATTTGCATATTCCCCGCACTTCCGCCAGACAGGCGCCAATTCAAGCACGCAATAGTTGCATCGGGCCAAACAAGGCCTGCATGTCAAGATTGCCGATAAAGGACAGATTATACGGATGTTCCGCCGTCACCTGCGGCAGCATTGCCGCCACTGGCAAGCGCTTGATGAGCTCGGCGATCTTGCCCCACAACACCAATTGCGGCAAGGCCGCACCTCCCTGCTGCGCCAGCGCTTCCAGCACCACCTGCAGGAAGGGCAGCCAGCCGCGCGCATCTTGCACGGGCGGCACATGAGAACGGAACACCAGCGCCGCGTTGAGCAGCAAAAAGCCCTGCTCCGTCATCTTGCGCTGCAAGTCGGGCAGGGTCTGGATCACGCCGCTACCGGCTTGCTGCGCGGCGGCCGCCACGGGCGCCATGGCCGCGCCTGACGTGTCGCCGCCCTGCAACTGGCCATCGGCCACCAGCAGCATCTTCATGAAGTTGCGCAAGGACGTGGCGCGGTTGACGGGCTTCGACAGCCCCGTCGCCGACCACAGACTGCCGACGGCGCCATCCATGAAGCACACGCCCGTGGCGCTGTCGGCGCGCGGATACGGCCCCTCGCCCACCAGCACATGGCGCACTTGCGCCAGCGGCAGGGCGAAGGCGGCAAACAGCCGGCCCTGCGTGGGCAGGTAATCGTCGACGGCCAGCGCCGGCAGGTAAGCGGGATCGGCCGCCATCATGGCCTGCAAGCCGCGCAGCAGGATGGGACGCCAGGAAGCATGCGCCAGGGACAGGGCGTCGGTGATGCCGGCGGGAACGGTGGTAGCGGTCATGGCGCGAGAAGTATTTGGACAAACGCAAATTGTAGCCTACCGGCAAGCTGGCATTGCCTGGCCAACATCAAGCACGCGTAAAAAAGCCCCACCTGTTGCCAGACGGGGCTTTCTGCCTCGCGCCGCATCAAGGCTATTCGGCGTCGGGTTGCTGCGACGGATGGGCGGCGGCAAACGCCGGCAAGCCGGCGCAATGCGCATGGATGCGCGCCACGCGCGGATACGGCGCCAGGTCGATGGCGAAGCGCTGCGCATTGAACACTTGCGGCACCAGGCAGCAATCGGCCATCGTCGGGCTGTCGCCATGGCAGAACAGGGCCGTGCCGGCAGGATCGCCCTGCGCCAGCAGCGCTTCCACGGCCGCCAGACCCTCGGCCATCCAGTGGCGGTACCACTCCTGCTTGGCTTCGTCCGACACGCCAAGCGTGTTTTTCAGGTACTTCAAGACGCGCAGATTCGTCAGCGGGTGCGCATCGCAGGCAATCGCCAGCGCCAGCGCGCGCACGCGGGCGCGTCCCAGCGCATCGGCCGGCAGCAGCGGCACGCCAGGACGCGTCTCGTCCAGATATTCGAGCATCGCCAGCGACTGCGTCAGGATGGCGCCATCGTCATCGAGCGTCGGCACCAGCGCCGACGGGTTGACGGCCCGGTAGGCTGGCAGCAACTGCTGTCCGCCATCCTGCAGCAAATGCACGGGGATGCTGTCGTAATCGATGCCCTTTAAATTGAGGGCAATGCGCACGCGGTAGGCGGCCGAACTGCGGAAATAGGTGTACAACTTCATGCTCATGACGGGGCGTCCTTTCAGGCGCGGCCGGCGTACAGCGCGACCGTCTGCTCGATGCTGCCGAAGATGCTGGCACCGGCCGCGTCGCGCATCTCGATGCGCACCGTGTCACCGAACTGCAGGTACGCCGTTTTTGGCGCGCCGTGTTCGATGGTTTCATACATGCGCACTTCGGCCAGGCAGCAGTAGCCCACGCCACCATTGTCGATGCTGGAACCGAACAGGTTGCCCTGTTTGTTCGACACGGTGCCCGAGCCGACGATGCTGCCGGCGCCCAGTTCGCGCGTCTTCGCCGCATGCGCCACCAGCTGCGCAAAATTGAACGTCATGTCTTCGCCCGCGTTTGGTTTGCCGAACGGCTTGTCGTTCAGGTCGACCAGCAGCGGCAAATGCAGCTTGCTGTCCGCCCAGTCGGCACCCAGTTCATCGGGCGTGACGGCGACGGGCGAAAACGCGCTGGCCGCCTTTGACTGGAAGAAGCCGAAGCCCTTGGCCAGTTCGCCCGGGATCAGGTTGCGCAGCGAGACATCGTTGACCAGCATGACCAGGCGAATCGATGCTGCCGCATCGGCCACGCTGGCGCCCATGACCACGTCGCCCGTAATGACGGCCACCTCAGCTTCCAGGTCGATGCCCCACTCTTCGGACAGGGCGAAGATCGGGTCGCGCGGGCCGATGAAACTGTCCGAGCCGCCCTGGTACATCAGCGGGTCCGTGTAGAACGAGGCCGGCACTTCCGCGTTGCGCGCCTTGCGTACCAGTTCCACGTGGTTGATGTAAGCGGAACCGTCGGCCCACTGGTAGGCGCGCGGCAGCGGAGAGTGGCACAACGCTGCATCAAACGGCTGCGCGTCCGGCGCCTGGCCCGCATTCAGGTCGGCGTACGCCTGTTCCAACTTTGGCGCGACGGCGTCCCATTTGTCGAGTGCAGCCTGCAGGGTGGGAGCGATGGCGGCCACGCGCTGGTACTGACGCAGGTCGCGGCTGACGAGGATCAGGGCGCCGTCGCGGCTGCCGTTTTTCAGGGTTGCGAGTTTCATTGGATGTGTTCCTTGTTATACGTATTGATCAGATGGTCTCAGTCTGCGGCGCTCAGGCTTCAGCTGGCGCGTGCATCCAGGCGGCGTGCTTGGGTGCGCGGCGCGTCTGCGACCATTCTTCCAGCATTTCCCATTTGACGGCGTCCAGTTTGGCCATCATCTCGGGCGTGCCCACGTTGGCCGCCAGTTCCAGGCGATGACCGTTCGGGTCGAAGAAGTAAATCGACTGGAAGATGGCGTGGTTCACGGGGCCCAGCACCTCGATGCCGGCGGCCACCAGACGCTCCTTGGCGGCCAGCAATTCCTCGATGCTGCCCACTTCCAGCGCCAGATGCTGCACCCAGGCGGGGGTATTGCGGTCGCGATCCATCGGTGGCTGCGTCGGCAATTCGAAGAAGGCCAGCACATTGCCCTGGCCCGCGTCGAGGAAGACGTGCATGTACGGGTCCGGCGCCTTGGTCGACGGCACCAGGTCTTCCGCGATGGCGAGGACGAAATGCATGTTCAAATGCTTGACGTACCACTCGACGGTTTTCTTCGCGTCGATGCAGCGGTAGGCGACGTGGTGGATTTGCTTGATCTTCATGGTCTGTCTCCAATGGATGGCGCCTTGGGCGCGATGGCTGGCGTGTTTTTCAGCTTTTCACCATTAGAATCGAGTTACAGCTATCATACAAACAATTTTTAACCATTGATTTATCGGATTATCTTATGAGTCCCAGCCTGCGACAGATGCGCGCCTTCGTGGCGCTGGCCAAGACCGGCAGCTTTACCCTGGCCGCCGAATACCTGCACGTGACGCAGTCCGCCTTGAGCGGCTTGATCAAGGAGCTGGAAAGCGTGCTGGGCGTGCGCGTGGTCGAGCGCAGCACGCGCAAGACGCAACTGTCGGAAATCGGCCGCGAACTGTATCCGCTGTTTGAAAAGATGATCGAGGACCTCGATGGCGCCATGGCCGGCATCGCCCAGCGCAAGGCCCTGAAAACGGGCATGGTGCGCATCGCCGCGCCGCAGATGATGGCCTGCACCCTGCTGCCGGAAGTGATCGCCGCCTACCGCCAGGCACACCCGGACGTGCAGCTGCGCCTGGTCGATTGCCCCGTGGAAAATGTGTCGGCGCGCGTCTTCAGCGGCGAAGTCGATTTCGGCATCGGCCCCGAGCGCGACCCGACGGCGGAAATCGCCGCGCAAGTGCTGTTCGAAATGCCCTTCGTGCTGGTCTTCCCCGAGCAGCACCCGCTGCAGCAGAAAGAGCGCGTCACCTGGGCCGATGTGGGCGACTACCCGTTCATCTCGCTGCAGGGCCAGTTTACGGAGCGCCTGCTGCGCGACATGCACGGCGCGTTTCGCGAACTGTCGCTTAATCCCTACAATGAAGTGACCTTCATGACGACGGCGCTGGCCATGGTCAGCGCCAATCTGGGCATCACGGTCTGCCTGCCGTATGCAGAACCGATGGTCAAACTATACAAATTGCACATGCGTGCCCTGCACGAGCCGGAACTGACGCGGCGCTTTTTCGTCTACACGAAGACGGGCCGTTCGCTGTCGCCGGCGGCCGAAAGCTTCATGGCCTTCCTGTTCCAGTTCGTCGAGACGCACGAGTGGAACGTCGGCGGAAACAACGGCGCACGCGACGCCCTGCCGGCCAGCGGCCCGGCTGGCAGCGCTTTATAATGGCATATCGCCCCTTGCCGCTTACGCCATGACCCAGCCTGACCAGAACGACCTGTCTTGCATCGACGCCGCCACCATCGCCATCAACCAGCGCATGAACAAATTCGACGGCCACGCCCAGGTCTGGCTGTTCGGCTACGGCTCGCTGATCTACAAGGCGGACTTTCCCTATATTGAACGCCGCCCCGCCAGCATCGCCGGCTGGACACGGCGCTTCTGGCAGGGATCGCACGATCATCGGGGCACGCCGATGGCGCCGGGCAGGGTTGCCACCATCGTCCCGCAGGCGGGCGCCGTGTGCGACGGCATGGCTTATTTAATTACCCCTGAAGTCTTCGCCCACCTCGACCACCGCGAAAAAAATGGCTACCTGCGCCTGGCCACCGACATTAGCTTCGAGGATGGCGGCAAGGTCGAAGGCCTGGTGTACATCGCCAACGAAGAAAACGCCGCCTTCCTCGGCGCCGCCCCGGAACTGGACATCGCGCGCCAGATTGCCCGATCAAACGGCCCCAGCGGCCCGAACAGCGAATACCTGCTGCACCTGGCCAGCGCCCTGCGTGAGCTGGGCAAGAGCGACCCGCACGTCTTTGCCATCGAGCAGCATCTGGCGCAGTTCCAGACCCATACCCAGGATGACGCCACACGATAGCGCCGCACGATAGAGCGCGCGGCGCCCTCCGGCACCTGTGGCAAGACACCTGTGGCAAGATCCTGCCTCCGGGTTCCTGGAAGACGGCGCACTCATCCCGGCGAGCAGCTGCACTCCCCCAGCCGCAGGTCACCACTGCCCGCATTTCAGCGCGTGAGCACCACCCTGCCGCATGCCGCATGCCGCATCAGCGCTGAGGACGGTTTAACTTAAAACAAATCCAGCTGCCCCGCATTGCCCCCTTTCTCCCTTGCCCCCAACGGCGGCACCACCAGTGGCCGCCGGAACTGCGTGCAATCGAGCTGCTTGAAGCGGCCGCCCTTGCCGTGCAGCCCCAGCCTGTGCACGGCTTTCTCGAAACGCTGGCGGATGAGGTCGGCCCACACGCCTTCGCCCCGCATACGCGTGCCGGACGCGCTGTCGTAATCCTTGCCGCCGCGCATTTCGCGCACCCGGTTCATCACGCGCTGGGCCCGTTCCGGGAAGTGCGCTTCCAGCCATTGCTGGAACAATGGGCTCACTTCCCACGGCAGGCGCAGCACCACATAATGGGCGTGGATGGCGCCAGCGTCGCGCACGGCTTCGAGCAGCTGCTCGATTTCCGGTTCCGTGACAAACGGAATGATGGGCGCGATGCTCACGCCCACGGGAATGCCCGCCTCCGTCAGGGTGCGGATGGTGCGCAGCCGCCGCGCCGGGGCGGCCGCGCGTGGCTCCAGCGTGCGCGCGATGCCGGGATCGAGCGTGGTGACAGTGACGGCCACGGCCGCCAGGTGCCTGGCCGCCATTGGCGCCAGAATGTCGATATCGCGCTCGATCAGCGACGATTTCGTGATCAGCGCCACGGGATGCTCACACTCGTGCAACACTTCCAGCACGCGCCGCGTCAGTTGCCGTTCGCGTTCGCACGGCTGATACGCATCGGTATTGACGCCCAGGGCGATCGGTTCGGGCACATACGACGGCTTGGCCAATTCGCGCCGCAACAGTTCGGGGGCGTTCACCTTGGCGTAGATGCGGCTTTCGAAGTCCAGGCCCGGCGACAGGCCCAGATAGCTGTGCGTGGGACGGGCAAAGCAATAAATGCAGCCATGTTCACAGCCCCGGTACGGGTTCAGCGACACATTGAAGGGCAAATCGGGCGAGGCATTGCGCGTGAGGATGGTGCGTGCCTGCTCGTCGCTGACCTGCGTCTTCCAGCCCGGATCCTCCTCCCCGGCGGCCTCGTCCAGGCCGCCCACGCTCCAGCCATCATCGAAACCGGCGCGCGCATGCGCCTCGTAGCGCCCTTGCAAGTTCGACACGGCACCGCGCCCCTTGCGGCTTTTCAGCGATTGCGGCGGCAACATGGCTTGCCCGGCGAAGCTGTCATCGTGCTCTGGAATGATTGCTTTCATGAACGGCTCCATTAACTGTATATACGTACAGTATACTATGCCGCTGTGCAGCCAAGATCAAGGGCTGGCGTGATGCCGTTTCACGCTTTTTCAGCATGCGGCATGACATAACTCAACTGCTGCGCGACAAAACCGTCAAATGCCGTGATCAAGGGAACGAAGCGCGGTGCGTCCTGCTCCAACTGCATCAAGGCATAGCACGTCGCCTCCAGGCTCGACAACTGGTCTGGCGCGTGCGCCTTGCGGATCAGGTAATGGGAAGCGGGCGTATCGCGCAGGGGCAGGCGCGGCAACTGCTGCAAGCGGGGATTCAGATACAGCATCTTGCGGCTCTTGCGCCAGGTGGCGTCCAGCACCACCAGCCGCAAGCGTGCCGGATCAAGCAAAGTGGCGGGGTCGAGCGCAGGCGGCGGCGCGATGCCCAGCGAACGATCGCCTGGCGTCTCCGGATACAGCAGCACATTGTGCTTGTCGGCCAGCAGTGCGGCAAGCGTGTCCGGGGCAAACTGCTCGCCCGTCAGCAGTTGGCTGTTGGGCAGACTCAGGTGCAACAAGCGGGCACTGCCCTTGGCGTTGTGGACTTCCAGCGGATGTTGCAGGATCAATACCTCCACCGCATGGGAAACGGGGGCGATCCAGCGGCAGATGCAGCTGGTGGCGGCGCGCAGGCAGAGCGGGCAGCGCTCGCGTTTGGCCGCTTCGGCGTGGGAGGGCGATGCAGAGGTCTGGCTGGAGATGCTGGAGGTGCTGGAGGTGCGGCTGGTGGTCATGGCGGAGCGCGTGCGCGGTATTCTTCAAGCCGCGATTGTAGCGCCCGCGCCATGCCAGCGGGAATGGCCGAGCATGGGGCCGCTTAAAACAAAGCTTAAAACTCTTCCCACTCGTCGGCGCCAGAAGCGACCGGTGTGCGCGGCTTGCTGGTGTGTGCCGTGTCCGGTTTCGCTGCCTTGACGGGGCCGCTGGCGGAGCGGGCGACGACAGTGGACGCGGAGGTGCGCGCAACAGCGCTCAGGGCACGCCGTGCCGCAGGCTGGCCTGCGGCGGGCCGGGCGGACACGCTGGCCGAGACATATTGCGAGGTGACATCGAGCTTGAATACCCCCACCACCTCGGCCAGCTTGGCTGCCTGTTCCTGCATGGATTCGGCTGCCGCGGCGGCCTGCTCTACCAGGGCAGCGTTTTGCTGCGTCACCTGATCCATCTGGCCGATGGCCTGGTTGACTTGCTCGATGCCGGCGCGCTGCTCATCGCTGGCATCGGTGATCTGGTTCATGATCTGCGTCACGTGGCTGATGCTTTGCACGATCTCGTCCATGGTGCGGCCCGCCTTGTCCACCAGTTGCGAACCGGCTTCGACCTTTTGCACGGAATCGTCGATCAAGCCTTTGATCTCCTTGGCCGCCGCGCTCGACCGCTGCGCCAGGTTGCGCACCTCGGATGCGACTACGGCAAAACCGCGGCCCTGCTCGCCGGCCCTGGCCGCTTCCACGGCCGCGTTCAGTGCCAGGATATTCGTCTGGAAGGCGATGGCGTCGATGACGCTGATGATGTCGACAATCTTGCGCGAGGAATCGTTGATCGAGCCCATGGTGCTGACCACTTCCGACACCACCACGCCGCCCTTGCTGGCGATCTGCGAGGCGTCGATGGCCAGCTGATTGGCGCTGCGCGCATTGTCGGCATTGAGTTTCACGGTCGAGGTCAGTTCTTCCATCGAAGAAGCGGTCTCTTCCAGCGAGCTGGCCTGCTCTTCCGTACGCGACGACAAGTCCAGGTTGCCGGCAGCAATTTCGCTCGATGCCGTGCTGATCGATTCGGTGCCGGCGCGCACCTGGCCGACGATACTGACCAGTTTATCGTTCATGTTTTTCAGCGCATGCATCAGCTGCCCCGTTTCATCGCGACTTTCCACCACGATATCGCTGGTCAGGTCACCAGCGGAAACGGCTTCCGCCACTTCGACAGCGCGCGTGATGGGACGGGTGATCGAACGCGTAATCCAGTAAGCGCAGGCGATGCCCAGCAAAATGGCGAACGCGCCCAGCGAGATCAGCAGAAAACGGCCGTTTTCGTAGCGCGAACGGATTTGCGCAGCCGCTTCATCGAGCAATCTGGCCTCCAGCACTTCCAGCTTCTTCAGCGCCGCCAGGTAAATATCGCGCTTGGCGGCCATGTCGCCCTCGTACAGGCGCTTGCCCAGTTCCAGGTCACCCGCATTCTTGGCCTTGAACACATTTTTGCGCACTTCCGTGTAGGCCTTGCGCGTGCTCAGCACCTCCTGGTACAGCGCCTGCTCTTCAGAGTTCAGCTCGCTCTTGCCGATATCGTTCTGGATTTCCGTGGCACGGGCGGACGAGACCGCCATTTCCTTTTCAAACTGCTTCTGGTGTTCGGGGTCACTGACTTTCCAGGCGGCCGCCGTGCGCGCCGCGTTCACCTCGATGACCTTGGTCCACTCGGCGATCAGGCGCTCATTGCGCACCTTGACGTTGACCAGTGTATAGGTTTCCTTGCTGGCGCTTTGCATTTGCACGATGCCCACCACGGTCAGGCTCGTCAACAGGAGCAAGACGGCGGCAAAAGCGCCACCGAGACGCACGCCGATTTTGAGGTTTTTCATTGCGTAATTCCTATCTAAAAAAACAATGCACAAACGCCAAGAAACCGACCTGCTGCTACGTACCAATTTAGCACGCATCTACCGTGCGGCAATCGCGAGCGGCGACACAGCACTGCTCGCGCCACCAGAATGGCAGCACCCCGCAGCGCACCGCTTTGAAACAGATTGTGAGTGAATCAGGATGGTATTGCAAGAAATAATGCAGTAAAGCAACAACTGGAAGGCGCTATGCCGCCACGAACGGGCGGCAGGCAAGCAAGGTCAGTTTTGCTTCACATAGATCAATTTTGACGTATCGAAACCCAGCCCGCGCGCTTTCTCGACCAGGCGCTGCTGCAAGGCAGGGTCCATGGTGGGCGTGCGCGACAGCAACCACAAGTATGACTTGTCGGGGCCGCTGATCATGGAGTAGCTGTAATCTTGCGAGTCCAAATCAAAAACGATGTAAGAACCATAAAAGGGGCCGAAGAACGACACTTTCAGATAGCCCACCTCTTTCTTGTCCACGAAATACGCCTTGCCTTCGGCTTCCTTCCACTTCGCGTCCGCGTCCTTGTAACCGCGATTAAGTACTTTCAGGCCGCCATCCTGGCGCAGGCTATAGTCAGCCGTCACATGGCTCAGGCCCCGTTCGAAGGAATGATCGAGGCGCGCGATCTCATACCACTTCCCAAGATAGCGGGTCGTGTCGAAGTCATTGACGGGATGAATATTCTCGGGCCGGCCCACACAGCCTGCAAGCACGAGCACACACAGTAACAACAGTTTTTTCATGCTCTTCTCCATAGCTAAAATCAGGGTAGCAATGCGTGGTCGACGATGCGGCGGATCGCGCCACTATTCTGCATGCGCACGATGGCGGCATCGAATTGCTCGATAAAGTCATCGCGATAGGGGTAGGCGGCCGGCTGGCGTGTCGTAAAGCCCAGGTGGCCCTGCTGGCTGGCCAGCTGCGCCGTTTCCTGGAGCGCCTGCATCGGCGTGCCCGGCTGCCCTTCGCGCCGGATGCGCTGCAATTCCCACTGCGCCGACAGGCGGTCGCTGACATAGCAATCGATGCGCCCGCGCATCAGCTTGAGCAGATTCGTGCGCGTGCCCTTGGCCGGGTCGAGCACGATTTTTTCGGCGCGCAAGGACGCCGTCAGCGCCGCATCGCCAAGCAGGAAACCCGCGTTCACGCCGATGTGCAGGCCGCCGTAATCGGCGGGCCACTGCCGCAGCGCGCGCCTGGCCAGCACGTCCTGATTGCACAGCACCACCAACTGCTCCATCAGCAGCGGCACAGAATAGCGCACATACGGCCGTTCGCTGCGCCACGAATACGGCGGATACAGGGCGAACGCCTCGCCCGTCTGCAGCATCAGCAGCCCCCGCTTCCAGGGCACGGGACGCAGTTGCACCGCATACTGCGGCATCGATTGCACGGCTTCACGCACGATCTGCGCGTAGATGCCTTTCAGCTGGCCATTCTCGACGTAGGAGTATGGCGGATAATCGTCGTCGCCATAGATCACCAGCGGTGTAGCAGCCCCGGCCTGCGCGCTGGCAGCGATGAACAGGCATAGCGCGGCAGGCAACATGAATATTCTGGACATGCCCAAAGATTAGCATGGAAGCGCCAACAGCGATCACCCGTTCGCGCTGTTCGTCCCCAGCATCTCGTCGAGCTGCGCCAAGGTGCCCGAGTCCTTGACGACGGCGCGCAGCCACAGGTGCAGCGGCAGTTCGCCCCAGCTGGCGGCCTTGTCGGCCAGATACGCGACGGGGCTGTGGGGCTCCGTGCGGCGGAAAAAATCGGCCACCTGGCGCAACTGGGCCAGTGCCTGCTGGCGTTGCACGATGGCGCCCCCGCCGTTGCTGGCGCCCTGGCCAGCGGCGGGCGGCGCACCGGCGAAGTCCACGCCAGATGGCAACGGCGCAATGAAATGAATGACGTTTTCCAGCGCTTCGCGCGCGGCGCGGAAACTCGGCCCATCGGTGCCAAAACGCGCATCGACGCTGCGTTCGAACGCCAGCAGCGACTGCATGCAGTACTGTGCATCGGCCAGCAATGCGTCGGAAAAGGCGCGTGTATTCCTTTGCCGCGCCGCCTCCATCTGCGCCAGAGTCGCACCTTCGTCGTGGCGCGTATCACCCCAGCCCTGTTCCGCTGCTCCCTGCGCCAGGGTGGCCGCCGCGCGCTGGCGCGCCGCATCGAAATCCTGCAGTGAATACAGGCCATCGGCGCCATCGGTCAGCGGGATCTCGCGCAGCAGTTGCGGCGTGCGCGACAGCAGCCAGAAGACATTGCCGATGCGTTGTTCCTGGTCGCCCTCTTCCGCCGGCGGGTACAGGCCATCCCAATACCGTTCGCACAGGCCGGCCAGCAGCGCGTAGCCATCGCCCAGGCCACGGAAGTGGCGCGTTTTCGCGTGCGCCTCGGCCAGCCACACGGCCACGCGCAAATCCTTGCTGCACGCTGCGATCAGCTGTTCGCAGCGCGTCGCCACGAAAGGCCAGTCGGCCTCCTTCAGCGCCGTTACCCACTCGCCCTGGTCCAGGCTAGGATCATCATGCTGGCGCGCGCGCGCGATGGCGTCGAGCTCCTGGCTGAAAGTGATGTCTTCGCCGCAGGGACTGACGGCGCTGACGGGGTGCAGCAACTGCTCCAGATTGAACATGGCGCTCTCCGGGCGGTGGATTATCGGATTGTGTACTTGAACTGCCCCTGCTTGCTGGCGCTGACGCGTATGGAGGCGATCGGCTCGCCCTCTGCCATGCGCGCCAGCACCGCTTCGGCGATCAACGGCAGCAGGCTGCCGTTGAGAATCTGGTCGACATTGCGCGCGCCCGAGTCGACCTCGGTGCAGCGCGCCAGCACCGCCTCGACCAGGCCCGCGTCATGGTTGAACTGCGCCTGGTGGTTGCGCGCGATGCGTTGCCCGATACGCGCCAGCTTCAGCGCGATGATCTCGGCCAGCACCGCGTCGCTCAAGGGATAGAACGGCAGCACCTTCAGGCGTCCCAGCAAGGCCGGCTTGAAATGCGCCACCAGTTGCGGGCGCACCAATTCTTCCAGCGCAGCCGGCGTGGGCAAGTCCTGCGCTGCGCGGTTCAGACAGGCGGCCATCATGGCGCCGGAGCCCAGGTTCGAGGTGGCGATGATGACGGTGTTGCGAAAATCGACCTCGCGCCCTTCCGCGTCATCGAGCACGCCCTTGTCGAAGACCTGGAAGAACAGCTCCAGCACATCGGGATGGGCCTTTTCCGCCTCATCGAGCAGCACCACGCTGTAGGGCTGGCGCCGCACAGCTTCCGTCAGCACGCCGCCCTCGCCATAGCCGACATAGCCGGGCGGCGAGCCTTTCAAGCCGGCCACGCTGTGCGCCTCGTGGTATTCGCTCATGTTGATGGTAATGAGCTTGCGCTCGCCGCCATACAGCAGGTCGGCCAGCGCCAGCGCCGTTTCCGTCTTGCCCGTGCCGGACGGTCCCGTGAACAAAAACACGGCTTGCGGCTTGTTCGGGTCGTCCAGGCTGGCGCGCGCCGTGCGCACGCGCTGCGCCACCGCCGCGATGACGTGGTCCTGTCCCAGCACCCGTTCGCGCAGCGCCCCATCCAGGGTCAGCACCGTGCGAATCTCGTCCTTCAGCATTTTCCCCAACGGGATGCCGGTCCAGCCGGCGACGATGCCGGCCACCACCTGCGCATCGACTTCCAACGGCGCCAGCGGCGCTTCTCCCTGCAGGGCCGCCAGTTCTTCCTTCAGCGCCAGCAGGCGGGCCGCGCCGACTTCGCCCGGCCGCTCGCCGCGCAGTTGCCCACGCAAGTCGCCGATCTGCGCCACCAGCGCCTTTTCGCGCTCCCAGCGCTGCGCCAGCGCCGCGATCACCGCCTGTCCTTCCTCATGCTCGCGCCGCAGCTGCGCCAGGCGCGCGGCGCCGGCTTTATCGGGCGCTTCGCCATCGCTTGCCTCGCGGCTCAGGGCGGCGATTTCCGCGCCGATACGCTCCTGCCGCCGGTTCGCGTTTTCCAGCTGCGCCGGCGTGGCACGCTGGCCCAGCGCCACCTTGGCGCACGCCGTATCGAGCACGTTGATGGCCTTGTCGGGCAACTGGCGCCCGCTGATGTAGCGGTGCGACAGGCGCACTGCCTCGACGATGGCGACATCGCGCACGCGGATGCCGAAATGGCGCTCCATCAGCGGCGCCATGGCGCGCAGCATGGCGCAGGCAATGTCTTCGCCGGGTTCTTCCACCTTCACCACCTGGAAGCGCCGCGCCAGCGCCGCATCCTTTTCAAAGTATTTTTTGTACTCGCTCCAGGTGGTGGCGGCAATGGTGCGCAGGGCGCCGCGCGCCAGCGCCGGTTTCAGCAAATTGGCCGCGTCATTCTGCCCCGCCTGGCCACCGGCGCCGATCATGGTATGTGCCTCGTCGATGAAGAGGATGATGGGGTGCGGGCTTTTCGCCACCTCGTCGATGACATTCTTCAGCCGGCTTTCGAATTCTCCCTTGACGCTGGCGCCGGCCTGCAGCAAGCCCATGTCGAGCGCGTGGATATGCGCGCCCTGCAGCACCTCGGGCACGTCGCCGGCAGCGATGCGCAAGGCCAGTCCTTCCACCACAGCCGTCTTGCCCACGCCCGCCTCGCCGGTGAGGATAGGATTGTTCTGGCGCCGGCGCAGCAGGATGTCGACGGCCTGGCGTATCTCCGCCTCGCGGCCGATCACGGGATCGAGCTTGCCGTCGCGCGCCAGTTGCGTCAGGTCGGTGGTGAACTGGTCCAGCGCCGGGGTCTTGCTGGCAAGCGTCGCAACAGGATCATCGGGTGTGTTGGAAAGCTGCGGCACGGCCGCGCTTTCCTCTTCGGAGCCGGCGGTCAGCCTGTCCGGATGGTGCTTCAATTGCTCCACGCTGAAGCGGGCAAACAGCTTCGAGCCCCGATACGCGAGCTGCGACAGTTCCGGCTCCGTCAACAGCGCCAGCAACAGATGGCGGCTGCGGATGGTGGCCGGCCGGGTGGGATCCGCCACCGTGCCCAGCGAGGCGATCAGCCAGGCATGTTCGAACAGCAGCGGCAAGTGGGGCGAAAACACTGGCGTGCGCGCACTGCCGGTGCGGAAGCTGCCGATCTCGCGGCGCAGGTCGGCCTCCAGCGCCGTCAGGCTGATTTCGCTGCGGCGCGCAATGGTGACGAAATCGCTGCGCTCCTGCTCCAAGAGGGCCAGGAACAGGTGTTCGATATCGACTTCGTACTGCCCCAGTCCCACGCAGATGCCGGCGGCGCGGGTGGCTGCCGTGCGCGCCGTCTCATTCAGTTTGGCGATCAGTGTTTTCAAATTATTGCTCATGCGGCGGCTCCCTTGCGGTTGATCGAATAGCGCAGCGACGACGGCTGCAGCACGGCATCGAAATTGACCATCTCGCCGCCGGATATCACGGCCAGGGTGCCGCTGATGACGAAGCCCACGCGGTTGATGCTGCCTGCCTCGCGTTCCAGGCGGGCGCGCACATTGCGCAGGCGCGGTTCGTGGCGTTCGATGGCTGCCTTCAACGCGGCGCAGATGCGGGCGCGGTCATCGCTGCTGGAGAGGCACATGCCGGCGAAATCGATCAAGCCATAGTTGACGATGGAGGCCGCGCATTCCGGATACGCGTCCAGCGCGCCGGGCGGCAGGGCCACGCGCGTGTTGAGCAGCTCTTCCAGGTCGCGTGCCACCGCATCCTTCAACTGCTCGATCGACAGCCGCACCGCCACGCCGCCCGCTACCGCACCGCCGTCGCCCATCAGGCGGTCGAACAGGCCAGGTACATAACTGTCCATGCGCTCTCCTGAAAAGTCGGCGCGGCGCGCGGGCGAAGGTGGCCGCCGCGCGCCACGCACCTTGGATCAAACCACGCGGTTCGCGGCCAGGTCCCAGCCGCCCGAGGTATTGCCGCCGGCGCCGCCCGTCACTTTTTGCTGCGTGTACTTCCACTTCACTTTCGAGAACTTGAAGCCGACATGCTCGCCCAGGATGTCGCCTTCTTCCACGTTCGGCGTGACGGCGCCGATCAGCACATTCTCGATTTCGATTTCAAAATACTTGACGCGCTCACCCTGGCCGTCGGCGCGCATGAATTCGAAGCGCGCCTTGGGAATGGTCTTGCCGGCCGAGCAGGTCTGCAGCAGCACCGGCGAGGCCAGGTCGGCCAGCTTGGAGATGACGATGTCCTTGTGCTCGCAGCGTTCAGCCGTGTGGCCGCCGCCCGTCGAGGCGGTGGCGGACTTCGGCTGCTCGACGCTCCAGCTGACCGATTTGCACTCGATCCAGTCCTTGTGCTTGTCATCGGTGGACTCGCCCTTGATGCCGTCTATCTGCAGATATACATCGATTGCCATGGTGTGCTCCTTTGGTTGAAAGATGGGTGGATCAGGAATTGGTCGACTTCGGCAACTCCGCGACCAGTCGGAGCGATACGGATAATTCATCAAGCTGGAAGTGCGGCCGCAGGAACGACACGGCGCGGTACACGCCGGGCCGGCCCGGAACTTCGTGCACCTGCACGGAAGCCTCGCGCAGCGGGAACTGCGCCTTCTGTTCCTGGCTGGCGTTATCGTCGAGCAGCACGTACTGCATCAGCCAGCGGTTCAGGAAGTCTTCCACGTTGGAGGCGGCGGCAAAGCTGCCGATCTTGTCGCGCATCATGGCTTTCATGTAGTGGGCGATGCGCGAGACGGCGAAGATGTACTGCAACTGCGACGACAGCACCGCGTTCGCGTTGGCCGCGTCGCTGTTGTACTTGCGGCTTTTCTGCGCCGACTGCGCGCCGAAGAAGGCGGCATACGCTGTGTTCTTGCAGTGCACCAGCGAGATGAAACCGAGGTCCGACAATTCCTTTTCGCGGCGGTCGGTGATCGCCACTTCGGCCGGGCATTTCAGGGCCACGTCGCCCTCATCGGTCTTGAAGGTATGGGTGGGCAGGTCGTCCACCAGGCCGCCGCCCTCCACGCCGCGGATGGCGGCGCACCAGCCGTAATCGGCAAAGGCGCGCGTCAGCTTGCAGCCGAACGCATACGCGGCGTTACACCACAGGTATTTGTGATGGTCGCTGCCATCGACTTCCTCAACGAAGTTAAAACCTTCGACGGTGGTGCCATCGACGGGATTGAAGGGCAGCCGGCCCAGGAAGCGGGGCAAGGTCAGGCCGACGTAGCGCGCATCCTCGGATTCGCGGAAGGCTTTCCATTTCGCGTACTCGATGGTGTCAAACACCTTGGCCAGGTCGCGCGGCTTGCCCAGGTCGCCGTAGCTTTCCAGGCCAAACAGCTCGGGCGCGGCCGAAGCGATGAACGGCGCATGGGCGGCGGCGGCGATGTGCGACATCTGCTCGACGAAATACATGTCTTCCGGCTGGCGGGAAATGGCAAAGTCGCCCAGCAGTGCAGCGAATGGCGCGCCGCCGAAGGTGCCGAATTCCTCTTCGTAGACTTTCTTGAACATGCTGCTCTGGTCGAACTCCAGCGCCGCCTGGAAATCCTTCACCAGTTCGCGCTTGGTGGCGTTGAACATGCGGATCTGCAGGCGCGTTCCCGTGTCGGAATTGCCGACCAGGTAGCGCAGCCCAGTCCAGCTTTGCTCGATCTGCTGGAACGGCGCCGCATGCATGATTTCGCTGAGCTGCGCGGAAATCAGGCGGTCGATTTCTGCCACCCGCGCGTCCAGCGTGGCCGACAGGCTGCTGGACATCAGCACCGTGCCGTCGAGCACCTGCGCCACCAGTTCCGAGATCAGGTCGCGCGCGCGCGCATGTTCGGCGCCGGACTTGGCGACGCGGCTTTGCTCGACGATCTGGTCCAGCAAGTCGGTCGCGGCCGGGGCATCGGATGCGGCTACTGCAAGGGCTTCTGCCTGGGCGCTCATCTCAATTCTCCTGCGCTGGGAACTGCGGTTTCAGGGTGGCCAGGCTGTCCGTGTTATTCAGCACTTCCGTCAGCAAGTCTTCCAGCTTGTCGTTGCCGGCCAGCTTGTTGCGCAAGTCCGCCAGCTTGGTGCGCGCCTCGAGCAGCTTGCGCAAGGGGTCGACCTGGCGCACCACCGATTCCGGGCGGAAGTCGTCCATAGAGCGAAAGTGCAGGTCGACGGCGAACGTGCCGCCCGCCTCGCTGATGCGGTTCGGCACGGTGAAACGCGCCACCGGCTCCACGCCGGCCAGCACTTCATCAAAGTTGTCGTGGTCGATGGCGACGAACTTGCGGTCCTTCAGGCGTTTTTTCTCGCTGCCCGGATTGCCGCCAAAGTCGCCCAGCACGCCTACCACGAAAGGCAGCTCCTTGTTTTCAGTCACGTCGCCAATCTCGACGTCGTAAGTCATTTGCACGCGCGGCGCGCGTATCTTTTGCAGGCGTTTTTGCACGCTGTCGGACTTGGGCATATCGCTTCCTTTGCAAAGGGATGGTGGGAACGCCTACTTATTTCAGGCCGCTGAACGGATCGGCTGCGCTGCCTTGCTGCGCCGCACCCTTCGCCGCCGGCGTACCGGAACCGGCAGCGCGCTTGCCGGTCGCCGGCGGACGCTTGGCCGGCGGCACCAGCACGTCTTCGCCAATGCTCGCGCGCAGCAGCTTGGCCAGGTCCTGCGCTTCCGAGCGCAGCGAGCCATTCAGATTGTTTTGCCGCGACAGGTCGGCCAACGCCTTGCCGGACAGGCGCAAGCCGCTGACGGCGACGATGCTGTTGGCGACCTTGTCGTCCGGGTCGCGCTCCAGCGCTTCGAGCGCATGGCCGATGGCGTCGCCGTACTGGCCGCGATCGAACTTCATCTGCGCCATTTTCAGCCACGGTGCCTTGTCGGCCGGGTAGCTGCTGCCACCGCCCTTGAGGATGGTCATGGCGCGCTCGTACTGGCCAGCGCGCGCGGCCGCATCGGCGTCGCTGATCACTTGCGCCAGGGTCGGCGCTGCAGGTTTCTTGGGCGTCGGCTGCTCTGGCGTGGCGCAAGCGGCCAGCAGCAAGGCGCTGGCGAAGCAGGCAATACGGGGCAACATGGTGGCTGGCTTCATCGGGGCATTCCTTCACATCGAGGACGCTACCGCTGGGAAAGATGGGCGGCGCCTTGGTGGAGACCATTATTGATCGCCAATTTTTTTGCCAGATTGAGATTAATCAGCAAAGAAGAAGTTCCATGCAACAGCGGCAGGCGGCGCCATGAATCCTGATCTGGCGCAGTAATTGTCTTGATCGCAGGCGGACTTTGCGCCAGCGCAAGCAGGCCGCCCCTGCATGCGTTTAAATGACTGCAACACTTTTATTTCCACCCTCCACCTTGCAAAGATCACCCATGCCATCTGACGCCCCGCTCCGCCGCCTGATCCGCGCCACCGCGCTACTGTTGCCGGTCCTTCTGCTGGCCGGCTGCGCGGGCGGCGCCATCGGCACCCTGGCCAACGCGGCGCTGCAAATGGCCGGCGTGGCCAAGCCGCCGCCGGAACTGCCGGACGCGCAAAAACCGCCACGCAATGTCAACATCCGCCTGCACGCGGCGCAGCGCCTCAACACCGATGCCGAAGGCCGGCCGCTGGCGCTGGTGGCGCGCATCTACAAGCTGCGCCAGAGCGCCGCCTTCGAGCAGGCGCCATACGACAGCTTCCTCGACACGCAGCGTGAAAAGGCCGCGTTGGGCGCCGACCTGATGGAAGTGAAGGAAGTGCTGCTGGTGCCAGGCCAGCGCTACGAAGTGCAGGAGAAAGTCAGCAAGGAAGCGTATTTCATCGGCGTGGTGGCCCTGTTCCGCGCGCCTGCGGCACAGCGCTGGCGCGCCACCTTTGCCGCCGCCGAGGCGGAACGCGGCGGCATCACCGTCGGCCTGCACGCGTGCGCGCTGAGCGTCAGCGGCATGTCCACACTGTCAACCCCGCGCTGCCAGTAGCGCAAATGAATGAAGCACACCCGCACGCCACACATTCAAGGAGAATCGAGATGGGCATGGCAGCGAAAGTCTTGTGGGGAGAAGGCCTGTTCCTGCGGCCGCAGCATTTCCAGCGCCAGGATCAGTATCACGAAGCTCGCCTGCATCACACGGCCAGCGCGCTGCATCCCTACCTGTGGGGCGTGGCGCACATGCAGTGGGACCTGGCGGCGCTGAAGACGGGCACCCTGCGCCTGCAAGCCCTGTCGGCGATCTTCCGCGATGGCGAAGTGTTCGAGGCGCTGGGCGACGGCGCACACGGCAGCGACACCCTGCCCCCGCCGGTGGACCTGGAAGCGCTGCCGCCGGCGGTGCAGGAAGTGACGTACTACGCGGCGCTGCCCATCCTCAACCGCGAAGGCATGAATTACACGGCGCAGGCGTCAACGGCAGGCACGCCTACAGCCACGCGCTTTGCGCACGCCATGCGCGCCACACCCGACCTGTTTACGGAGTCCGCCGTGGCCGACGTGGCCTACCTGAAGAAGACCGTACGCCTGATTCCCGACAGCGAGGCGCGCGGCTCGTACGACTGCCTGCCGCTGATCGCCCTGCGGCGCACGGTGTCGGGCGGCTTCGAGCCCGTGCCATCGTTCATGGCGCCCAGCCTGGCGATCGCCGGCGCGCCGCGCCTGCAAGGCGTGCTGGAACACCTGCTCGACGCGCTGCAGGCGAAAGTGAGCGCGCTGCACGGCCACCACCGGGAACCGAGCCGTAACGTGATCGAGTTCCGCTCGGGCGACGTGTCCTCGTTCTGGCTGCTGCACACGGTCAGCACGGCCGCCGCCGCGCTGATGCACTATGTGCGCCATCCGGCCCTGCATCCGGAGCGTCTGTACGAGGCGCTGCTGGGCCTGGCGGGCGGCCTGCTCAGCTACTCCAGGCACTACACCCTGGCCAGCCTGCCCGCCTACGACCACGCGCAGCCGGGCATCTGCTTCGACGCCATCGATGGCATCATCCGCGAGCTGCTCGACACCGTCATCTCGTCGAAGTATTTTTCCATCGCCCTGCTCGAGGACCAGCCGTCGTACTACCTGGGCAAGCTCGATTCGGGCAAGATCGACCAGCACACCACCTTGTACCTGGCGATTCGCGCCGCCATGCCCGCCATCGAACTGGTGGACGTGGTGCCGCTGCGCGTCAAGGTGGGCGCGCCAGACGACGTGGAAAAATGCGTGTTGACGGCCATGCCCGGCCTGAAACTGTCGCATGCGCCGCAAGTGCCGGCGGCCATTCCCGTGCGGCCCGACACCTATTATTTTTCGATTGAAAACCGCGGCGTGCTGTATGAGCAGATGCTCAAGGCGCAGTCGATTTCCGTGTACGTGCCAGCCGGCATACGCGACCTGCAGCTGGAACTGATCGCGGTGACGGCATGAGCCAGCTCATCGAACGGCGCGCAGCGCCCTCGCTGCTGGGACCACGCGGTGCCGCCCCGGCAGGCAGCAGCCGGCATGCAGGCAGCGCTCTGCTGGACCTGATGCACGAAGGCTTTTACATGCTGTTCATGCTGAAGAACGGTTCGGCGCCCGGCGACGAGCAAAGCTTCATGGACCGCATCACGGCCTTCCTCGACGACTTCGAACGCGAGGCAAAAAAGATCCGCGCCGATGGCGACGATGTCGAGGCGGCCAAGTATGCGTTTTGCGCGGCAGTCGATGAAATCATCCTGGCGTCGCCTTTCACCCTGCGCAAGCAGTGGGAGCGGCGCCCGCTGCAGTTGCTGATCTTTGGCGACCAGCTGGCCGGCGAACACTTTTTCGACCGACTCGACGCCTTGCGCGGCAAGGGCGCCCTGCGCGTGCAGGCGCTGCAAGTCTTCCACATGTGCCTGCTGCTGGGATTCCAGGGCAAGTATGCGATCGACGGCGGCGAAAAACTCAGCTACCTGACGGCGCGCCTGGGCGACGAGATCGCCCACATCAAGGGCAAGAGCCGCGGCTTCGCGCCGCGCGCGGAACGCCCCGACCAGGTGGTCAACAAACGCGGCAGCGACGTGCCGCTGTGGGCGCTGTCGAGCTTTTTCGCCCTGCTGGCCATCTGCGCCTACCTGAGCTTGAAAACGCATCTGGCGCGCGGCACGCAAACGACCCTGGCCGCGTATGCGGACCTGGTCAAGCTGGCGCCAAGCCCGGCACACCTGACCATCACCCTGCCCTGAACACCTCACAAAACCTACTGCGCGTCGGTATAGGCGGCCTGCGATGCTCACCGTGCTCTAGCACGGTTGCGCTTCTCGACCGCCTCTCCCTTCCGCTCGCTACGGTTTTGTGAGGTGTCAACCCAATCTATTGCGCGATTCTGAATTCGATACGCCGGTTTCTCGCCCGGCCATCGGCCGTTGCGTTGCTGGCTACGGGGCGGTCCGGTCCCTGGCCCGACACCAGCACCGAATCGGCCACGATGCCCTTGCTGGCCAGGTAGGCGCGCACGGCTTCGGCGCGCGCCCGGCTCAGCGCCACATTGCTGGCGCGCTGGCCCGTGTCGTCCGTATGGCCGATCACTTCCACCTTGCGCCCCCGCAGCTTGAGCATGACGGCCGCCATCTCGTCGAGGATGGCCAGGCCGGCCGGGGTGATGGAAGCCTTGCCGCTGTCGAATTCGATGATGCGCTTGTCGAGCGCCGCGTCGAGCAAGCCCTGCTCGGCCTCGGCCGCCTTGACGCGCAAGCCGTTGTTGACGGTGTAGGTGGGATTGAGGCTGGTGGCGAGGTCGCTGGCGATCTGCTGGCGCTGCGCCTCGTTGGCCACTTCGCCGCGCACGCTGACGTTGTTGCCGGCGATGCTGATCTGCCCCCGTGAAATGAGCTTCAGGTTCGGTGCAATCAGTTTTTGCACGTAGGCGTTCCAGTTGGCCGGCACGGCCACGTTGCCGATGGCGATCTGGTCGACCACGCGCTCGGCGCCATACAGTTCGCGCAATCGGGCCAGCACGGCCGCCTTGCCCGCCTCGTCGGCCAGAGTGCCCGTGACGAGGACTTGCCCCGGCATCGGCGTCTGGAGCGCTTGCGCCTGCGCGTGGCAGGGAACGGCCGCAGGAAGCAGCAGCGGCAGCAGGAAAATGTGAGATTTCATCGTAATCCTTCAGGCAAAGGTATCGGCAAACATGGCGCAGGCGGAGCGCAGCGACAACTGCTCCTGCTGCAGGCAGGCGGAAAACTGGCGCAGCGCCGCATCGTCTCCCAGCTGCTCGTCAACCCACTCGAGCTGGTCGAACACGATCAGCCGTTCGCTGCCCGCCTGCGGATCGATCAGCGCGCGCAAGCCATGCGGGTCGGCGCCGCAAAAACCGATCACCAGCACGGGCGCCTCGTCAAGGTGGGAAAAGAACAGCGCCAGTTCAAAATCGGCCTGGCGCAGGAAAGGCGCGATCAGGTGCAGCCAGAAGCTGGCCACCAGTTCGCGCAGCTGCGCTTCGTGCGGCAGCGGCAGCACCAGGCTTTTCTCCAGGCGCGGCAGGCCGCTGTGGCGCACCGGCTGCAGCAGCAGGCCCAGGCCCAGCAGCAGTTCGCGCACCGTCACGGGGAACGCGGGCGAGGCCAGCATCGCCTGCAGACCATGCACGGTCTGCGCCTGCAAAAAGGCGGCCAGCCGCGCCGCATGACACGCTGCGGCTGGTTCGATCTCCACCACGTTGCCGGCCAGCGCCAGCAGCGCGGGTCCCGGATCGGTGCTGGCTAAAATACCCTGCGACAGCTGTTCCACGCGCTGCCACAGCGGCGCCAGCACCAGCGGGCTGCAGCCGACAAACACCTCGGCATCGTCGACTTCCAGCGCGCCCATGGCCATGAAGGGAAAGCGTCGCTGCGACTGGTCATTGCTCGCTTCCAGCCGCCCCGCGATGGCGCGCCGGCTGCGCGTGCCGACAAAGGCAAAGCGCAGCGGCGGCAAGGCGTCGTAATTGAGCTTCCAGCGCGGTTCCACCGTCAGGGCATTCATGACCTGCGCCAGCCAGTCGTCGAGCAGCTGCACCAGCGCGTGATTGTCGCAAGCCTTGATGAAATCGCCGCGCGCGGGGATCTTGCCGAAGTACCCCAGGCGCACCTGTTGCGGCGCGCGCATCATGGCGCCATCCCGGGCACCGCCGTGGCGGCGATGGCCGGCGCGGGCGCGGCGGGAACGCCCGGCGCGCCAACGATGGTCTCGGGCAGCTGCATGCCGCGAAAGCCCTGCTCCTGCAGCGCAGCAGTCCCGCCCGCGCCCGCGCCTGTCGTTTCGGCGCTGCTGGTAATTTTCAGGTCGACCGCCACGGCCACCTCGCCGCGCGCCCAGCGCAGTTCGAACACGCCGCCATCCTTGCGCTTTTTGGTCGCCGCATCGATCATGCGCTTCAAGCCGAATTGCCCCGGCTCGTTGAACAGCTCCACCGTGCGCCCGTCGAAGGTGACGGCGGTGATGCGCGCGCCCTGGACGCCGGCAGCGCCCTGCGGGCCGGGATGAACCATGTTCGTCCACTGCGCCGGCGTGTTACGGTAGCGCAGCTGCTGGCCGTCGATCTCCACCGTGTATTCCAGGGTGCCCGGCGCGGGCGACGGCTGGATCTGGAACACGGTTTGCGCCGCCGTCGACGTGGCAGCCACGCCACCCGCGCCCAGCGGCGCGATCCAGCCGGGAAAGCGCGCCACCACCTGTGGCGACAGGCTGATGCCCATGTCGGCCCAGGTGCGCGGCGCCAGCATGTCGCCGCGCCGCACCACCAGGGGGCCCATGGAGGTGGTGATGAATTTCGCCACCAGGCCTTCCGGGCCGAAGAACTGGCCGATCTCCAGGTTGCTCGCTTCGATGCGCGCGTTCGGGGCAAACGGATATTTGTTCGCCAGCGATTTCTGGAACGGTTCGTACACCTGCGCCGCCCAGGTCTTGTTGATTTCCAGTTCTGCTGGCGCAACGATGACGGCAAAGGTCTGCATCAATGGCCGCACGAGGATGGGACGGATGGCCTGCTTTTGCGCGTCGCTCATCCCCGTGAGCATCTGCTCGTCGACCAGTTTCAGGCTGTCGGCCAGTTCGGAACCGCTGCCCTCCAGCGTCTGCTGCATGAACTGGCGCGCACCCGGCCCCGCGTCACCCTGGTTCTTCAGCTGGTTCAAACGGCTGCGCAACTTCGACAGCGCCTCCAGATAGGCGCGCATCAGCGAGGCATTGTTGTCCCTGGCCGCCACCAGCTTGCCCACGCCGGCAAATTCGCGCCCCACGGGACCCATCGGTTTGTCCAGGCGGGCCGGGTCGATCTGCGCATTGAGGCCCGGATTGGTCGTCAGCTGCGATGGCGCGCGGCGCAGCACGGTCTCCTTGAACCAGGCGATGATGCCCCGCTCGGCCTTGCGCAATTGCGCATTTTGCAGCGCCGGATTGTCCCACGAAGTTTCGTCGTAGATGGTCGTCAGCAGCTTGGCGATCGGCGACGCTTGCGGGTCGCCCAGGCGATTCATCGCTTGCACGGCACCGTCAAAACCTTTCAGGTCGGCGACAGCGACGCCCTGCACGAATTTTTGCCATTCGCGCGCATAGTCGGCCTTGTACATGGCCACCAGGTTTTTCTCGATCTGCTCCGGGCTGCCTTCCAGGGTCAGGTCGTCGGTGGAGGCGCTTTTCAGCACCCAGTCGGCGCTTTGCAGCTCGCGGTTGGCGGCATCGCGAAACGCGCCTTCGACGAATTTTTCCCAGGCCTGGCGCGTAAAGGCGCCGGAAACAGCGTAACTGCCCGCCAGCAGCGCTTGATCCTGTTCGCCGACGATACGCGCCACCGTCATGCCGGGAAAACGCGTCGAGGCGCGCGCCTTGACGTCGGCATACACGCGCTCACGCGCCGGCATGCCGCGCACCACGCGGCGCAGGTTTTCGCGCGCCTGGTCGACCAGCGCCAGCTTCTGTTCGATGCGCGGCCAGGACGGGTCACCGATCTGCGCCAGGTAAAACGTCAGCAGCCGTTCGGCGCTGCGTATCATCTGCTCGCGCGGCATGGCACCCCGGTTGCCTTCCAGCCAGGCGCGCCAGAAGCGCGTCAGCTGGTCGTTCAGGTGGCTGCTCTCGGCATGCGTCTTATCGGCCAGCATCAAATAGGTTTTCAGCGCGTTGTAGGCATCCTCCACATTCGTCGCGCTGGCAGCCTGGTACTGCACGCTGCGCGGCACGACAGGTGATGCCGCGCCTGGCGTCTGCGGTGTGCGCGCCGTGGGCTGCAGCTGGTCGGCGCTGGCGTTCATCTCGAACAGCAAGGCTTCCAGCGCGCCTGCCACCGGGGCCAGCATGACATGGCGCGCGCCGGCAAAATATTCCTCGCGCAGCTTGCGTTCAAGTAACTCACCCTGATACAGGCCCAGGCGCAAGGACCATGGCCGTTGCGTGCGGTACGCTTCCAGCTGCTCGATGCGGTCCTGCAAGATCTCCAGCGCTTCCAGGCGCGACTGCAAGTCCAGGCGGCGCTCCTGCAGTTTCACCACTTTATTTAAATCGGCCTCCACGTTGGCCACCAGTTGCCGGTTGCCCAGGTAGGACCAGCTCCAGCCGCCCAGGCAGGCGCCCAGCGACACCGTGGCGGCAAAGAACACGGCGTACTTGAAGCGCAGCTTGGCGCGGTTGGCATAGTTGGCCACCAGGTGCTTGTCGGCAAAAATGACCTTGCGGAACAGTTCCAACAGGAAATAGCCATGCTGGCGCGCACCGGACGACGCTGCGACCGGGGCCGGCGCGTAGACGAGGTCGAAGCGGCGCGCCACCTGCTGCGAGGAGGTACTGACGGGCTCGCCCTCCTGCAGCGCGCTGGTGAAATAAAAGCCGCGGAACACGGGCTGGAACTGGAACGGGTTTTCCTCGAACAGGGTGGCGATGAAGGCGCGCAGGGCCGGCTTGATGGCGGCAAATTCCAGCGGAAAGGTAAACACGCCGGGCGCCATCGTCTTGCGTTGCCGGTGCGCCATGTTGGCCAGGCTCAGCTCCGTCAAGCCATCGTGCAATTCATCGAAACTCTGGTCGAAAAACGCCAGCAGGTCGGCCGTGGGCAGCTTGCGCTGGTAAGGCATGGTGGCGCCCCATACGCGCTCGCGTTCGCTGCGTTCAGCGTCCGCAAAAAATTCCGTGAAGCCGGCGATCAGGTCCGCCTTGGTAAACACGATGTACAGGGGCGCGAACACTTCCAGGCGTTCGATGACGTCCTGCACGCGCTTGCGCAGGCTGCGCGCCAGTTGCATGCAGACGTCGGGGTCGCCTTTCAATTCGTCGATGCTGACGGCGATGAGGATGCCGTTGATGGGCGCCTTGCGCCGGTATTTTTTCAGCAGGTCGAGAAAGCCGAACCACTCGCCACGGTGTTCGTCGACGACGCAGTAGCGTCCCGCCGTGTCGAGCACGATGCCGTCCGTGGTGAAAAACCAGTCGCAGTTGCGCGTGCCGCCCACGCCTTGCACGATCTTGGTGTCGGCGAAGGGGAATTGCAGGCCCGAATGCAGGATGGCGCTGCTCTTGCCGGCGGCCGGATTGCCGATGATCATGTACCACGGCAATTCGTACAGCGCGGCGGCGCCCGATGTGAGGCCCAGCTTGGACGTCTTGATGGTCTCGATGGCGGCCAGCATGCCCGTGCGCACGGCGTCGAATTCGCCCTGCTGGGTACTGTTGGCCGTCGAGGCCGAGGCCGCTTGCGCGGCGGCGATTTCTGCCTCGTTGAGGATGGCCTGGCCCAGCGCCTGTGCAGCGTGCCGCGCGCGGCGCCGGCGCCACAGCCACAGGCCCAGCCAGGTGAGAAAGGCCAGCAGCAACAAGGCCAGCGCCCAGATCAGCGCCACTTCCAGCACCTCGGCGCCCAGGTACAGGAAAACGGCCAGCGCCACGAAGCTGAGGATGGTCAGATGGCGGCTGTCGGTGAGGAAATACCAGATTCGTCGCAGCATGATGAGCCCAGGGTGAGGTCGCAAAGCAGATGGACGCCGCCGCGCAGCAAGGCGGATTCGGTCCATCCTGACAGCAATGCGGCACGCCTTTGTTGACCTATGACAAGTACCAGGTGCCAGCGCGCAGCAGGCGCTGGCATGCCATTGACGCTGCGCAAGCAAGCTTGCAGCGATGAAAATCAGGCCGCTACGCGGCGCTAGAATGGCTGGCGCGGCTTACTTGCCCAGCACGCGCGGTTGCGGCAATTCCGTGTGGCCAAAATCCATCATGGTCCAGCGCCCGCCCCAGCGCAGGCCCACCGATTCGGCCGTCACGCCATATAAACGGTAGCCGCGCATGGCCCAGGCATTTTTTTCAGAAATGATGAGCTTTCCTTCATGCAAGAATGCGCAATCGGCCGCCAGGCCATACTGGTGATAGCTTTGAAACGCCCGGGCGTTGGTCACGTTCGGGCCGGCCGCCGCCAGTTGGTCCTGGCGCGCGGGACTGCGGTAGCCCTCCAGCAAGACCATGTCGTAACCATGCACGTCCTTCATGATCTTGAAGACCAGCAACAGGCGCTGCGCGTAGTCGTGGTCGAGCAATTGCCAGTTGCGGCTGGCGCCGCCCAGCAGCGGGCGCAGCTGCGTCACTTCCGCCGTGGAAAACAGCAGCGGCGGCAGGCTCAAAGGCGGCACCAGTTGCTCGCCTTTCAGCAAGTCGCTGACCTGATCATTGATGACGTGTTGCCGGTCGGCATAGCCGCGCAGGGCGATGTGGTCGCTCGACAGCCAGGCCAGCAGCGGCGGCACGATGACCAGCACGCTGCCTGCCAGGCTCAGCCAACGATGCCGCAACAGCAGCTGCCAGGCGCGCGCCGTGCCCGAGCCCGTGTGCTGCCGCATGCGCTGCCACTGCGCGTCGCTGCCGCCCTTCAGGTGCTGCGCGCGCCGCTGCATGCGCCAGCCCAGGTTGACGAGGGTGTGCAGCACGACGGCGCGGCCGCCGGGAAACAGCAGCAACCAGCAGGCAAAACAGGCCAGCACGAAATACATCAGGACCAGGGCGACGAACATGGGGCGCTCCGTGACAGGGATAGTCTGCACCGGACAGCAATTTCCCGGCGGTATCGCTAGATCGTAGGCGTCCGCGGCCCGCATGAGCGCGGTTTACATCAAGGTCAGTCGAGTTTGATCCACTGCGGAGGTGATATTTTGTCTCTATTGAAAACCGGGGATGGCCAGGCGCACGGTCCTGACCTGCTGAGCAAGGCCGGCGCGGCTGGTGCGCACAGCGACGGCAAGGGCATCCTGTCGCAGCTCGAACATGGCGTCGCCGCGCCTGCGGCCAGGCCCGCCCTGCGCTGGCGCCCCGGCTGGCGGCACTGGGCCGCTGGCGCGCTGTGCCTGGCGGTGCTGATCACGTCCGTGCTCGCTTATGACACGAGCATCATGCCGCCGGCGCCCGCCACGGCCGTGACTGTGGCTCCGCCCGCACTGCCGGCGCCATCCGCACCAATTGTGCCCCCGCACCCGGCGCAGGCGGCCACCATCGTCAATACGGTGGCCGCACCGTTGCCTGCGCTCGCTGCCACAACGGCAAGCGGACGCGCTAGTGCGCCACGCAAGGCAGCACCGCCCGCGCGCCTGCAGGGGCCGAGGCCGGCTGCCGCACCCGGCGACAGCGATGTCGCCTTGCTGACGGCGATGGTGGCCCATGCACACCGGCAGGAAGGCACAGCAAAGCCCGTGCGCGACGTGGTGCTGCGCAGGCAGGAACAGGAAACGGAGGAGCTGTTGCGGCGCTGCAGGCAGTTGGGGCTGATCGAAGGCATGCTGTGCCGCTCGCGCATCTGTTCGGGGCGCTGGGACAGCGATCCCGCCTGCCATTGAGGCCGACGCGCCCGATGGGATGTCAGGCCGGCTTGTCGCGGGGGCTCAATACCAGGTGATCCAGGTGCTCTATCCTATGCGTCTCGGGTGAATGGCCGCGTCCATGCGGCCTTGCAAAAAGCCTTCCATCAACGCCAGCAATGCCTGCGGCTGCTCCTGGTGCGGCGTATGGCCGCATTGCTCGACGATGGCGGGCACGGCGTTGAGCGCCTGTGCCACGATCGTGTCGACCTGGGCCGCGCTGCCGTACTGGTCCTCGCTGCCCTGCACCACCAGTGCCGGACATTCGACGGAGGGCAGCAGATACTCGATGTTCCAGAACTGGAATCCATAGCTGAGCCAGGTATCCGACCAGGCCTTGAAAATGGCCGCTGTCTTGTCGCCATGGTATTTCGCCAGCGCGCGCAGCTTGCCCGCGCCAAACGCCGCGTCCGCCACGCGGATGCCATCGAGTGTGATGCCCTCGACAAACACGTGCGCCGCTTCGGTGATAATGCCGCGCAAGCGCGGCGGCTGCTGCGCCGCATAAATGAGGGCGATGCTGCCGCCATCCGAGTGACCGATGAGAAAATGGTCCTGCCCCGGCAGTAGTGCGGCTAGCACCTGCGGCAACTCGCACAGCGCGTAGTCATGCAAATAGTGGAGTTGGCGCCGCGCCGCCAGCGGCGACGACTGCCCATAGCCGTGGCGGTCATACAGCAAGCCGCGGCACCCCGTCGCCTGGCATAGCTGCACGGGAAAATCTTTCCACATCGCACAACAGCCTAGCCCCTCATGCAGGAATACCAGGCAGGGCTTGGCGGGGTCGCCTTCGATCAATTCGTAATAGATATCGGTTTCGGCACTCAGGTTCAGTATCGGCATGGGCTAGGCTCGCAACGGGTTGCGCATCGACAGGTCGGCTGGGCCTATTGTGCCATTGTCCTGCGCGGCATGCGTGGCGCCCCTATAAAAATAGCCGGCGGGAAAAGATCTTGCCACTTGCCTGCAAGGTGTTTGCGCCAGCACAAATGAGCGCTGTTTTTCCGCTGGCCCTGCGCGCTTTTTTCCCGCACGTTTGCATAGAATGGCTTACTCCAACAGCATGGAGCAGGCGGCTACCTTATCAGCCAGGACGTGACACTGGCCGTCACGGCAACAGATAGGGCGTCTTGCCGCACGACGTCAGGCGCGGCGTCCAAACTATCGATCAGGAGTACATCATGGAAATGAAAGTAGAACATCGCACCGGCAGCAACCTGGCACTGGAAGAAACCGATGCGCCGATGGAGCAGGAAGGAAAAAGCGCAAAAGGCGCCGCAGCACAAAACTTGAACCTGAGCGCCGCCGCCTTCACCACCTATTACACGTGGACCGCCAACGGCGTGCATCCTTCGGTCAACTTCACCAATGCCAACGTGAAAGCCAATTCGCGCGTATTGCTCAACATCAGCGAGTACGGCGCGACTCCCCAGGACCGCTTTATCGGTTCAGCCCGCATGGCCGTGTACAACATCGCACCGTACAACGGCGGCTTCCGTGCCTGGGTGGATATCTCCTGGGGCAGCCCTCTCAAGGTCCGTTTCGACGTGTTTGTCGATCCCTGATCCGGGAAACACTGCGCGGGCCCCTGCCACCAGCAGGCCAGTATCGCGCACGTCGCTAAGCCACTGAAGGAATGGCAAGCGTGGATGGGAAACCGTGCGCGCATGACAAAAGGGCCACGTGTTGCCACGTGGCCCTTTGCTGCTGCTTGTTCTGGCTCCCCGACCTGGACTCGAACCAGGGACCTGCGGATTAACAGTCCGTCGCTCTACCAACTGAGCTATCAGGGAAAGGAGGCCGAATTATATACGTCAAAATTTCTCATGTCCAGTTGTTGCTGCATGACCAGCAAAAACAGGCTGCCTGCCGCTGCTTGCCTCGTTGGGATGCGAGCGCATGGCAAGTACTGTGCGCACCTTCGCCATGTGTACAGGCGCTGAACGGGCGCTGCGTTGGCATGGCGCGCATCGGCCAGGCGGGGCGCTGACGCCAACCGGAGCAAGCCTGCGGGCTGCAGCCGCGTCCGTCTGCGCAGCGCCACGCAAGATAGTAAAATAGCCAGGCCTTCCCCACACGCAAGGCGCTAACGGCATGCCGGCAGCGAGGCGTCAACCACGCCGCCGCGCGGACATGCGCTTGCAAGGTTCACCTTGCCCCTGGTTTACTGCTCTCGCCCGACATGACAGAATCAAGCGCATCCCTGGTGGACAAGCACGGCAGCGGCGACAGCTCGGCGGAAATTGCCGAGCATATGGCGGCAGCCATCGTGGCGCGCCAATTGCCGCCAGGTACGCGGCTGCGCGAAGAAGCGCTGTGCCGGCTGTATGGCGTCAGCCGCACCAAGATCCGCGCCGCTCTGCTGATCCTGTCCAAAGACAAGCTGATCCGCATTGTCCCCGACAAGGGCGCCTTCGTCAGCCAGCCGACCGAAGCGGAAGCGCGCGACATCTTCGCCGCACGCCGCATCATCGAGGCGGCCCTGGCGCGCGAATTCGTCGCGCGGGCCAGGCCCGCCGACTACAGGATGCTGGAGCGACACCTGAAAGCGGAGCGCCTGGCGCTGACGCAAGCGACGTCGCTGCGCTCGCAACTGCTGGGCGACTTCCACGTCTTGCTGGCAGATATCGCCGGCAACGCCGTGCTGCGCGACATCGTGCGCGAACTGGTGGGCCGCAGTTCGCTGATCACCATGCTGTACCAGTCCGGCCATGCTGCCGCCTGTTCGTACGACGAACACGGCCGCTTTCTTGAGGCAGCGCGCAGCGGCGACGCCGACCTGGCGGCACGCCTGATGATCGAGCACCTGGCGCACGTGGAAGCGGCCTTGCACTTCGACGCCAGCGCCGGCGACGCCAAGAAAGACCTGGTGGCCGCGCTGCTGATGTAAGCCGCGCCATCAAAAAAGGCCGCCCTGCGGATGCCCGGGCGACCTGTCTAATGCGACGGCAACTGCTTGCCAGCAACCGGGCTATTCGCCCAGGTAGATAAACTTGAACAGGAAGATGGCAGCGATAATGTAGGCCACCACCGACACTTGCTTGCCCTTGCCCGTCAACAGTTTCAATACCGCATAGGTGATGAAGCCGAAGGCCACGCCGCTGGCCACCGAATACGTGAATGGCATCATCAGCGCCGTGATGGCGGCAGGAATGCTTTCCGTGCTGTCATCCCAGTCGATATAGGTCAGTTCGCGCAGCATCAGGCAAGCCACGTACAGCAGCGCGGGCGCCGTCGCGTACGGCGGCACCGTGTGCGCCAGCGGGGCGAAGAACAGGCTGCCCAGGAACAGCAGCGCAACAGCCACGGCCGTCAAGCCCGTACGGCCACCGGCTTGCACGCCGGCCGCGCTTTCCACGAAGGCCGTGGTGCTGGACGTGCCCAGGCAGGCGCCGGCGGCGATCGCCGTGCTGTCGGCCAGCAAAGCCTTGTTCATGCGTTCCATCTTGCCGTCCTTCAACAAGCCGGCACGGTTGGCCACGCCCATCAGGGTGCCCGTCGCATCAAACAATTCCACCAGGAAAAATACCAGCACCACGTTGACGATGCCGATCGACAGCGCGCCCATGATGTCGAGCTTGAACAGGGTCGGTTCGATGGCGGGCGGCGCCGAGACGATGCCGTTGAACTGGTTGCCGCCAAAGAAGAAGCTGGCAATCGTGATGGTCAAGATGCCGATCAGGATGGCGCCCGGCACTTTCAGGCGGTCCAGCGCGACGATGATGAAAAAGCCGAGGATGGCCAGGATGGGCGCCGCCTGGTGCAAGTCGCCCAGGGCGATGATGGTGGCGGGGTTCGACACCACCACGCCCGCGCTCTTCAGGGAAATGATCGCCAGGAACAGGCCGATACCGACAGTAATCGCCGTGCGCAGCGCGGGCGGGATGCTGTTGATAATCAACTCGCGCACCTTGAACAGGCTGACCAGGATGAACAGGCAGCCGGAAATGAAGACGGCGCCCAGCGCCACTTCCCAGCTCATGCCCATGCCCTTCACCACCGTGTACGAGAAATACGCGTTCAAGCCCATGCCCGGCGCCAGCGCGATCGGATAATTCGCGTACAGGCCCATGATCAGGGTGCCGATGGCGGCCGCCAGGCAGGTGGCGACAAAGACGGAGTCTTTCGGCATGCCCGCATCGCCAAGGATGGAGGGATTGACGAAGATGATGTAGGCCATCGTCAGGAATGTGGTCAGGCCGGCCAGCAGCTCCGTGCGCACATTGGTGCCGTTGTCCTTCAGTTTGAAATAGCGTTCCAGCAACTGCATGATTAACCCCTTGTTTTGGTAAAACCGCGCGCCTGGTCTTGGACTATGCGCATCTTTTCTTCTTGCACAACTATTTACTTGCTTACTTGGTCGGCGCGCCGGCCGGCTTGAAGGCCCACCAGCGGCTGCCCGCAAAATTCCAGACCAGCCCGATGCCAGTGGCCAGCACCTGCGCCAGCCAGTAATACCAGCCCAGCTGGTGTACCAGCAGCCACATCAGGCCAGTATTGATGCACCAGCCTATGCCCAGCAAGGTGAAATACTTGGCAGCCGCCTCGCCATGTCCCTTGTCGCTTTTAAACGTGAAAAAGTAATTGAGGAGGTAGTTGACAACGGAACCCAGGATGTAGCCGATGCCGGAAGCGGCGGCGGCACTGATGCCGGCCCATTCCACGCCGCCCCACAGCACGCTGTACTGCACGGCCGTGCCGGAAGCGCCGACGGCGGCGAAACGTAAAAATTGGTGATGCAGGGAATGGGACATTGTCAATTTTCAAATGAGGCGAAAGCCGGGATCGGGCCAGAATAAAAAATGGCTACGATTGCTCGTAACCATTTTTCAGCCTGCATTTTACTGCAAGTTGCGCCCAACGTTCATATTCGCCGCCGTTTCGCCGCCGCTCCGGCGCTCAAGCGTTGCGCTGGCGGCGCCGGCGCAGCCACACCAACAGCGCGATCAGCAGCAAGATTCCCACGATACCGCCCGGCAGCATGAACGGCTGAACACGCGCCAGCACGGGCTTCTCGCCGCCGCTGCGCGCCTGCGCCACATAGGCGGGCGTGACGGACACGTCCGGGTTGCCATACTGTTTCAATACATAATTGGCGATCGAGGCGATCTGCTCGTCCGTCAACGGCTGCACGTAGGAACGCTGGTCGAAACGGGGCATGAACGCTTCGTGCTCCTCCCCTTCGATCTTGCGCTCGACGCCAAACAGAATGGCCGACACCAGGTTGGCCGGCGTGTTGCCGCCCGTCGCCGTATTGTTGAACAGGGCGGGATACGCCTGGCCCGTGCTGCCGGCGCCGCTGGCCGAATGGCAGCTGGCGCAGTAGCCCGAAAACAGCACCGCGCCGCTATTCAAAGAATGGTGCTCGGTGGAACCGGCCATGCCGCGCAGCGCAGCTTCTTCGCTGGCGGCGCTGCCATGGCTGAAAGCTGCCTTGGTCTGCCCCGGCGCGCGCACGGGCGGCACCGTGCGCAAGTACGCCACGATGGCGGACACGTCGTCATCGCGCAGGAATTGCAGGCTGTTCTGGATGGCTTCGGCCATGCCGCCCGCCGCCTGCCCCTTGCCTTCCACGTGGCCCGTCTTCAGGTAGGCAGCGAGTTCCGCATCCGTCCACGCGCCGATACCGCTGACCTTGTCAGACGTGATGTTCGGCGCGTGCCAGGAGCCGAGTGACGCGCCCGCCAGGGTCTGGCTGCCGATTTCCGCCATCAGCGCATTGCGCGGCGTGTGGCAGGCGCTGCAGTGCGCCAGGCCTTCGGCCAGGTAGGCACCGCGGTTGATCTGCGCGCTCTTTGCCGGGTCCGGCACGAAGCGTTTATTGTCAAGGAACAAGGTATTCCAGCCCAGCATCGACAGGCGCACATTGAACGGGAATGGCAGGGCCGTCTGGCGCGCCGGCTCATCGACGGGCTTGACGGCCTGCATGAAGTAGTAATACAGGTCGCCCACGTCCCCGTCCGTCAACTGCGCATAACTGGTGTAAGGCATGGCCGGATACAGATGGCTGCCATCGGCGCGCACGCCTTCGCGCAACGCGCGCGCAAAGTCGGCTTCCGTGTAGTGGCCGATGCCGCCTTTTTTCGATGGCGTGATATTCGTCGCGTAGATCGTGCCCAGCGGCGAATCGATGGCGTAGCCGCCCGCATACGGCTTGCCGCCCGCTGCCGTATGACACGCCATGCAGTCGGCCGCGATGGCCAGGTAGCGGCCCCGCTCCAGGCGCGCATCGGGACTGGCGACGGCAGGCGTGGCAGGGCGGTCCGGTGTCAGGGTGACGGATGGCGCCGGTGGCACAGCGTGCGCGGCCAGCGGCAAGCCGGCCGCCAGGGCCAGGCCAAGCAAGAAACGGCGCATCATGCTGCCTCCCTTGCCAGGGTGCGGGCAATGTCGTCGGCCGCGCGCAAGCCGAGCGCGGCCATGCTGAGGGTCGTGTTGACAACGCTGGCCGATGGCATGGCGCCGCCGCCCGGCAGCCACAAATTGGCATGGTCGTGGGCACGGCAATTGCCGTCGACCACGGAGTCAAGACGGTTCGATCCCATGATGACGCCGCCCATGATGTGGTTATTCGCGTTCAGGCTGCTGGTGATATTGAATTCCACGGCGCCGAACAGCTTGCCGATGTGCTCGAGCTGCGCATGCGCGGCCTTCGCACCATTGCGCACGTAGTCGCCCACATCGTAATAAATGTCGGGACAGGCCAGGCCCAGCGGGTCCTTGCGCGTCTTGCTCAAGGTCAGACGGTTATGCGCCTCGGGCAACGGTTCCAGGCTGATCGACAGGTCCACGCCAAATGCAGCGCGGCGGCGGATTTCATCGTCCAGATCCTTGCCCACCAGGCCCAGCTTGAGCGACTGCTGGGTAGCCGGTCCCACGCGAGTGATATTGTTCAGGATCATCTTGTTGGCCGAATACTGCGCACGGAAGGCGCCGTCGCGCGGACCCACCAGGCAGCTGCTCTGCGCGGGCCCCCTGCCCGTCCAGATCGGTTCATTGGCCAGGAAGGTACAGTGGAAACCCGAGTGGTCCATCATGTTGCGGCCCACCTGGTCAGAACTGTTGGCGATGCCGTTCGGATTGTTCTGGTTCGCCGCCAACAGCAGCAAACGGGGCGTCTCGATGCCGTTGCAGGCAATCACGAAGGCCTTGCCCGTCGCCATGTGCGACTGTTTCTTGGCGTCATACCAATGCACAGCCGTCACGCGGTTGTTCTGGTCCGTGTCGATGCGATAGACGACGGCCTCGGCCAGCACGCCCGCGCCTTTCTGCTCGGCTCGCTCCACATGGTGGATGCCGTTGTACATGGCACCGATGGGGCAGATGGGCTGGCAATTGTTATTGCCGCAGCAGGTGGGACGCCCCTGCCATGGACGCGTCGAGCGCCCTTGCGGAATCGGCACGGAGCGGTAGCCGTGCGGGTTGACCACTTCGGCGAAACGCTTGTCGCCATAACCCCAGGGGACCATGTCCATCGGGTACGGCGCGCTGCGCTCGCTGGGCGACTGCAGTGCCGGATCGTTGGGCCCGGCCACGCCCATTTCCTGCTCGGCGCGGCAATAGTACGGTTCCAGCTCATCGTAGGAAATGGCCCAGTCGCGCCCTACCCCGTAATCGCTTTTCATGCGCATGTCGGTCGGCAAATGGCGCCAGCACGACGCGGCCCAGTGCCAGGTGGTGCCGCCCACCGTGCGCAGATAACCCTGCTGGAAACTGCTGCCGCTGGGGCCGGACAATTCCACATAGTTGTTCTTTGGAAAATACAGCGGTGCGGGCGCATTGTCCGCCTGCGGATACAGGCCCTGGAAGTCCGAGCCGACGCGGTTCTCGAACGGCATGTTGCGCCAGTTTTCCACGGCCTGGCCACGCTCGATGCGCAAGCCCGCTTCCAGCATGATCACTGAATGGCCTTGGGCGGCCAGCTGGTCGGCCATCATGGCGCCTACGACGCCTGTGCCGACGATGACGACATCGGCGACGACGTCGCCATTACTCTTGAATTGCGGTGATTTCATTTTGCTTGCTTGCCTTTCGGTTCGGGAGTGCCGGTGGTGGCCGGGGCCGGTACGGGTTTCGGCGCCACGGGCGCGGAAACGCGCACGGCCGGCGGCGCCTTCAGCCACCACAGGGGGCCGTAGTTGCAATAGGTGGGCACGACCTGGCCATCGGCCACCGTGCGGTACATCAAGGCTTCCGCATACGCGACGACGATGGACTTCGTGCCCTGCGCCGCATTGCCGGCCACGGTGCCCGTGTACCAGGCGGCGACGATAGCCAGCGCCAGCTCGCGCAAGCTGGCGTCCGCAGCGGTGGCGGCCGCCAGCAGCGCCTTGGCTTCCTGGCCCGTGACGAGCAGCGCACCCAGCTGCTGCAAGCGCTCGGCAAAGCCGGGTACGTTGGTGCGCATGGCTTGCTCGATGCGCGCCGCCGTCACGGCAGACAGGTCGCGGTGGCCCGTGATCGTTTGCGACAAGGTGTAAAACAGCATGGTGGCCAGTGCCGGGCCGGTCGCCGGAGCGCTGGCCGGAGACGGCATGGCGGCGGACAGGGGATTGCTCCAGAAACCGGCCTGCGCCAGCAAGGCGGCCAGGCCGATCAGGGCGTGGCGGCGGCTGATGCGGGGAAGGGATGACACGGATGGTACAGATGGTTCGCTGCCTGGATAGTTCATGAGACTCCCGCAAGACTTGTTGTTTTGTTGACTTGGATGATTGCGCTACATTGTATTTGCGCATGGATGGAACCGGTTCCACATTATCCTACATAAATAAATTGTTTGCCAATGGAGTATTTTTGCTGGAAATTAGTCTTTGATTGCTGCCTTGATTCTGCATGGATGCCGGCGTTTCGCGCAGGCATCATGGCGGCGCGTTTCGCTGTTAGCCGGTGCATGCACAGACCCGCTGGCGGTGCGGGATAAAGACAGAATGCCTGCGACTTCCTGGAAATGATTGCGAATACGCGAAAAACTTGGCAGCATGGCCAGTAAAACGGCTGCATGCCGGGCAAGGTCAATTTCTATAAAACCAAGTTTCTGACAAGGAGGCATGTCGACGCACCCGATGGAGACCATGCGATAGATAGCTGTTCAACTGCGGCGCGCAATGCACGCCCCTTACAAGCAAGCTGAAAATGCCCCCCATACCATGATAAAAAAAATGACCCTGGCAGTACTCTTTACCGCCCTGTTTCCCTTCTACGGATGCCAAGCGCAAACCATGCCAGAAGCGCAAGCCGTCTCGACTGAAGTCACCACGACGCTGACACCCGACATCGGCGGCATACAGCAGGTGGTGGAAATCAAGACAGACGACGCGAGCAAACCCGTCCTGCTGTTTTTATCCGGCGGCCCGGGAAGCTCCATGATCAAGGGCGCGGATGCCTTTACCAATCGCCTGAAAAGCAGATTTACGATTGTGCAATGGGACCAGCGGGACGCGGGAAAAACATTGAAACTGAATCCTTCACCCACCCAGCCGTCCGTCGCTCAGATGGAGAAGGATACGTATCAAGTCATACAGTTTCTGCGCAAAGAGTTAAAGCAGGAAAAAATATACTTGCTGGGCAGTTCCTGGGGCAACGTCCTGGGCTTTTATATCGTCAAGAATCACCCGGAACTGCTGCATGCCTATTTCGCGTCCAATCCTGTCGTGAGCCAGCTCGACAGCGAGAAGGAATTGCTGAAGACCTTGAAACTGCATTTCAAGGACAATGTCCTCGCCAGCCAGGAACTGGACACCATCAGCTTCCCGTTTACTAATGACGAAAGCATGTTTTATTTAAGGAAATGGCTTTTTTACAAGGATGGCAAGGAATTTGCAACGAGTGCGGGTTTCAAGAAGGGCTTTCTTGAATGGTCAACAACCTGGTCGCCAGTCTGGAACGAGGTCATGAACATTGATCTGCCCAAGACCTTGAAAAGCGTTGACTGCCCCGTATATTTCTTCGTAGGCAAAAACGATATCCAGACCTCGACCAGGATCACGCAAGCGTATTTTGAGACATTGAAGGCACCAAAGAAGGGGTTGCTTTTATTTGAGCATTCCGGGCATCAGATACACCAGGATGAACCTGCAAAGTTTCAAGAAGCCATCATCAAGACATTGGATGCGGCTGCCAATTCCTGATGCAACGCCCTGGATAAACAAACGGCCCCGACGCTGGCTCCACACATGACACCATGCTCGGGATCCACCAAGCTGGCCAGGGTGCCTCTGTTTCACTCGCTGGCAATGCCGACAGCGGCCTTGCGGATCAAGAGCAGGCGACGCGGGCGTCTCACGCTGCTCCTGAAACGCAAAAAGCCCAACCGTTGAAGGCTGGGCTTTTCGATACTGCTGATGTTCTGGCTCCCCGACCTGGACTCGAACCAGGGACCTGCGGATTAACAGTCCGTCGCTCTACCAACTGAGCTATCAGGGAAAAGAGGCCGCATTCTATAGGGTAAATTTTGCGATGTCCAGATTTCCGCCTGAAAAAGGCGTATTTTTCCTGCGTCATCTGGCCCGGCGGTCAGCCAGGATGCTCTTGCGGATAGTAGTCAAATACCAGTACGCGACCCAGCCATGGTTTGAGTTGCTCGACAAAGGCCAGGTGAGCCGGATGGGTCAGATACACGTCGCGCGAGACGGCATCGTCGAAGGTCAGGGTAAAACAATCGGTAAAACCATCATCGAGACCTTCCGGGCTGACATTCGGCCCCCATTCAAATTGCCGCACGCCGGGAATGCGGTGCTTGAGCTGGGAAAACTCATACACGAGCTCGGCATGCTTGGCAGACGTAATCCCATCGAGAAAGTCGCACAGGACGATGTGGCGCAAGGCGGAGGTACAAGTCATGGGAAGAAGCTCCTGAAGTGATGCATTCAGGATAGCGCAAAACGCGATCACGCACAGGCGCTGCGGCGAAAAACAAAAAAGGCCATGTTTTTCAACATGGCCTTCCGAATTCTGGCTCCCCGACCTGGACTCGAACCAGGGACCTGCGGATTAACAGTCCGTCGCTCTACCAACTGAGCTATCAGGGAAAAGAGGCCGTATTATATAGGCCAAACCTGGCGCTGTCCAGATTTCCATAGGGGAAATCTTATCTCGCCCCAGGCTAGGCGCTGGCGCCGTAAAAACAAAAAAGGCCACGTTTTTCAACGTGACCTTTTGAATTCTGGCTCCCCGACCTGGACTCGAACCAGGGACCTGCGGATTAACAGTCCGTCGCTCTACCAACTGAGCTATCAGGGAAAAGAGGCAATATTATATGTCGCTTGTTTCGCATTTGCAAGACGCATACTGCATCTCGACAAACACGGCCATCGCCGACTTTCCACTGCCATCAGCGCCACACTTGCATGCAGCGCCGAAGAAGCAATATCTTAAAGCACTTTGGCGATCGCGTCAATAACGATGTCGATATTGCGCGAATTCAACGCTGCCACGCAGATACGGCCCGTGTCGACGGCGTAGATCGATTGCTCGCGCAGGGTCGCCACTTGCTCCTTGGTCAGACCAGAGTACGAGAACATGCCGATTTGCTGGCGCACGAATTCAAAGTCGTGGCCTGGAGCCTTGGCCTTCAGTTTTTCCACGAAGGCATTGCGCATTTCACGGATGCGCACGCGCATGCCGGCCAGTTCCTCTTCCCACAGCTGGCGCAGTTCCGGCGTGGCCAGGACGGTGGCGACCACCTTGCCGCCATGCGTAGGCGGGTTCGAGTAGTTGGTGCGCACGACGCGCTTCAATTGCGACAACAGACGGGCCGCCTCATCGGCGCTGGCAGCGACGACGCTCAGCGCGCCCACGCGCTCGCCGTACAGCGAGAACGATTTCGAGAACGAGTTCGATACCAGCAACGGGCCGCCAGCGTCGGCAAAGCGGCGCACCACGGCGCCATCTTCGGCGATGCCGTTGGCAAAACCCTGGTAAGCCATGTCCAGGAACGGTACCAGGCCGCGCGACGTGACGACGCTGATGATCTGGTCCCACTGGGCCACGCTCAGGTCGGCGCCGGTCGGGTTGTGGCAGCAGGCGTGCAGCACGACGATGGAGCCGGCTGGCATGGCGTTCAGGCTGGCCAGCATGCCGTCGAAATTCACGCCATGGGTGGCAGCATCGTAATACGTGTAGTTATTCACGACGAAACCGGCGTTCTCGAACAGCGCGCGGTGGTTTTCCCAGCTCGGGTCGCTGATGTAGACTTGTGCGCCCGGCGCGAAGCGCTGCAGGAAGTCGGCACCGATCTTCAATGCGCCCGTGCCGCCGATGGCTTGCACGGTGATGGCGCGGCGCTCTTGAATAACGGCGCTATCGGCGCCAAATACGAGTTCTTGTACCGCCTTGTCGTAGGCAGCCAGGCCTTCGATCGGCAGATAGGTGCGTGGCGAGGCCTGTTCGATCAGGATGGCTTCTGCCTTGCGGACGCAAGCTAACAGAGGCACTTTACCGTTGTCGTCATAATAGACGCCAACGCCCAGATTGATTTTGGCGGGATTCTGGTCCGCGTTAAATGCTTCGGTGATGCCCAGGATCGGGTCGCGTGGGGCCATCTCGATGGCGCTAAACAGACTGGCAGAAACAGTTGGGTTCGTCATGATAAGATTGGATTCGATTGGAAGCAGGTTCACAGCGGAGTTGTAGACAGCGCCCCGAATACAACGCCAGGGCCGCCAGCAGAGCACTATTCTAACAAAGGTCTGATTCACATGCCCGAATTATCTACCGCCAACGAGGCGGAAAGCGCAATTATCTCTTTCCCGGATTCCCCCTTCAAGCTGCATCAGCCGTTCTCTCCGGCCGGCGATCAGCCGGCGGCGATCGCCCAGTTGTCCGAGGGCATCGCCGATGGCCTGGCCTTCCAGACCCTGCTGGGCGTGACCGGTTCGGGCAAGACCTACACCATGGCCAACGTCATCGCGCGCATGGGCCGGCCCGCCATCGTCTTCGCGCCCAACAAGACGCTGGCGGCGCAGCTGTATAGCGAGTTCCGCGACTTTTTCCCGCAAAATGCGGTCGAATACTTCGTCAGTTACTACGATTACTACCAACCCGAAGCCTACGTGCCGCAGCGCGACCTGTTCATCGAAAAGGACTCGTCGATCAACGAGCATATCGAGCAGATGCGTTTGTCGTGCACCAAGTCGCTGATGGAGCGGCGCGACGTCATCATCGTCGCCACCGTCTCGGCCATCTACGGTATCGGTAACCCGAACGAATACCACCAGATGATTTTGACGTTGCGCGTAAAAGACAGGGTCAGCCAGCGCGACGTCATCGCGCGCCTGATCCAGATGCAGTACACGCGCAACGAAGTCGACTTCGGCCGCGGCACCTTCCGCGTGCGCGGCGATACCATCGACATCTTCCCCGCCGAGCATGCGGAACTGGCGGTGCGCCTGGAAATGTTCGACGACGAGATCGAATCGATCCAGCTGTTCGACCCGCTGACGGGCCGCGTGCGGCAAAAAATCCCCCGCTTCACCGTGTACCCGGGTTCGCACTACGTGACGCCCCGCTCCACCGTGCTGCGCGCCGTGGAAACCATCAAGGACGAGCTGCGCGAACGTCTGGAGTTCTTCCGCAAGGAAAACAAGCTGATAGAGGAGCAGCGCCTGGAACAGCGCACGCGCTTCGACCTGGAAATGATGGCCGAAATCGGTTTCACCAAGGGCATCGAAAACTATTCGCGCCACTTGTCCGGCGCGCTGCCGGGCGAACCGCCACCGACCCTGGTCGACTACCTGCCGCCCGATGCACTGATGTTCCTCGACGAGTCGCACGTGCTGACGGGCCAGTTGAGCGCCATGTACAACGGCGACCGTTCGCGCAAGACGAACCTGGTCGACTATGGCTTCCGCCTGCCGTCGGCGCTGGACAACCGCCCCTTGAAATTCGAGGAATTCGAGCAAAAGATGCGCCAGACGGTATTCGTCTCGGCCACGCCGGGCGACTACGAAAAAAACCATTCCGACCAGGTGGTCGAACAGGTGGTCCGCCCCACGGGCCTGGTCGACCCGCAGATCATCGTGCGCCCCGCCAGCACGCAGGTGGACGACCTGATGTCGGAAATCGTCGAGCGCATCAAGAAGGACGAGCGCGTGCTGGTGACGACCCTGACCAAGCGCATGTCGGAGCAATTGACGGAATACCTGGGCGACCATGGCATCAAGGTGCGCTACCTGCACAGCGATATCGAAACGGTCGAACGCGTGGAAATCCTGCGCGACCTGCGCTTGGGCACCTTCGACGTGCTGGTGGGGATCAACCTGCTGCGCGAGGGCCTGGACTTGCCGGAAGTGTCGCTGGTCGCCATCCTCGACGCGGACAAGGAAGGCTTCCTGCGCTCCGAGCGCAGCCTGATCCAGACCATTGGTCGCGCCGCGCGTAACCTGAACGGCACGGCGATTTTGTACGGCGACCGCATCACGGACTCCATGCGCCGCGCCATCGACGAGACGGAACGCCGCCGGGCAAAGCAGATCGCCTTCAATACGGCCAACGACATCATCCCGATCGGCGTCAAGAAATCGATCCGTGAAATGATCGACGGCGTCTACAGCCCGCAGGAAGCGCGCGACAACCTGCAAGTGGCGCAGGAAGCGGCGAAGTTCGAAGCCATGAGCGAAAAACAGGTCAGCAAGGAAATCAAGCGCCTGGAAAAACTGATGGTCGACCACGCCAAGAACCTGGAGTTCGAAAAGGCGGCGCAGGTGCGCGACCAGTTGCACCTCCTCAAGCAGCAGCTATTCGGCGCGCCCGGCACCGACAATGTGGTGTCGATACTGTGAAGACAAGCTGGGCAAATAAGGCAAGGCCGCAGGCACGGCGCTATCCGGCGCCCTGCCTTGACACTTACTCCGGCAGCGAATAGTCGATGTCGTAGAAATGCTGGCCGTTTTCAATGCGGATGGCCAGGGTGCCGCTGATGCCCGTCAGTTGCCCCGTGCCGGAATACGGCACGATGACGATGCTCAGCTCCTGCCTGCCGTCGGCCATCGTGCCGAAATGCTGGGCCACGAAACTGCCCTCTTTTCCCTGCAGGACGCCCGTGATGGCTTCCATCGCGACATAGCCGGCAGCGCCGTTGGTGTCGGTCACGCCGTTGCGCATCTGCCCCGTGGCAGTAGCGACAAGGTCGCCCGCATACACATTGTCAAGCAGCACCCGTCCCAAGGTCGTGCGCCCCGCGCGTTGCGGCGCCATGGCCGGCGTCATGGTGATGCTAAAACTTCCCGTAGCGTGCACGTGCATGCGATGATCTCCCTCTGCAGGCGAGGCGGCACCGGCTGGTGGGCAGCACGCCGCTCGACTATCGCCGCTCGCAGCTGGCGACATTCGCCTATGGCCAGACTGGCCGTCGCATGTGAAACAAGCTGTCCGGACCGATCTCAAAATAATCGGCTGGTCCGCCGCCCCGCAGGATGGGGGCAGCTGCGGCCGTGTCGTACACACCGTCCACGAGCAGATGGCGCGCGATATGCACGCCCACGACTTCACCGAGCACCAGCCAGCTGCCGACACCCTCCCCGCTCAATCCTTGCAGCTCGATGATCTGCGTGCGCCGGCATTCGAAGGATACGGGACTCTCGGCCACGCGCGGCACCTTGACGATGCGCGAGACGGCCGGCGTCAGGCCGGCCAGCGCGAATTCATCAACTTCGGGCGGCGCCGGTGCGCAGCTGGCATTCATCGCCTCGGCCAATGGCCGCGTTGCCAGGTTCCACACGAATTCGCCTGTCTGCTCGATATTGCGCAAGGTGTCCTTGCGGCCGATGCTGGAAAAACCGATCAGCGGCGGCGTGTAATTGAAGGCGTTGAAAAAACTGTAGGGCGCCAGGTTCAGCACGCCATCGCCGTTGCGCGTGGCGATCCAGCCGATCGGACGCGGCCCCACGATGGCGTTGAAGGGGTCGTGCGGCAGGCCGTGGCCCCGCGCAGGTTCATAGAAGTGAATAGGGTCAAGCACGCGCGTTCCTGAAGTCAAAAGAAGTCAAAGACGCCCGGAATGGAGCGCCTGGAACGACAGCTTACTGGAATTGCCGCCACCACGTTGCCAACCCGCCGGCGCCAGGTGCGCTCGCGCACACAGCGCGACAATTGTATGGCGGGCCGCAGCATGCCTCGCTTATGATGGCACAACTCAACCCTTATCATTGCGCTACCGCCCATGCATACCCTCACGCTGCACCAGAAAGTGTTCTTGCTCCTCTTGAGCATCGTCACCATCGGCTTCGGCTGGATACTGGCGCCGTATGCGGGCGCCATCTTCTGGGGCGTCATCCTGGCGATCCTGTTCGCGCCCGTGTACCGCTGGCTGCTGCGGAAAACCAAGGGCCGCGCCGGCCTGGCGTCGCTGCTGTCCTTGCTGCTCATCGTCGTCATCGTGATCCTGCCGCTGTCGCTCATTTCCGTGTCGCTGGTGAACCAGGCGGCCAGCGTCGTGGAGATGGTACGTTCGGGTGAAATCACGGTCGGCATGTTCTTCAATAAAATCATGGCGGTACTGCCGCAATGGTCGATCAACTTGCTCGACCGCTTTAACCTGAGCAGCCTGGCCAGCCTGCAGGACAAGCTGGCGGAGGGCGCCACGCAGGTGAGTCAGGTGGTGGCGGTGAAAGCCATCAATGTGGGCCTGTATACCTTCGAATTCCTCACCAGCCTGTGCATCATGCTGTACCTGCTGTTTTTCCTCATGCGCGATGGCTCCGCCCTGTCGGCGCGCATCAAGGGCGCCGTGCCGCTGAGCCGCAAGTACAAGCAGCGCCTGTTCACCAATTTCACCACGGTGATCCGCGCCACGGTGAAGGGCAACATCCTCGTGGCGATCGCCCAGGGTGCCCTCGGCGGCCTGGCGTTCTGGTTCCTCGATGTGCCCGCGCCGCTGCTGTGGGCCGTACTCATGGCCTTCCTGTCGTTGCTGCCAGCCGTCGGCGCCGCCCTCGTCTGGGCGCCCGTGGCCGTCTACTTCCTGGCCACCGGCGCCATCTGGCAAGGCGCAGGCCTGGCCGCCTTCGGCGTCTTCGTCATCGGCCTGGTCGACAACGTGCTACGTCCCATCCTGGTGGGCAAAGACACCAAGATGCCCGACTACGTGGTGCTGCTGTCGACCGTGGGTGGCATGGCCTTGTTTGGCCTGAACGGCTTCGTCATCGGCCCCGTGGTGGCGGCCCTGTTCATCGCCTCGTGGGATCTGTTCGTCTCGGCCAGCGAATTCCAGGCCGAAGATTGAGTTGAGGCCTGCCTGGAATGACGGATTAACAAGATCATCACGCAGGCGCATTTTTCAGTACCCTGAGGAGCACAATCCGCGGCCTGCCCGAAACCTGTTTACATCGCTGTAGCAAATTTGCATACTGCTGCCACCTTCATCACGGCAGGCGTGAAACAGATGCGCATCGACCTTGCACTACAGGAGCATGATTTTTCTCTCGGTCAGCGTGGCCATGGCTGGTACATCGCCGCGATTATCCTGCTGCACCTGGCGCTGTACTGGGCGGCCACGCGCCCCGCACACACAAGGATCGAACACGATGGCAGGGTCTGGCTGCAGCTGATGCCGCCGCTGCCGCCAACAAGCGGATTCATTCCACCCACCGAGCCAGCTCCAGCACCGGCACGTCCGCCAGCCCTTCCATCGAGCGCGGCAAGCGTGTCGCCACCGAAGGAGGCGACGGCACCGGCGCAGGACCCGCCGCAAGACGATGCCCTGCCGGCAGAACCGGTGCCTGCCGCACCCAAGACCAGCTCCCTCACCCTGGCGCAACAGGCGCTGCAGACAGCCGGCGCCATCGACCGCCAGCTGCGCGCAGAGCATCCGCAGGAATTCGTGGCGCCGCCCGAGACGGCGCACACGCGCCTGGCGAAAGGCTTCGCGCAAGCGCATGCGGCGGTCAAGCCGAAGTGGTTCGAAGCAGCGCGTATCGAACTGTGGAGCGCACCAAACGATCCCAAACGCATCTACCGCGTCATCACGGCGACCGGTGAATACTGCATCTATTTGCCGGACAAAGGCAACATGACGCTGAACCTCAGCGCGCGATCCGGCTACGCCGGTTTTGGCGAAGGGACTGCGGCGCCTTGCCCCATCCGGTTTTAATAGCGCTCGATAGCGGGAAAGCGCGCCGTTTCAGCAAAACACGGGGCGAAAAAAACTGCGCTCATAGCTGACGATGCAGCGCGTCTCTTCGGCGTAGCGGAAGGCCGCCTGGCACTCGGCGTCCTGCATCGAATCGCTGCGGTACTGCTCATACAGGGCCAGGCTGGGGAATGAAAACATGGCCAGGGCCACGTTGCTGGCGCCTTCGGACGGCAGGAAGTAGCCATGGTGCTGACCGCCGAAGCGTTCGACCAGCGGTATCCACAGCTTGCCGTAGGCTTCGAATTCGCGCAATTTATACGGGTCGATGATGTAGCGCAAATAACAGGTGATCATGCGGTTTCCTTAAGAACATTCAGATCCATCAGCATGCCAGATTCCCAGGAGCCGATGGCGGCCAGTGGCGATCCAGGCAAAAAGTCCAGCGCGCACGGATACGTAAAAGCGTATTCTGCCAGCATGCCGAGCCCCGGCCAGCCGTAAAACAGCAGCTTGCCCTTGCCGATGCGTCCCAGCGCGCTGCCGTCGGGCAGCCAGCGCAAGCCGTTGCCCGTGCCGCCACCCGCCTCCACTGGCACCTTGGCCAGACAGCGGCCGTCGGCCAGCGCGTACATGGACAGATACTGCGTGCCGCCGGCGTGGTGCAGCACGGCCAAAGATTCCCCATCCGGTGACGGCGCGCACGACATCAGGCCTGGCAGCGACAGCACCACGCGCCTACCACCGTCTTGCAAGGGCCAGTCCCACACGCTGCAGTAATCGGGCGGCTGCGCCTGCCCATCGCCCACCGATTTGACGCCATGCTGGACCAGCAAACGCCGCCCGCCATCGATAGCGTAGACACCCCGCAGCATCTCGCCCGAATGCGCCTGCGTGAAAAGCGTCGCGCCCGTTTGCGCCTCGCGCATCCGCAGATGGCCATCCCAGCCGCCGTCGGCCAGATAGCGGCCGCATGGCGACCACGCGGGAGCGCAGCCTTCGCCATCCTTTTTGTTCTGGAAGTTCAGCAGCAACTGGCCCGCCCGGGCATCCACTACGGCCAGTTGGCCCGTCGTGCTCTTGATGGCCAGCCGACTGCCATCGGGCGAGAACGCCATGCCCGACATGTGCGCGATGAACTTGCCGCGCCACAGTTTCTGCCGTGCCGCCACGTCCCACAGGACCAGGTCGCGGCCCAGCACGGCCAGGCGCGTGCCATCGGGCGAAAACCGCACGCCGTAGCTGCAGCCCAGCTTCAGGGGCTTCTGCGTTTCCGTCATGGACGCTGCAAGCGATACACCACGCTATCGAGGTCGTAATGGCGTTCCATGCCCGCGTATTGCATGCCCAGGCGCGTCATGACCTTGATCGAGGCGGCGTTGTCCGGGTGCGCCACCGCCACCACTTCAGGCGCGCCGACGACGTCAAACGCATGCGCGACGATGGCGGCGGCCGCCTCGCTGGCATAGCCCTGGCCCCAGCTGGTCCGCGCCAGGCGCCAGCCGATTTCAAGCGGATTGGCCCTGTCGCCGGAGAGGTGCTGCAGGCACGCCATGCCCACCAGCGCGCCATCGTCAAGGCGTATCATCGCCCACCACGAATAACCCCACTCGGCCCAGCGCCCCATGGTGCGCGTGATGGCCGCGCGCGTCACCTCTTCCGTCTCGGGCTGGCCTGCGTTCAGATAAGTCATCACCTCGGGATCGGTGTTGAGGGTGCGCATGCGCTCGTAGTGGCTCTCGTTGATCGGTTCCAGGCGCAGGCGCGCCGTCGTCAGTATGGTCATCGCATTTCCTTGGACGAAAAAAAAGACGATACACGATCGTCTTTTTTTTGCAAGCGCGCACGCAATTACTTGCCTGCTTCGCCCTTCTTGATCCACGCCGCCAACTGGTGCGGGCGCAGGCCGTCATAGTCTTCGAACGGCTGATGGATCCAAGGATTGTGCGGCAATTCGTCGAGGAAGTAGTCCGGACGCACGACGGAGCAGCCTTTCAGCCAGATCACTGCCGATTTGACTTCGGTCACGTCAGGGAAGTTTTCCTTCAGGTGACGCGTGACCTTGTCCAGGGTGACGCCGGAATCGGCCAGGTCGTCGACCAGCAGGATGCGGCCGGCCAGCGGACCCTTGGTCATGGTCATGTACTTGGCGATATCGAGATCGCCGCGCACGGTGCCCGCGTCTTCACGGTAGGAGCTGGTCGACAGGATGGCCAGCGGCAAATCAAAAATGCGCGAGAACACGTCGCCAGGACGCACGCCGCCGCGCGCCAGGCACAGCACCTGGTCAAATTTCCAGCCCGATTCGTAGACCTTGAGCGCCAGGCGCTCGATCAGGCGGTGGTACTCTTCCCAGTTGACCCAGAGATGTTGATCGTTCGATTGTGGGGTAGTCATGATAGTGAAATCTTATTATTAGCGTGATTAAAAAAATCCGCCTTGCGGCGGATTGTGTCCAGCAGCTTACTCGAATGGGTGGCGCAGCACGATCGTTTCTTCACGATCCGGACCGGTCGAAACCATGTCCACCGGTACGCCGACCAGTTCTTCGATGCGCTTGATGTAAGCGCGCGCCGTCGCTGGCAAGGCCGCCAGCGATTTCGCGCCGACGGTGCTTTCCGTCCAGCCTGGCATCTCTTCGTACACCGGTACGCAACGTGCGGCTTCTTCAGCGCCCGATGGGAAGATGTCCGTGGCCACGCCGTCGATGGTGTAGCCGGTGCACAGTTTCAGCGTTTCGATACCGTCCAGTACGTCCAGCTTGGTCAGGCACATGCCCGTCACACCATTGATCTGCACGGAGCGGCGCAGCAAGGCGGCGTCGAACCAGCCGCAACGGCGGGCGCGGCCCGTCACGGTGCCGAATTCATGGCCGACTTGCGCCAGGTGGTGGCCGACGCCTGCATCCGTTGGCAGTTCCGAAGGGAACGGACCGGAACCGACGCGCGTCGTGTAAGCCTTGGTGATGCCCATGATGTAGTGCAGCATGCCTGGGCCCACGCCCGAACCGGCAGCGGCATTGCCGGCCACGCAGTTCGACGAGGTGACGAACGGATAGGTGCCGTGGTCGACGTCAAGCAGGGAACCCTGCGCGCCTTCGAACAGCAGGTTCGCGCCGGCCTTGTGCGCCTTGTACAGCGCGCTCGACACGTCGGTGACCATCGGGCGCAGACGCGGCACATAGGCCAGCGCGTCGTCGAGGGTCTTCTGATAGTCGACTTTCGGTGCTTTCAGGTAGTTTTCCAGCACGAAGTTGTGGTAATCGAGGTTCTCGGCCAGCTTTTCGGCAAAGCGCTTCTCGTTCAGCAGGTCGGCGATACGGATCGCGCGGCGCGCCACTTTGTCTTCATAGGCCGGGCCGATGCCCTTGCCGGTGGTACCGATCTTCGCATCGCCACGCTTGACTTCACGCGCCAGGTCGATCGCGGTGTGGTACGGCAGGATCACGGGCGCAGCGTCCGACACTTTCAGGCGCGAGGCGACTTCGACGCCCACAGCTTCGAGCTTGTCGATTTCGCGCAGCACGTCCGGCACGGAAACGACCACGCCGTTACCAATGTAGCAGGCCACGCCTGGACGCATGATGCCCGAAGGGATCAGTTGCAGCGCGGTTTTCACGCCGCCGATGACCAGCGTGTGGCCTGCATTGTGGCCGCCCTGGAAGCGCACCACACCCTGGGCGTGATCGGTCAACCAATCGACGATCTTGCCTTTACCTTCATCGCCCCATTGGGTGCCGATGACAACGACGTTCTTTGCCATAATTTTCTTTGACATCACTCAACCTAAGTTTTTAAGAATCCAGCTACTACCATTATCGGCAAGTACCAGCACGCGATCGCACTCGAACTCGTCTTGTTCATTACTGTGACCCGGCATACTCTGGATCACGACCTCGCCCGCCTTGCGCAACTCGGCGATTTTTTCCTTCAATTCTGGCGCGCTGCCCCACGGCGCGCGGATCGAATGCTTGCGTTCCGCGGTCGGCAACAGGCGCGCCAGTTCGCGCAAATCGAGCGAGAAGCCGGTCGCGGGACGAGCCCGGCCGAACGCTTCGCCGACGTGGTCATAACGGCCGCCGCGCGCAACCGCGTTCGGCAAGCCAGGTACATACAGCGCAAACATCGCGCCGCTTTCATATTGGTAGCCGCGCAGGTCGGCCAGGTCGATCGCCACTTCGGCGCGGCCCAGGGCAGATCCTGCCAGCGCGGCCAGCTCGGCCAGCGCCTTCAGCACGCCCGGCAACGGCGGCAGCACTTGGCGCGCACGCGCCAGCACCTCGATGTCGCCATACAGATTCGGCAAGGCCAAAAGCGCATCGCGCGTGACGGGATCGTAGGCGGCGGTCAGGGCACGCAGGCCCGGCGCATCTTTCGCGCGCAGCAAGGTGTACAGCGCAGCCTCGTCGCGCACGGCAGCGGCGTCTTGCGCAATGATAGCGCGCAACAGGCCGACGTGCGACAAATCCAGGCGGACCGCGTCGAAACCGGCCAGTGCCAGCGAAGCGAGCGCCAGCTCCTGAATCTCGGCATCCGCTTCCAGGCCGGCGTGGCCATAGATTTCGGCGCCGATCTGCAGCGGTTCGCGGGTGGCGTGCAGACCCGATGGACGGGTATGCAGCACGCTGCCGGCATAGCACAGGCGGGTCACGGTGGCACGGTTGAGCAGGTGCGCGTCGATGCGCGCCACTTGCGTCGTCATGTCGGCCCGCAGGCCGAGCATGCGGCCCGACAGCTGGTCGACCAGTTTGAACGTGCGCAGGTCGGTATCCTTGCCAGCGCCAGTCATCAGCGATTCCAGATACTCGAGCAGCGGCGGCATGACCAGTTCATATCCGTACAGACGGAAATTATCCAGCATGAGGCGGCGCAGCTCTTCGATCTTGCGCGCTTCCGACGGCAGAACATCGGCAATATTTTCGGGCAAAAGCCAATTCGGCATGAGGGAGCGAGATACGGAAGAAAGTTGAAAAAATGCATCATGCGAGGCAGCGGCGAGCGCGCCAGGCAAGAGGCCGAACCTGATATTTTACGCGAAAACACGGGCCTTTAGGGATAAGTTGTCCGAAACGCTGCCGCACAGCCCTAAAAACACCGCATTTTACGCCTTCCCGCAACAGCATGTCGGGCATAAAAAAACGGGGCCGGCATTGACGCCGGCCCCGCCGCTGCTGCCACCCGCCCTTGCGGCCGGATGCAGTCTGGATGCTGCCTTACTTCTTGGATGGAGCGGCCGTGCCGTTACCCTTGAAGTACTTGAAGAATTCCGAACTCGGATCGACCACCATCACGTCGCCCTTGTCCTTGAACGTGGCGCGGTAGGCTTCCAGGCTACGGTAGAACTTGTAGAACTCCGGATTCTTGCCAAACGCTTCCGCATAGATCTGCGACGCCTTGGCATCGCCCTCGCCGCGGATCTTCTCTGCTTCGCGATACGCTTCGGCCAGGATCACCGTGCGCTGCTTGTCGGCGTCGGCGCGGATTTTCTCGGAGTCGGCCGAACCGGTCGAACGCAGCTCATTGGCCACGCGCACGCGCTCGGACTTCATGCGCTCGTACACGGAGTTATTGATCTGCTCGACGTAATCGACACGTTTCAGGCGCACATCGACGATGCCCACGCCGATAGCCTCGGCCTCGGCCGCCACCTTGGCCTTGATCGCCTGCATCACCTTGCCGCGCTCGCCCGAGATCACTTCGCGCACCGTGCGCTTGGTGATTTCATCGTTCAGTGCGGCCTTGACGATTTGCGACATGCGGTTGCGGGCGCGGCTTTCATCGCCGCCGAAGCTGCGGAAATATTTCTTCGGATTGACGATGCGCCACTTCACATACGCGTCGACGAGGATATTCTTCTTCTCGGCCGTGATGAAGCGCTCCGGCTCCGGCGTGTCCAGCGTCAGGATCCGCTTGTCCAGGTAGATGACGTTCTGGAACGGCGGCGGCAGCTTGAAGTACAAGCCTGGTTCGCTGATTTCGTCCTTGACCTCGCCCAGGGCGAAGACGATGGCGTATTTACGCTGATCGACGACAAACACGGTCGAGGAAAGGAGCATGATCGCGATAAAGCCCGCGATCAGGGCGGCAACGATACGATTCATTAGCGGCTCTCCCGTTCACGCGAAGAGCGGCTGTCGCGGCGCTGATTGACTTCTACTGTCGGCATGGCTTCCTGTGGCAAAACGGTGTTGGCTGCGGGTGTCGCGGCAGCACGGGCGGCGGCAGCGGCAGCATCGGTGGCAGCCGTCTGGGCGATCAGCTTGTCGAGCGGCAGATACAGCAGATTGCTGCCCGTCTTGGCGTCAACCATGACCTTGCTGGCACTGCTGAACACTTGCTGCATCGTTTCCAGGTACATGCGGTCGCGCGTGACGGCCGGCGCCTTCTGGTACTCGACCAGCACCTGCTTGAAGCGCGAGGCATTACCTTCGGAGTTCTCGGTCACCATGGCCCGGTAAGCCTCGGCTTCCTGCACCAGGCGGAATGCTGCGCCGCGTGCTTTCGGAATGACGTCATTGGCGTAGGCCTGGCCTTCATTCTTCTGGCGCTCACGGTCCTGGCCTGCCTTGACGGCATCGTCGAAGGCGGCTTGCACCTGCTCCGGCGGCTGCACGGCCTGCATGGTCACGTTGTTAATCAACACGCCAGCCTTGTAATCTTCAAGAATCTGCTGCATCAATTTTTGCGTGTCGAAGGCCACTTTTTCGCGGCCTTCATACAGCACGAAGTCCATCTTGCTGCGGCCGACCACTTCGCGGATCGCCGTCTCGGCAACCTGGCGCAGGGTGTCTTCCTGGTCGCGCAGGCTGAACAGCCATTCCACCGGATCTTTCAGCGTGTACTGCACCGCGAACTGGATGTCGATGATGTTTTCATCGTCCGTCAGCATCAGCGACTCGCTGGCCTGCTTGTTGCGCAGCGACGTGCGATACCCGACTTCCACCGTGCGCACCTGCGACACATTCACGGTTTCATCGCTCTGGAACGGATACGGCCAGCGCCAGTTGAGACCGGCCGGCGCCGTGCGCGTGTATTGGCCAAACGTCAGCACCACGCCGCTCTGGCCCTCTTGCACGATGAAGGCGCCGCTGGCCAACCAGATGAAGACGGCGATCACGCCGACCACGCCGGCGGTGATGCCGGCACCCTTCATGTCGGGACGCGGGCCGCTGCCGCCGCCGTTATTGCCGCCGTTGTCGGGACGGTTCTTTTGTCCGAAAAAGGCGTTCAGGCGCTGATTGAAATCGCGCCACAACTGATCGAGGTCCGGCGGACCTTCGCCGGGCTTTTTGCCTTCTTGGGCTTTCTTGCCGTCGTCCTTGCGATTGCCCCAGCGGGGATCGTTCAGGGACAACTTCAAGCCTGTTTTTTTGAGTAGGGAGACAAGCATAACTATCGTGTTCCGACTTGGGAGTGGGTGGAAATCCTATCGTCCTCGCCAGGCTCTTCGTCCTGGTCCGGGGCGGCGCCATCGTGCTGGTCGTACTGACCGTCCAACTGATCTTCCTGCGATGCTGCGTCGTTCTGATACAGGTGCGCCGAACGAGGCGCCTTCCTGGCCATCTCGACGATCGCATCGCGCAGCAGGTCGAGCCCGCTGCCCTTCTGCGCACTGACGAAGACGCGACTGATCGTAGCATATTCGTCGCGCTCCACCGAAGGCTCCAGCCCGGCCGCATCGATCTTGTTCCACACGAGAATCTGCGGAATATGATCGGCGCCGATCTCTTTCAAGACCAGGTTGACCTGCTCGATCTGCTCCATGCGTACCGGCGACGCAGCGTCGACGACATGCAGCAGCAGATCGGCATGAATGGTTTCTTCGAGCGTGGCGCGGAAAGCGGCCACCAGCTGATGCGGCAATTCGCGCACGAAGCCGACTGTGTCGGAGATCACCACATTGCCCACTTCCTGGCCCAGGTAAACCCGGCGCGAGGTGGTGTCCAGGGTGGCGAACAACTGGTCGGCAACGTACACACCGGCCTTGGTCACGGCATTGAACAGCGTCGACTTGCCGGCATTGGTATAGCCGACCAGGGACACCGAGAATGTGTGATTGCGGCCGCGCGCGCGGCGTTGCGTTTCGCGCTGCTTGTGCAGTTTTTCCAGGCGCGCGCGCAGGGCCTTGACACGGTCGCCGATCAACCGGCGGTCCGTTTCAAGCTGCGTCTCACCGGGACCGCGCAAGCCGATACCGCCCTTTTGCCGTTCAAGGTGAGTCCAGCCGCGGATCAGGCGCGTGGCCAGATGCTGCAGCTGCGCCAGCTCGACTTGCAGCTTGCCCTCGTGGCTCTTGGCGCGCTGCGCGAAGATGTCGAGGATCAGGCTGGTACGGTCGAGCACCCGCACGTTCAGGCGCTTTTCCAGATTGCGCTGCTGGGCAGGTGACAGGGCGTGATTGAAGATGACGATTTCCAGGCCATCGTTGACGACGACGTCGCCGATTTCATCGGCCTTGCCGCTACCGACGAAATACGCGGAATCGGGACTGGAACGCTTGGCCGTGATGGTGGAAATCGGGTCTGCGCCAGCCGAGCGCGACAACAGCATGAGCTCCTCCATGCTGGCGGCGAAGTCGCTGTGACCGAAGTCAACCCCGACTAGTACGGCGCGCATGATGGCATCAGATAAGTTGCGGCGCACGCCGACGCCGATGCAAACGCATCAGCGCCGCAGGCGCGGACGGGGGCGATGGAGGGTGAAAGGCGCTGGGCCTTCAAGCTCAACGCTTTACTCCGCTTCAGATTCAATATTGAGATTGACGGCACGCGCCGGCACCACTGTCGAGATGGCATGCTTGTACACCATCTGTGTCACTGTATTGCGCAGCAATACGACATATTGATCGAACGATTCGATATGGCCCTGCAATTTAATGCCATTGACCAGGTAGATCGAGACAGGAACATGCTCTTTGCGTAATGCATTGAGGAATGGGTCTTGTAACAGTTGCCCTTTGTTGCTCATAACAGCTCCGTTTGTTTATGTTGTTGTGTAAGAATTGGAGGCGACTCGCTTGATTTCAAGTGCTCTCACACCTTTCAAAGAGAGAAAGATGCGTCATAGCTACTGTAACCTGTTTTCACGATCGCTGTCGCGCATGGCGCATTAACACTTTATTATTTTCGTGCAAATGCCGTTGAATTGGCAGTCGGCGCCGCATTATCTCTGCGGCGCCTTAATATGCACTTAATCCAGCTGTTAAATCATTACTTGCTTGGCGTGCGTGCAAACGGGTTTTTACCCGTGCGCAGTTCGATGCGCAGCGGCGTGCCGACCAGGGCAAACGTATCGCGGAAATGTTTTTCCAGATAGCGCTTGTATGGATCGCCAACGGCGTCGAGCGCATTGCCGTGAATGACGATCACAGGCGGGTTCATGCCGCCCTGGTGAGCATAGCGCAGCTTCGGACGGATCGAGCCCTTGCGGCGTGGCTCCTGTTTCTCCACCGCCTCGATCAGGGCGCGCGTCAGCTTCGGCGTCGACAGGTCGCACATGGCGGCCGCATACGCGGCGTTGAGCGACTTCATCAATGGACCGATGTTGGTGCCCTTCAGCGCCGAAATGAAATGCATCTGCGCGAACGACAGGAAATCGAGCTTGCGGTCGATATCGATCTTGATCTCGTCGCGTTCGTGCGATTGCAAGCCATCCCACTTGTTCACTGCCACCACCAGCGCGCGGCCCGATTCCAGGATGAAGCCGGCGATATGCGCATCCTGCTCGGAAATATCCTGCTGCGCGTCGAGCATCAGCACCACCACGTTGGCTTCGGAAATCGATTGCAGGGTTTTCACCACCGAAAATTTCTCGATCGCTTCAAACACCTTGCCGCGGCGGCGGATACCGGCCGTGTCGATCAGCGTGTATTGCTGGCCATCGCGCTCGAACGGAATCTCGATCGAGTCGCGCGTTGTGCCCGGCATGTCGAAAGCGATCACGCGCTCTTCGCCCAGCAGGGTGTTGATCAGCGTCGACTTGCCCACGTTCGGACGGCCCACGAGGGCAATCTTGATGCCGCGGTCGGTCTTTTCCAGCTCTTCAGGCTCATCCGGACGCTGCGCGAAGGCCAGGTCCAGCATCACTTCGACGAGGTCGTTGACGCCGTCGCCGTGCGCCGACGAGATCGCATACGGATCGCCCATGCCCAATTCATAGAATTCGGACACGACGGCCGTATAGCGCATGCCTTCGCTTTTATTGACCACCAACAAGACCGGTCGACCGCTCTTGCGCAGGAAGTCAACGATGGTCTTGTCATGCGGAGTCAGGCCTTGGCGGCCGTCCACGATGAAGACCACCACGTCGGCCTCGGCCACGGCCTGCTTGGTCTGCAGTGCCATCTGGTGCATGATGCCTTCCTTGGCGACGGGTTCGAAACCACCCGTATCGATGACCAGGAAGGGACGTTCGCCGACACGGCCTTCGCCATAGTGACGATCGCGCGTCAACCCAGGCAAATCCGCCACCAGCGCATCGCGCGAGCGGGTCAGACGATTGAATAAAGTCGATTTCCCAACATTGGGTCGACCTACTAGTGCAATTACCGGCTTCATTGTATTACTCGACCGCGAGAGCGGTCACTGTCCCTGATTGGGTTTGAAAAATCAAATTCGAACCTGCCACAACGGGAGCCGAAACAATCGGACTACCGTCGGTGCTGACCCGACCTATTAATGCGCCATCTTCCCGTGACAGGAAGTGGATATAACCTTGATAGTCACCGACGGCGACGCTGCGGCCAAAGGAGGCCGGCGTCGACAGGCGGCGGCGCGCCAGCGCCTCATTCTTCCAGGCGCTCTGGCCGCCGTCGCGGCTGAACGCCACCACGGCGCCCTGGGCGTCGGCGGCAAACACGAAACGCTGGTCGACGGCCACGCCCACATCGGACGAGATCGGCTTGGTCCAGCGCGGCACGCCCGTGGCGGCATCGAAGCAGCCCGCCTTGCCCTGGTACGTGACGGCGCACACTTCGCCCTCGAACACCACCGGCGTGCCGGCAATGTCGGAGACGCGCTCCAGTTCGGTGGCGCCGCGCGGTTCGCTGACGACGATCTCCCAGCGTACCACACCGGTGGCGGCCGTCAGTGCCAGCAGCTTGCCGCCCGGCTGGGCCACGTAGACATTTGCGCCGCCCAGCACCATGCCCGGCGCATTGCGCAGGGTCAGTGCCGGCGTGGCGCGCTGCACCGTCCACTTGCGCTCGCCCGTCTTGGCATCGAAGCCGACGATGCGGTTATCCACGCTGCGCACCACGACCACGCCCTGTCCAACGACAGGCGGCGTCAGCACTTCGCTGGACGCCTGTGCCTTCCACAGTTGCTTGCCATCGGCATCAAAGGCCAGCACGGCGCCCTTGGCAGCGCCCACGGCCACCAGCGCGCCATCGCTGCCGGCGCTGGAAGTGATGTCGCTGCCGGCCTTGATGCGCCACGTTTCACGGCCGCTGGCCGCATCCAGGCGCGCCAGTGCGCCATCGGCATTGACCACGTACAGGCTGTTGCCGGCCAGCGCAGGCGTAAACGCGTACACGCCAGCCTTGCCGATCGAATACTTCCAGGCGTCGCGTACGCCAATGCTCGATTTTAACTCGACCAGCTTGGCCGGTTCGACTTTCGGGTCTTTCGAGGCAAACGGGTTCCAGGACGAGCATCCGGCCATCAGGGCCAACAGACTTGCAGCTACCAGCTTTTCAGTGACACGCATAAGTGTTATCCAACCTTTTTCTTGTACTTGTAAGGGCATGGCAGGCGGCGCAAAACGCCGCATGGCCACACCATCAGTGTTCCTGTCAGGCGGCGGCCTTGTCAGCCTTGGCCTTGTCTTCCGGCACCGTACGGCCAATCGCCTCCAGTTTGACCTGGATCAATTGACGGCCTGGATTGTTCTTGTCCGTCGCAGCCAGCGCGGCCAGGTAGGCCGCGCGTGCATCGGCCAGCTTGTTTTGCGCCACCAGGATATCGCCCTTGCGGTCGGCCACGGCGCCGGCAAATTGCGCCACGCCGGCCGTCGCCAGCACTTTCAACGCTTCATCGTAGGCTTTTTCGTCCAGCAGGACACCGGCCAGGCGCAGCTTGGCGATGGCCTTGTACTCTTCCGTGCCGTGCTCGGCCACCCATTGCAGCTGGGTCTTGGCCATTTTCAGGTCGTTCGCGTCAAATGCCACCTTGGCCGCGGCCAGGGCGCTCATCTGCGCATACGCCGTGCCGCTGAAACGCGATTGCATGTCGCCGGCCGCGCGCATCACCTTGGCGGTGTCCTTGGCGGCGATGGCGTTTTGCAGTTCGTCGTACAACTGGCCCGCTTGCGCAGCCTGCGTGCGCTGGTAATACTGCCAGCCAGCCCAGCCGCTGTAACCTGCCAGCGCCACGATCAGGACCCAGGAGGTCAGATTGCCATTGCGCTGCCACCAGGCCTTGAGGGTTGCCAGTTGTTCTTGTTCTTCGTGATCGTATGCCATGGGTCGTCAGTTTTATTGAGTAGTTGATCGAGGGTAGTACGGTCTTGCTTCAAATCAATGGTGGTGATGCACATGGCCGCCAGGACCGTGGTCATGGCCGCAATCGTGGTCGCCGATGATCTGGTCCACCACGTAATCGACGACATCGTCGAACGGTACCGTGTTTTGCTGCGCGCCTGCATCGGCTTCGCGCATGGCTTTCACCGTCGCGACATTGTTGGCGATTTCATCGTCGCCCATGATCACGGCAAACGCCGCGCCGCTGGCATCGGCCTTTTTCATTTGCGTCTTGAAGCTGCCGCCGCCGTTGCTCGCTGCGCAATGTAGCACAACGTCGAGGCCCGCATCGCGAATCCGCTCGGCCAGCACGAAGGCTTGCAAGCCTGCCTGCTCGCCCTGGTGCACCAGGTAGACGTCGCACTGGGCCGGCGCTTCCGGTTCGGCCGCATCCTTCATCAGCAGCACCAGGCGCTCGACGCCCATGCCGAAACCGACGGCTGGCGTCGATTTGCCGCCGAACATTTCCACCATGCCGTCATAGCGGCCACCGGCGCAGACCGTGCCTTGCGCACCCAGCTTGTCACTGACCCACTCGAACACCGTGCGGTTGTAGTAATCGAGGCCGCGCACCAGGCGTGGATTGATGGTGAACGGAATATTGTTGTGGTTCAAGATCTTCTGCACGCCGTGGAAGTGCGCCAGCGATTCCTCGCCCAGGTAGTCCAGCAGTTTCGGTGCGCCATTGACCAGGTCCTGCATGGCAGGGTTCTTGGTGTCGAGGATGCGCAGCGGATTGCTGTGCAGGCGGCGCCTGGCTTCTTCGTCGAGCAGCTCGCTGTGGCTTTCCAGGTAGGCGATCAGGTCGGCGCGGTGGCGCAGGCGCTCGTCCGCGTCGCCGATCGAGTTCAGTTCCAGGCGGATGCCTTCCAGGCCCAGGTCATCCCACAGGCGGCGCGACAGCATGATGATCTCGGCGTCGATATCCGGGCCCGTGAAACCGATGGCTTCCACGCCAAACTGGTGAAACTGGCGATAGCGGCCTTTTTGCGGGCGCTCGTGGCGGAACATCTGGCCCTTGTACCACAGGCGTTTCGGACCTTCGTAGACGAGGTTGTGCTCGACCACGGCGCGCACCACGCCAGCCGTGCCTTCCGGACGCAAGGTCAGGTTGTCGCCGTTCATCGAATCGGTGAACGAATACATTTCCTTTTCCACGATATCGGTCACGGCGCCGATGGCGCGCGCGAACAGTTTCGTTTCTTCCACGATCGGCGTGCGGATCTGCTGGAAGCCATAGCTTTGCAGCACGGATTGCGCCGTATTTTCAAACAATTCCCACAGCGGGGCGTCGGCGGGCAGCACGTCATTCATGCCTTTCACGCCGGTGATCTTATCTGCTTTTTTATTTTCGGACATAGTGTTCTTCTTTACTTTTTTATCGGATCAGGCTCAGACGGCAACCGTGCTTCCATAGTGACTCTGTACATACTTCAAGACGATGTCCTGGAATTCCTCGACGATGCGTTCACCGCGCAGGGTGACGACTTTTTCGCCGTCGACAAACACGGGCGCGGCCGGCGACTCGCCCGTGCCGGGCAGGCTGATGCCGATGTTCGCATGCTTCGATTCGCCCGGACCGTTGACGATGCAGCCCATGACGGCCACGTTCATCGCTTCCACGCCCGGATATGATTTCTTCCATTCAGGCATCTGTTCGCGCAGATACGTCTGGATGTTGTCGGCCAACTCCTGGAAGGTGGTCGACGTCGTGCGGCCACAGCCCGGGCAGGCGATCACCATGGGCGCGAACTTGCGCAAGCCCATGGTTTGCAAAATTTCCTGACCGACGATGACTTCACGCGTGCGGTCGCCGCCCGGCTCCGGTGTCAGCGAGATGCGGATGGTGTCGCCGATGCCCTCTTGCAGCAGCACGGACAGCGCCGCAGTGGACGCCACGATGCCCTTGCTGCCCATCCCCGCTTCCGTCAGGCCCAGGTGCAGCGGATAGTCGCAGCGCTGGGCCAGTTCGCGGTACACGGCGATCAGGTCTTGCACACCGGACACTTTGCACGACAGGATGATCTTGTCGCGCGCCAGTCCCAGCTCTTCGGCGCGCACGGCGTTCTCAATCGCCGACGTCACCAGCGCCTCATACATGACGGCTTGCGCCGGCCACGGATCGCTGCGGCCCGCGTTTTCATCCATGATGCGTGCCAGCAAGGCTTGATCCAGGCTACCCCAGTTCACGCCGATGCGCACCGGCTTGTCGTACTTGCAAGCCGCTTCGATCATTTGCGCAAATTGCGTGTCGCGCTTGGCGCCCTTGCCCACGTTGCCAGGATTGATGCGGTACTTCGACAGCGCGCGCGCGCAATCGGGGTAGTCATTGAGCAGGGTATGGCCGTTGTAATGGAAGTCGCCCACCAGCGGCACGTCGATGTCCATCTTGTCGAGCTGCTCGCGGATATACGGCACGGCCGCAGCTGCCTCAGGACGGTCCACCGTCAGGCGCACCAGTTCCGAACCGGCACGCGCCAGTTCCTTGATCTGGATCGCCGTGCCGATGGCATCGGCCGTGTCCGTGTTCGTCATCGACTGCACCACCACGGGGGCGTCGCCGCCCACCCAGATCTGGCGCTGGCCGTGCGCGATCAGCACTTTGCGGCTGTCGCGCCGGCCGGAAGGACCGGAGCCGATCGCTGTTTTCGAGGTAGCCATAATAGTGTCTTGTGAGTTATTGGATACTTGCTTGATGCTTATTTGATACTTATTTGATACTAACGCGCGAGATCGTGCCGCCCGCAACGATCGGCAAGTCCAGCTTGGCGCCGCGCAAGGTTGCCTGCACGACACCGGGCTTGCCCACCACCAAGGTGGCCGGGCCCGTGATATCAAACGTTTCCGTGCTGCCAGCCTTGACCATGCGCGAAATCAGCGGCGCGGCGCCAGGACGGCGAATCTCGACCCAGGAATCCTGCTCCACCGTCAATACCAGCGCATTCGAGACCGCTGCCGGTGGCGTAACAGCCGCCGCTTCCGGCGTAGCGACTGGCGCTGCTGCCGGCGCGGACGCGGCTGGCGCACCCGTCTGCGTGTCGTTGCCCGGAGGCGGAGGCACGGAGATCAGCGGCACGGACGGCGTCTGCACGGGCGACAGATCCTGCCCCGGCTTGACCAGGGTCGTTTCCACGGGACCAACCACGTTCGGATGCACGGCTTCCTTGTCGGCTTGCGCCAGCAGGCTGGCCGGCACATAGCCCAGCTTGTATGCACCAAAAGCGGCAGCCACGACGACAGCCACGGCACCGGCGATCCAGAGGGGAGTCTGGTTCGACGAACGCTGCGTCATCGACGGGAAGCGCGATTCGGAGAAGGTGGCGGAAATCTCGCGCCGCACGGGCGCGACAGCCGGATCTTGCGCCGGCGCCGGGTGCACTTCAATCATGGCTACCAGCGGCGCCGCGTCGAGCTTGACCACCTTGGCATAGGCGCGCACGAAACCACGCACCACTGCCACGTTTGGCAAGGCCGCCATGTCACCCTCTTCCAGCGCGATCACCTGGCGTGGCGCCAGCTTGAGCTGGTCTGCCACCTGTTCCACCGGCCAACCCAGCGCTTCGCGCTGCGCCTTCAACTGTGCGCCTGCCAACGCAAGATTGCCCTGGGGCTGCTGCTGAGGCGTTTCTGCCCACTCTGAATTCATTGGTATCCCTGTCTCACTCATCAAACGCCCCATTTTGATAAGCAGCATATTCGGGGGAGCCGGAATGGTGGTTGCGCAAATGCGCACCCAGGCCAGCTTCCGCACCCGCATCCCCGAGCTTATGCTGCACCTTGATCCCGAGCCACAGCACATCGGCCGTCTGGCTCTCCATTGTTGCTATCGTACCGAGCCGCTGCAAATAATGAGCCGCTTGCCGGTAGTCTTGCTGTTGGTAATACACGCGCACCAGGCCGGCATTCGTTACTGCCACATCTGGTGCGATCCGTACCGCGCGCATCAAATACGCGCTGGCACGCGGGTAATCATGCAGGGCCAGGCTGCAAGCACCCCCATTGTTGAGCGCTTTTTCCGGCGACACATACGCCGCGTCCGCCAGTGCCGCATCGAAATATGCCAGCGATTGCGCGGCGCGTCCCGTCTGGCACAAAAACAGGCCGTAATTATTGCTCAACTCAGGATTGTGGGGCGCAAGGCGCAAAGCGTAAAGGAAATCTTTCTCGGCAGACGCAGTTTGCCGCTGGGCCGCCAGGATCAGGGCGCGCACGCCATAGGCCTGCGCATCGTTCGGCACCAGCTGCACGGCTAGCTCCGCTTCCGCCAGGGCCACGTCGAACTGACCTTGCGCATAATACGCGCTGGCCAGCTGCAGGCGCAGCGCGGCGCGCTCATCGGCGCTTGCCTGCTTGTCCTGGCCAGCGCCAATGGCGCGGCTTGCGGAAGAAGCAGAAGCACAGCCGACCAGCAGCACAGCCAGGCAGACAGCGGCCACAGCAAGCGAGCGTTGGTAAGCCATGCTTTCCCTCATCAGGAGCGGATCTCCACGATCTTGCCGAAATTGGCGCCAAATTTCTGTTGATACTCAGTCATCTTTTCCATGCGTTCCTGCACCCGCGTGCGGTCCTTGACTTCGCCGGCCAGCTGGCCGCAGGCCGCATCGATATCGTCGCCGCGCGTCTTGCGCACGGTGGTAATGATGCCGCCGTCCATCAGTACCTGGGCAAACGCCTTGATGCGCGGGTTTTTCGAGCGGAACAGGCCCGACTCGGGGAAGGGATTGAATGGAATCAGGTTGAACTTGCAGTTCACGCCGAACTCGCGGTCTTGCACCAGCGCCAGCAGTTCGCGCGCGTGTTCGTCGCTGTCATTGACGCCGTCGAGCATGCAATATTCAAACGTGATGAAATCACGTGGGGCGAATTCCAGGTAGCGCTTGCAGGCCGCCATCAATTCCTTCAGCGGGTATTTCTTGTTCAGTGGAATCAAACCGTCGCGCAGCGCATCGTTCGAGGCGTGCAGCGAGACGGCCAGGGCCACCGGCACTTCCTGCGACAGCTTGTCCATCATCGGTACCACGCCCGAGGTCGACAGGGTCACGCGGCGGCGCGACAGGCCGTAGGCGTTGTCGTCGAGCATCAATTTCAGGGCCGTGACGGTCGGCTCAAAGTTCAGCAGGGGCTCGCCCATGCCCATCATCACCACGTTGGTGATCTGGCGCTCGCCTTTCGGACCCGGCTCGATGCCCTTGGTGCGGCGCAATTCAAATTCCGCCATCCACAGCTGGCCGATGATTTCGCCAACGCTGAGGTTACGATTGAAGCCTTGCTTGCCCGTCGAGCAGAAACGGCAGTTCACGGCGCAACCGGCCTGGGTCGAGATGCACAGGGTGCCGCGGTTTTCTTCCGGAATGAACACGGTTTCCACGGCATTGCCATTGCCCACGTCGACCAGCCACTTGCGCGTGCCATCCGTCGAGGTGTGGTCGCTGATGATGGCCGGGGCGCGCACTTCGGCGCGCGTGGCCAGCTTGTCGCGCAGCGACTTGGCCAGGTCCGTCATGGCGTCGAAATCGGAGGCGCCGAACTGGTGTATCCAACGTTGCAGTTGTTTCGCACGAAACGGTTTCTCTCCCAACTCGGCGCAGTAGGCGATGAGTTGCGCGGGATCGAGGTCCAGCAAGTTGGTGAGGGTCGTCGTATTCATGATCATGTCTATTCTAAAAATCCGTCCCCGCGCGCATCAGGAGCGAAAACTCCACAGCGCAGCGGGAACAGGGGGTGATAAGTTATTTCACAGATAACGCCAGGAAATAACGTTATCTAAGGCAATTAAGCCTTCAGTTCTGGGAAGAAGTAAGCGATTTCCACTTTAGCAGCTTCAACAGCGTCGGAACCGTGTACGGCGTTGGCGTCGATCGAATCGGCGAAATCGGCGCGGATCGTGCCTTTTTCTGCTTTCTTCGGATCGGTCGCGCCCATCAGGTCACGGTGGGCCAGAACGGCGTTTTCGCCTTCCAGGGCTTGGATCATGACTGGACCGGAAACCATGAAGTCGACCAGATCCTTGAAGAAGCCGCGTTCTTTGTGCGCTGCGTAGAAGCCTTCAGCTTGTTCGCGCGACAGTTGGGTCATGCGTGCTGCAACGATTTTCAGGCCAGCGTTTTCAAAACGGGTGTAGATTTGACCGATTACGTTTTTTGCAACTGCGTCTGGTTTGATGATCGACAGGGTGCGTTCGATTGCCATGTGTGAAAACTCCAATAAAAAGTAAGGTTTAAAACGGTAAATTGATAACTCAATCAACCTTTTATTTTACCATACTCCACCCCATATCACCCAGACAGCCAGCTGAGCATCTTCTGCCCCTGCCTGAGTTTAATGAAATCTTAAGCTGGTTTTTTTGCAAAAACCGGGGTCCATGCTATCCTTGGACAAAGTAGTAATTTGAATTGACAACACGGAGGCACTATGAATCAGAACATGCAACGCACCTTTGACCTGTCGGGGGGCATGCAGCAAGTCCGCCATCAGGTCTTGCGCAACACTTACTGGCTGCTGGCGCTGTCCATGATACCGACCGTGCTGGGCGCATTCATCGGCGTGCAAATGCATTTGCCGATGCTGACCGGCGGCATGGGATTCATCATCTTCATGGCCGTCGCATTCGGCTTCATGTACGCGATTGAAAAGACCAAGAACTCGGGCCTCGGCGTCGCCGTCCTGCTGGGCTTTACCTTCTTCATGGGCCTGATGCTCACGCCTATCCTGACGCGCACGCTCGGTTACTCGAACGGCGGCATGCTGATCATGACGGCATTCGGCGGCACGGCCACCATCCTGGCCGTGATGGCGACCATCGCCACAGTGTCGAAGCGCGACTTCTCGGCCATGGGCAAATGGCTGTTCGCCGGCGTGATCGTGCTGATCCTGGCATCGGTAGCGAACATTTTCCTGGGCCTGTCGGCACTGTCGATCGTGATCTCCATGGTCGCCATCGCCATCTTCTCGGCCTACATCCTGTATGACGTGCAGCAAATCATCAACGGCGGCGAGACCAACTACATCTCGGCCACCCTGCGCATCTACCTGGACGTGTACAACATCTTCACCAGCCTGCTGTCCCTGCTGGGCTTGGCCGGCGGCAGCCGCGACTAATCGCGACGATTAGGAAAGCAAAAAGCCGACCCTCGGGTCGGCTTTTTTACGTCTGTGAAAAAAGCCGCCTGTACGGGGCCGTTCGCGGCAGTTTCGCGCCATGCGGCAACGCTATCAAAAGTCGTGATTCGCTGGATACTTGCTATAAAAATCGTTATCCCATTTGAAATTGGTAAAGGCTACGGTCAGGGAAATATCCAGCGCCTCGACAAAATGCCAGCAGCCGACGGGCAAAAACAGGATTTCGCCCGGTGCCAGCACGCATTCGCGCACTTGCACGTCGGCCATCAGCGGATAGCGCTGCAAGTCGATGTCGCGCCCGTCGACGGGGGTAAAACAGTGGCGCTGATTGTACACGCGCGCCACCTCGCAGGCGGCCATGATGCGCAGCCGCTTGCGCCCTTTCACCTGGGCCATGAAGTTGTTCGTCAGGTCGTGGTGGAATGGCGTCACCGTGCCGGCCGGGCCAAACCATAAAAAGCCCGTGCGGCCGCCCTCCTGTTCCAGGTATTCGGGCAGCTGGCCGATATCGTCCCACAACTCGCGCAAGGCTTGCCGGTTCTGCGAATTGTTGTTCGCCGTCATATAAAAATCGTTGGTCGTGCCGCTGCTCTCGACCAGGCTGGCATACTCGCCAAACGCCATCTTGCGCTTGTGCGCCACGCTGTTCATTTCGTACTGGGCGTCCGCTTCGCGACCGAACTGCACTTCCACTTCGCGCTGTGCATAATGTTCGCGGAAGTAGGCCGGGCTCCACTTGGCCATGGCAGGCCAGTCGTCCAGCATGCCCGTGATGATGACGGGCTGGTTGGTGGAATAGTATTCGTCCAGAAACGCTTGCGCGGACAGCTTGTCGCGGCGGGGAATCTCCGTCGGACGCAACTGGTTCAGCTTGCGCTGGATATCGATCACCCAGTCGCGCTTGGCCAGGCGGTTCGACAGGCGCACGGCGCCGGCAAGATACGGGCTGTGCAACGCAAGTTCGATTTCGCGGCGCGCCAGGGGCTCAGCGATGCCGGCCTGTTGCAGCACCGGCATCAGCGCCGACGGATGACTGCCCAGCATGAGGTTTTCCGCGATCCAGCTGCGCCATTCGCGGCTCAGTTCCTGCTCCGGCTGCTGCTTCTGCTGCTTGACTCCGAATGTCGATACCGCCGCCATTACCTGTCTCCTTTTTTATATGCATAAGCGGCCGGGCAGCGTTACTATCCGGCCGCGTCTTACCTTACATCAAGATTACCGCACCTTCCACACCTCGGTTGCCAGCACGCCATTCGCATCGCCATCGAGTTCCCACGAAAACGCGCCGCGCAAGCCCTGGTCCTTGACATATTTCACCTTGGTGCCGATGACGGTCGGATCGTCATAGCTCCACCACTGGCCACCCGCGCCCGTGTACAGGTACAGCTGCTTGGTCACGGGATGGTAGTAGCGCGTGCCGGCCTTGGCGACGAGGATTTTATAGTCCTCGATGCCCGACTCGTACGTGCCTGGCGCCGTGCCCGTGGCCGCCTGGTACAGGCCATCGCCGTTCGGTCCCGGCGCCACGCCCGTCCAGCCGCGGCCATAGAACGGGATGCCCAGCAGCAGCTTGTCGCGCGGCACGCCGGCGGCAATCATGTATTGCACCGCCTTGTCGCCCACGTATTCGCGCGCCATGCCCGTCGACGGATCGGCAGGGTCGGCAAACAGCTGGGCATTGAAGTTGGTGCTGCTTTCCCAGCCGCCGTGGAAATCGTAGGTCATCAGGTTGATCCAATCCATGTACTGCGAGTACAGGGCCGGTTCCGTATTGTCGATCTTGTCCTTGCCGGCACCGACGGCCGCCGTCAACAGGTAGCGCTTGCCGTTGGCGGCACCGAGTGCATCGAGCTGGCTGCGGAATTCCGCCATCAGCAAGGTGAAGTTGCGCTTGTCGTTGGGGCTGACCGTGTTGTACGGCTGGCCACCGCCCACCGGGTATTCCCAGTCGATATCGATGCCATCAAAGATGTTGGCCGCCGCGCCCACGCCACCGCGCCCACCCTGCACCGGCAAGTTGCCCTTGATATAGATATCGATGCAGGAACGCACCATCTGTTTGCGCAGCGCATCGGTGGCCGAACCGACGGAGAAGTTCTTCGACCAGCTCCAGCCGCCCAGCGAGATGAACAATTTGAGGTTCGGGTGCGCCGCCTTCAGCTTTCTCAGCTGCAGGAAGTTACCCGACAGGGGAGCGTCCCACGGAATGGCCTGGCCATCGACGGTGCGCTTCGGCGTACGGATGTAGTCGGCCTCAGCATCACCGCCCGTACCCGCATCCGGCGCATTCGGATTGGTCGCGCCCGGCTCCGCCTTGGTGATCATGCCGCACTCGTAGCCGCCATTTTTCGGATAGATGTTGCCGAAAGCGTAGTTGATGAAGGTCAGCTTGTCGGCCACGCCGCTGGAATGCACGTTCGCCACTTCATAGTCGCGGCCATACACGCCCCACTGCGCGAAGTACGACCCCACTTCGCGGCCCGTTGGCGTTGGCGTGGGCGTAGGTGTGGGCGTAGGGGTCGGCGTCGGTGTCGGCGTCGGTGTCGGCGTAGGTGTCGGCGTCGGGGTCGGCGTCGGCGTCGGGGTTGGAGTAGGCGTCGGTGTGATGCTGCAGATCTCCTGGCTGGTCCATGGCTTGCCCGTGCCTGCGGCGCCGCTGCTGGTCGACGGGTTGTCGCCCTGCGTCCAGTAGTTGGCACGGTAATTCGTGCCTGCATAGCTGACGGTGGCGCCCGCGCTGTAAGCCGTCCCGGCCACCCACGCCAGCGCGCAGGTGCCGCCGGTGGGTGTCGGCGTAGGCGTCGGGGTGGGCGTCGGGTTCGGCGTTGGCACCGGTGTTGGCGTCGGCGTCGGCGTCGGCGTTGGTGTGGGAGTAGGTGTCGGCGTAGTACCGCCATCACAGGTGCCGCCCGCGCTCCACAGGCTAGGCGTGGAGACGGGATTCCAGCCGGAGCCCACGTGATCGGTCTGCGTCACCAGGGCCGTGTAGTTGGCGCCCAGGTAAGTGACCACCGTGCCCGCGTTATACGTACCACCCTCTTGCCATGGCACGCAGGCGACTACCGTGCTGGCCGCCAGCAATTGCGCGCCAGCAGGCGCGCCGGCGTCGCCACCACCGCATGCTGCCAGCACGCCACCGCTGGCCAGACATACCATCATGTTCCTGATCGTTTTTTTGAGTATTAAATTTTCCACGCTGTCTCCTGTTCAGGTTTGCGGAAATACCACTCTGCTTCAATAAAAAAGCTACCCTGTGATTTTGTTTTTTTGCAGTTGCAAGAACAGCATGCTGCTGAAAAAATAGGCGGTCAAGTGGTTTTAAAGTGGCCTCAAAGTGGGCAATACCACTTCGCGCAAAAAGCGCAGCAGCATAGACGAACGGCGTGTTGTCCTACTGGACAATGAAAAAACAGCAAAGGGAGGACAAACAGAGGAGATCGATCAAGAAAAAACAGACCAATTTTATAACACGGTGTAAGTGGTATTAGGATGGAACCATGCGAAAAGGCCGAATCTGCGCCAGGCCATGGATAGCTTCAGCGCGCCTGAAAACGTTCAGAGCAAGGCGCCTTGCCGAAGACAGTACGAATAGTACGGCTAGGCAAGGCAACGCAGCTATGGACGTTTTCTCAGGTGTGCTCTCAGACCAGATCAAACACTGCCATCGATTCGACGTGCGAAGTGTGCGGGAACATGTTGACCACGCCCGCCTTGCTCAGCACATAGCCCGCTTCCAGCGCCAGGATGCCGGCATCGCGCGCCAGGGTCGACGGGCTGCACGAGACGTAGACGATGCGTTTCGGCAGCATGTCGGGACGCACTTGCGACAAGCCGACCAATGCCTGGCACAGGGCCATGGCGCCATCGCGGGGCGGGTCGACGAGGATGCGATCAAAACGGCCCAAGGCGATCAGGTCGTCCGTTGTCACTTCGAACAGGTTGCGCGTCGAGAACGAGGTCTTTTCCGCCAGGCCATTGGCCAGCGCGTTTTCCAGCGCCCGCTCCGTCAGGGTGGTGCTGCCTTCGATGCCTACCACTGCGCTGCCTTGCGTGGCCAGCGGCAAAGTAAAATTGCCCAGGCCGCAGAACAGGTCGGCCACGCGGTCGGTCGGCTGCACTTCCAGCAAACGCAGGGCTTTCGACACCAGCACGCGGTTGATATGGTGGTTCACTTGCGTAAAATCGACAGGCTTGAACGGCATCTTGACGCCGAATTCCGGCAACAGATAGTGCAATTGCTTGTCGAGCGGATAGAACGGCACGGCCGTTTCCGGGCCTTTGACCTGCAGCCACCATTGCACGCCGTACTCGTCGGCGAAGGCCTTCAATTTCGTTTCATCGTCCGCCGTCAACGGCGCCATGATGCGCAAGACCATCGCGGTGACGTCTTCGCCCACGGCCAGCTCGATCTGCGGCATCTGGTCGAAGATGGACAGCGAACCGATCAGCGCGCGCAGGGGCAGCAGCATGGCGGAAATGTGCGGCGGCAAGATTTCGCAGCTATCCATGTCGGCGACAAACGCCGATTTCTTTTCATGGAAGCCCACCAGCACGGCGTCTTTCTTCTTGACGTGGCGCACCGACAGGCGCGCGCGGTAGCGGTAACCCCAGGTCGGGCCATACATGGGGCGCATGATGCTTTGCGGACGCACCTTGCCGATATGCCACAAGTTGTCTTCCAGCACGCGCTGCTTGATCGCCACCTGGGCCGACGGCTCCAGATGCTGCATCGAGCAACCGCCGCAATTGTCGAAATGCTTGCACTTGGGCGTCACGCGCATGGACGATTCGCGGTGCAGCGCCGTCATGCGGGCCATTTCCCAGTTTTTCTTTTTCTTGAACGTCACAAAGCTGACGCGCTCGCCCGGCAACGCGCCTTCGACAAACACGACCTTGCCCGGCGAGCCGTCTTCGTTCTCAATATGGCCAACGCCACGGGCGTCCATGTCGAGCGATTTGATTTCGATGATATTTTCTTGCATAGCGATCAATAGGTAAGAGTGGGCCAGGACGCAGGGCCGCGCTGGAACTTGAAAGAATGGGGGAAAGGTCAGGCGCCGCGAGCGGGGCGTATGATAGCAGATGCAGGCCGACAAAAGCCGGACCGGCCGCCAGCTTAGAGCAGGGAGTCGCGCACCACGCCGCGCGCCGCCATGGCCCGTTTTAACTTAATCAAGGCTTCCTGCTGGATCTGGCGCACGCGCTCGCGCGTCACGCCCATTTCCTCGGCCAGGGTTTCCAGGGTGGCGGGATCGTCGTTGTCGAGGCCGAAACGACGCATGATGACCACGCGCTGCTTGTCGGGCAGCTTGGTCAGCCAGTCGCGCACCAGCACCGTCATTTCATGGTGTTCCGCGCGCGCGTCGGGGCTGTCTTCGCTGGCGCCCGGCAGCATGTCCATCAGGGACGACTGCGGATCGTTGTCGAGCGGCGCGTCGAGCGAGGTGGCGTGCTCAGACAGGGCCAGGATATCCTGTACCTCTTCCACGGGACGGCCCACCAGATGGGCGATATCTTCCGCAGTGGCATCCTTGCCGTCGTGATGCTGGGCTTCCAGGTGGTATTTGCCGCGCAGGATCTGGTTCAGTTCGCGCACCATGTGCACGGGCAGGCGCACCGTGCGCGCCTGGTTCATGATGGCGCGTTCGATGCTCTGGCGTATCCACCAGGTGGCATACGTGGAAAAACGGAAACCGCGTTCGGGCTCGAACTTGTCGATGGCCCGCATCAGGCCGATGTTGCCCTCTTCGATCATATCGAGCAAGACCACGCCGCGGTTGATGTAATGCTTGGCAATCGACACGACCAGACGCAGGTTATGCTCGATCATGGTTTGCCGGGCTTCGAAATTGCCCTGCTTGGCCAGGGTGGCGTAATGCACCTCTTGCGCCGCCGTCAGAAGGGGCCGCGTGCCGATCTGGTTCAGATAGTGCTGCGTGGTATCGGTCGACAGCTCGGCCGCCAGTACTTTTTTCAGTTCATCGACACTTTCGACCAGCACGCTGACGCTGGCCACCTCGCCGCCCTCGCCTGCGTCGACGGCGTCAACACCGTCGAGTTCGCCGGCATCGTCCGTCACGACTTCGTCCGCCCCGTCTTCCGGCAGTTCCGGCTCATCGTCCAGCTGATCGTGCGGCGCATGTGTCATTGCTTTACCTAACGGTTAGGCAGGAATTTCGAAGGGTCGACAGGCTTGCCCTGCTGGCGGATTTCAAAGTGCAGCTTCACGCGGTCGGCATCGGAATCACCCATTTCGGCGATGGCCTGGCCTTTGTTGACGTTCTGCCCTTCCTTCACCAGGATGCTGCGGTTATGCGCATACGCCGACAACAAGCTATTACTGTGCTTCACGATGACAAGATTACCATAACCACGGATTCCGCTCCCGGCATACATGACTTTCCCCGCGCCGGCCGCCACCACTTGCTGGCCCGCCTTGCCGGCGATATCGACGCCCTTGTTCTTGCCTTCGTCGAAAGTGCCGATGACCTTGCCTTCGGAAGGCCACATCCAGCTGATCTTCTCGTCGCCAGGCGCCGATGCCGCAGGGGCTGCCGCGGCGGCCGGTGCGGCGGCAACAGTCGTTGCCGGGGCGGGCGCCGGGGCAGGCTTGGCATCGGTAGCGCCGCCGTCGGCGCGCAACTCGGCCAGCGTGGCGTCGGAATACGCGCGCTTCTCGCCGCGCGGCCCCGTTTTCTTCGGCACGACAGGCGCGGCCGGTTTGATTTCCGTTGCTGGCGGCATGACGATGGCCGACGTTTGCGCGCCGCCCGTGTCGCCATTTGGCGGCAACACGCGCAGCACCTGGTCGACCTTGATGTCGTTCGGGTTGCTCAAATCATTCCAGGCCACCAGGTCGCGGTAATTCTGCCCGTGTTCCAGGGCGATGCGCAACAGGGTGTCGCCACGCTTGACCGTGTAATAGGCCGGGTCGCGGTCGCGCGGATCGCTGGCGGCGGCGCTGCTGCTCGATGGATGGCGCTCCACGACGGGCGCCTGAACGCCCGTCGTGCCGCAACCGCTCAACAGGGCGGCCAGCGCAAGGCTACAGAGAACTACATTGTTTTTCTTAATCATTCGTTTTCTTAATCATTCGCATATATATTCAGATCCTGCTTGCTAGCTGATCCGGGGATCATATGGTGCCCGGCCGCAAAGGCACGAAATGGCAATCTTCCAGGGTTTGGCTGGTCCATTCCATTTTCCCCACCCGGGTAATGAGCTGTAAGTGTTGCAATTTAGCTCCCACCGGCGCAACCAGACGCCCGCCGGGCGCCAGCTGTTCCAGCAAGGCTTGCGGGACTTCCAGGCCGGCTGCGGCAAGGATGATCCCGTCGAAGGGCGCCGCCTGCGGCAGGCCAAGCATACCATCTCCGTACTGCAAGCGCAGATTTGACACGCGCAGCGGACGCAGATTGGCCTTCGCCAGCTCGTGCAAAGGCCGGATGCGCTCGATCGAAAACACCTCTTTCGCCACCAGCGACAGCACTGCCGCCTGGTAGCCGCAGCCGGTGCCGATTTCCAGCACGCGCTGCAAGCTGCCGCCCTGGCGCATCACTTCGATCATGCGCGCCACGATGTACGGCTGCGAAATGGTCTGGTGGTGGCCGATGGGCAAGGAGGCATCGATATACGCCTGCGACGCCAGCGCCTCGTCCATGAACAAATGGCGCGGCACGGCTTGCATGGCATCGAGCACCATCTGGTCCTTGACGCCCTGTTTCGCCACGCGCGCCACCATGGCCCGGCGCACGGCGTCCGAGACGAGCGGGTTTTGCCGCGGCGGCGACACCACGGCCGGCTGCGCCCGCTCATTGGCGATGGCCTGCGCGCGCGATGGCGCGATGGGCAGCGTCGCACCATGGTAGTGCGCGCCTCCCTTGGCCGCATTTTGCGCTGCATTTTGCGTCGCCGTCTGCGGCGTGGCGATGCGCGACTGCGCCAGCGACTGCCCCCCGCCCTGCCTGGCAGGCTTGCCGGCCAGCGAATCGAGGGAAAGGGGGAAGGTACGCGGCTTATCAGTCATGCCAGGCCTTTTGCCAGTGCATCGAGTTCGGTGGTATGTGTCAGGTCGATCTGCAGCGGCGTGATCGATACTTGTCCATGTTCAACGGCATGGAAGTCCGTGCCCGGACCACCTTCCTTGGCGGCACCGGCAGGACCGATCCAGAAAATTTCACGGCCACGGGGATCGAGGGCGCGGATTACGGGCTCGGCCGAATGGCGCTTGCCCAGGCGCGTGGCCACCATGCCTTGCATTTGCGCGTAAGGGATGGCGGGGATATTCACATTCAGCAAATACGGTTTCTGCAGGGCGTCAAACTGGCGCTCGACGATTTCCCTGGCCACGCGGGCGGCCGCGTCCAGGTTGGCCCAGCCAAACTGCGACTGGGAAAAGGCGATGGCGGGAATGCCGAACAGATAACCTTCCGTGGCGGCCGCCACGGTGCCTGAATACAGGGTGTCGTCGCCCATGTTGGGACCGTTGTTGATGCCGGAGACCACCAGGTCGGGGCGCTCGATGAGCATGCCCGTCAGCGCCACATGCACGCAGTCGGTGGGCGTGCCATTGACAAAATAAAAGCCGTTGGCAGCCTTGTGCACGGACAGGGGCCGGTCCAGGGACAGCGAATTGGATGCGCCCGAACGATTGCTGTCGGGCGCCACCACGACGATGTCGGCAATGGGCGCGAGCGCGTCGGCCAGGGCTGCCAAGCCAGGCGCCAGGTAACCGTCGTCGTTACTGATAAGGATTCTCATAAGCAGATTTTACCCGAAGCAATGCCAACACTGGGCGTACCGCACGCTGATAGTCAGCATTATTTGTGCCGCCGCGCGGCCATGGCGCACGGCGTCAGCGCTGCCCGATGCGCGCCTCCGACAAGGCCCCTTCCAGCGCCTGCACTTCATCCTCGTGCAAGGCAAGCAAAGCATGCAGATCGCCTTGCAATTTATACATTTTTTTCAGCTGCGCCATGCCGCGCCTGCGCAACTTGCCTGGCACCCCCGGGCAAAGCAGGCAGGACTTCAAATGTTCCGCCAGTTCGCCCGCCTGCGGATACTGTTCGCGCTCTATCATGCCTTGCAACATCAAGATCATGCTGGCCAGGGTGTCCGGTTCGGCCCCTTCGTGCCCGTTGGCGCGGCCAGCCAGGATGGTTTCCTGCAAATGCCGGGCACCGTCCAGCACGCTGTCCGCAAGCCCCGTGACGGGCGAATTCAACAGCTGGTCGCTGCCGCTGAGCACCGCGTCTTCCAGCAGGCGCGCCGCCACCTGGTCTTCGTGCAGCTGGCGCGCGCCGGCCCAGTCGCCCTGCCCGGCCACGATATCGGCCAGCAAGTCGCGTGTGGCCAGGGTAGCGGCATGGTCGTTGCCCAGGCGCCGCTCCTGTGCCTGCAGCACGGCAACGAACAGACGCCGCGCGCCTTCCAGATTGCCTTCGTGCCCCAGCGCCTGCGCCAGGGCCAGCTTGCTGCGCAAGGTGTCGCCATGCTCGGCACCAAACAGGCGCTCGCGCGCCCCTACCACCGTGCCCAGCACTTGCTGCGCCTGCGCCAGCCGGCCCATGCGCAGCAAGGTGGCGGCGCGGCCATCCATCGCCTCCAGGGTCAGCGGATGCTCGCCGCCCAGCTGGTGCGCGTAAGTTGCCAGCACGGTATCCTGCATCAGCAGCGCCGCCGCCAGCTCTCCTTGCAGCAACAGGGTTTGCGCCAGACAGGCCCGGGCGGCCAGGGTATCGGGATGCTCGCTGCCCAGTACCCGCTCGCGCACGTCGAGCACGTGCTCTTCCAGAAAGCGGGCTTCATCGAGCTTGCCCAGCTGGCGCAGCAGGCGCGCCATGCCGCTCTTGCACGCCAGGCTGTCGGGATGTTCCTCGCCCAGCAGGCGCACGCGGATCTCGACGCTCTGACGGAAGGCATCGAGGGCCTGCGCGCTGCGCCCGTCCTTGCGGTACAGCTCGCCCAGGCGGGCCAGGTCACGCGCCAGCGGCAGGGCCACGGCGCGGCCCGGGTCGAGCAGCAAGGCCTGTCGCGCTTCGCCGATGGCGCCCAGCAAGGCGATTTCACGGCTCGATTGCCATGGAAAATAGCCGCCCGTCAGCCAGTGCAGGAAGGCTTCGAAGGTACGCGTGAGGGAAAATCGGTCGCCGCCCTGGTCGATGCGCACGGCCAGCTGCTCGCCATAGGCAAAGGTTTTCGTCTGCTGCAGCTGGACTTCGTCGAAATAGCTGTCGAGGGCAATCTGCGGCAAACCGTAGGAGGTGCGCAGCAGGCGCTCGAACAGGGGTTGGAAGCCGGCGATGCCCTTGTGCGCGTCGCCGCGGCGCCACTCGGCGCGCTGCGCGCCGTCGCCCATTTCTATGCGCGAGGGCAAGGGATACACGAGCAGCGGACGCTGTTCGTCTTCATGGCTGCGGCGGTACTCGATGGCCCGCGTGACGAGCGCATCGACGCCTTCCAGGCTTTGCCGGTTCGGCGTGAAGACCACCACCAGCTTTCTCGGCAGCAAGGTGGTACAGATGCCGGCGCTGTCCGTGCGGCCCGTGCGCGAATCGACCAGCACGTAGCGGAAATGCCGGGCCAGGGTATCGGCGAAGCAGCGAAACAGGGCCGGGCAGGTGTCAAACAACTGGTCCCAGCGCATCTGCGCCAGGCGCTCGCTGTAGCTGGCATCGAAGCGTCCCGCGCGCATCAGGTACAGCGGACTGCCCTGGTCGACGCGCACCACGTACTGCTGCCAGTCGATGGCGTCGAGCACGCGCTGCGCCAGCGCCGCATCCGCGCGGCCCGTACCAGTCCCGCTGGCGCGCGCGCCCACCGTCTCCAGGCTGATGCGCTCGATCTGCTGGCGGCACGCCTCGAAAAACTCGAGCACGCCCGGTCGTTCCTCGTGCTGCTCGAAATAATGGTGCAGGCCCGGCGCCTCCATGTCCCAGTCCAGCATCAGCACGGGCACGCTGGCGTTTTCGCGCCGCGCCAGCAGAACGGCGATGTTCGAGAGGGCCATGGTGCGGCCGGTACCGCCCTTGTAGGAATAGAAGGTGACGACTTCGCCTGGGGCGCTCAAAGGTGGCAGGGAGAGGCGTTGGCATTCCATGACGGGACCTTTTACGTAATTAACGGGGAAAGTGGGGAGGCGGAATGGCGCGCCATTCCGGCGGGATAGCGGGCAACACGAAACGGCTGCAATCGTGGCCGGGCGGTGTCGACCGCTTGAGCAATTGGTAATGCGTGGCAATGCGCTGCACGATGCGTTCGATATCGGGCAGGTATTGCGGATTCGACTTCAGGTCGCCGCTGGCCAGCGTATAGCCGGAAAAATCGACGTACAGGCCCGACTCCGTGATTTGCGTCGGCAAGCCGTCCGGATGGCGCGTCATGATGATGGGGATGATCAGGTGGCTGGGCAGTTGATACCAGGCGCGCCGCTCCTGCTCGATCAGCTGCATGGCGGCAAATTCACGCCGCGTGTAGCCGTGCGCTTCATATTTGGGCGTGTACAGCACGATCATGCAGACGCTCTGGCACATGGCGCGCGCCACGCGCAGGTCAATATCGTCGCCGCCGCCCAGTTGCTCGCTGTCGATGAACAGCACTTCCTCGCGGTCCAGGTGCGGTTCCAGATAGCAAGCCAGCGCCTCGATGAGATCATTCTTGAACTTGTTCATGAACGCATATTGGCCGTGCGCGTAGCTCAAGAAACAGCCGTAGCGGATCTCCATGGCATCCCCCTGTTCCCTGTGCGGCCTGCCATCGCCGCGCCTTGATACTGCAAGGCATGGGCTCACTGTAGACCGCCCGGCAACAGCTCAGTTTGCGCTGGCGCAAAGATGTGCCTGGCGTCCTCGGCATGCGCACAATGCCAGAAAATGGCGCGATCACGCCGCCTTCTGGCATGCCAGGCGCGCAAGACGGTACCGCGCAAAAAACGCTACTCGCTTGATAAGAAAGGGAAATAAGCCGGCGCGCGGATGGCGCCGGCGAACAAGACTTAAGCGCCCTTGACGGCCAGGTTGCGGAAGAACTCCACCACTTCGGCGGTATCGCGCGTGCGCTTGAACGGTGGCAGGCTTTGCCAGATGCGCTTGCCGTACGGCTTGGAAATGAGGCGTGGATCGCAGATCATCAGCACGCCCCGGTCGCCCTCGTCGCGGATCAGCCGACCCGCGCCCTGCTTCAGGTTGATGATGGCTTCCGGCAGCGAGTGGTGCATGAAACCGTTCTTGCCCTGCTTTTCCATCACTTCGATGCGCGCGGCCAGCACGGGATCGTCGGGCGGCGCGAACGGCAGCTTGTCGATGATCACCAGAGAGAGCGCATCGCCGCGCACGTCGACGCCTTCCCAGAAACTCTGGCTGCCGATCAGCACGCCGTTGCCGGCGGCGCGGAACTGGTCGAGCAATTCCGTGCGGCCCTTGTCGCCCTGCACGAACAGGGGGAAGTTCAGGCCCCGCTGCTTGAATTCGTCGGCCAGGCGCTCGGCCGCGCGCTTGACGGCGCGCAGGGTGGTGCACAGGAAGAAGGTGCGCCCGCCCGCCGCCTCGATGATGGGCAAGGCGCAGTCGATCACGGCATCCGTGTAGCCCAGTGAATTCGGTTGCGGCAGATTTTGCGGCACGAACAGCAAGCCCTGCTGGCCATAGTCGAAGGGACTCGGCCAGGTATGCGACGGTTCGCCCGTCAAGCCCATCTGTTCGGAAAAATGCTTGAAATCGTTCTTCACGGCCAGGGTTGCGGAAGTGAAAATCCAGCTGCGCGGCGTGCCTTCGCGCTGATTGTTGAAAATCGGCGCGATCGACAATGGCGTTTTATGCAATTGCAAGGAGCTGGAAAACGCTTCCACCCAGAACACGGCTTCTTCGCCTGCCGCCACCTTCGCCTTCGGATCGAACTTCCAGCCGCTCAGCTGCTGCGCCAGTTCGACGCCGCGCACGCGGCACTGCTCCAGGGTTTCCGCCCGTTCCGCCTGGGTTTCCAGCACGGCCACCATACCGTCGAGCTCATCCTTGAGGGTGTCGAGCGCGGGGAAAAAGTCGCTCGACGGGGCGATTTGCGGCAGCGACAAGCGCACGATATCCTGCGGGAAGGTCAGGCGCAGGTCGCGCGCCGCCTTTTCCACCACCGTGACGGTCTTGGCCCAGTCGATGCCGCGCGCATGCGCCAGGCCCTCGGCCAGCACGTCGCGGCACAGTTCCAGGATTTGCGACGTGGACACCGTGTTACCAAAGAACAAAGTGGCCGTATCGGGCAGCTGGTGCGCTTCATCGAAGATGATGGTGTTGGCCGATGGCAGCAATTCAGCCACGCCCGTATCCTTCAGGGCCACGTCGGCAAAGAACAAATGGTGGTTGACCACCACCACGTCGGCCTGCTGGGCTTCCTTGCGGGCCTTCATGACGAAGCAATCCTGGTAATACTGGCACTCGGCGCCCATGCAGGTGTCGCGCGTGGACGTCACCAGGTTCCAGATCATGGCGTTTTCCGGCACCTTGGCCAGTTCGGCCTTGTCGCCCGAGCTGGTCATCTTGATGAAGCGCGAGATTTCGCGCAAATGCCCCACGTCGTCGCGCGACGTCATGCGCCCGTTCTGCAGGGTGCGTTCCAGGTGATAGTGACAGACGTAGTTCGAGCGCCCTTTCAGCAAGGCCACGGAGACGGGCGCCTGCAACGCGGCGCGCACGGTGGGGATATCGCGCAAGAATAGCTGGTCCTGCAAGTTCTTCGTGCCGGTGGAAACAATGGTCTTGCCCCCCCACATCAGGGCCGGCACCAGGTAGGCGAAGGTTTTACCCGTGCCCGTGCCCGCCTCGGCGATCAGGGTGGTCTGGCTGTCGATAGCATGGGCGATGGCCTTGGCCATTTCCGTTTGCGAACGGCGCGGCTTGTAGCTGCCCACGGCGGGACCGAGCGGGCCGCCGGCGCCAAACAGGCGCTCGATGTCGGCATCGTGCTTGCCAGGAGCGGCCTGGACCTCGGCCGGCAGACTGGTGTGCAGATCGGCAGGCTGGCCATCTGGGCTTGCGGGCAATAAATTGTGATCGGTCAAAATATACTTAGGTGAAGGCTGGACTGGACGCTACTGGCGCCCCTCAGGCGGGAACATCGGGCACCAACTGCATTTTCAGCAAGGTGATGTGATCCTTCAATTGCAATTTGCGCTTTTTCAGGCGGCGCAGTTGCAGCTCGTCATGATGACCATCGAGTATCAGCAACTCGATGACAGCATCGAGGTCACGGTGCTCCACGTTGAGTTCAATCAGGCGCCGCTCTATATGCTGTGCATCGCTCATGTGTTGCGTTCCAGGCAGTGTTGGTAACAGTGTTGTTAAACCGGCGCGCGCAGCGTACGCAGACAGCCATCGGCGCCGGCATCACCGGCAAGTGTGTAGTTTAACCTGCCGCGCGCCTTAGGGCACGCCATTTCCGGCATGCCCCCTGCATGGCGGCCTTATTTGGCAGGCGGCACCGGTACAGCAACGGCCGGCGTGCTGGCAGCTGCCGCAGCCGCCTTGGCCTGCGCTTCGGCCTGGCGCTCGGCCAGGCGTTGCGCCACGCGTTTCTGGCGCGCCACGGCGTCAGCCTGCTTGCGCGCATAGTCTGCCTCGCGGGCCGCGCGGCGCGGCGCTTCGGCGGCGTCGGCGGCAGCCTTTTTTGCCACCTTCGCCGCTTGCTCAGCCTCACGCTCGGCAACACTCTTGCCTGCCGGCTTGGGCGGCGCCGGCTCGGGCGCGACGACCTTCACAGGCTTGGGCATGGCCGCAGCCCGCTGCTCGGCGTCGAGACGCGCATCTTCCTGCGTCCTGGCCAGGTCGATATCGCGCAGGCGCACGGACTCGGCGCGCTTGAAGTAGTTCGCCTCCGCGTCGACGGCGCGCAGGCGCACCAGGATCAGGCGGCGCTTTTCCTTGGCCTTGTCCAGGCAGTTATTCACGAAAAACTTGTCGTAGCACTCCAGTTCGCGCGCGGCAAACTCATTTTCCGCCGCCTCGCGCTCGCTGGCTGACTGCTTCAGCTTGGCGTCCGCCTCTTCCACGGACAGGGTGGCGGGCAACTGCGGCGCGCCGACCTCATCCAATGCAGCGGCACCCTGGTGCGCACAGGCGGACAATGCCAGGACCAGCCCCAGCGCCGCTCCCAACTTGTATAGTGTATTTGCCATCATATTCATGATCCCTGCCTCAAACGATCGCGTCGGCCGCGCCGCGCTGTTCTTTTTCCATGTATTCGCGCGATTGCATCTCGATGATACGCGAAACGGTACGGTGAAACTCGTTGGCCAGCATGCCGTTCGTGTACAGCTGCTCGGGCGCCACTTCGGCCGACATGATCAGCTTGACCTTCTGGTCGTAAAACACGTCGATCAGCCAGGTGAAGCGGCGCGCTTCGGACGACTGCGCCGCCGACATGGCCGGTATGCCGGACAATACCACCGTATGGAAGCGGCTGGCGATTTCCAGGTAATCATTTTGCGAACGGGGGCCGCCGCACAGGGTGGCGAAATCGAACCAGATAATGCCGCCCGCGCGGCGCAGGCAATGGATTTCGCGGCTCTCGATGCGGATGCGTGCGTCTTCGTCGGCCGTCTCGGCGATGCGCGCATAGGCGTCGCGCAGGGCCTTGTCGGTGGCGGCGCCCAGTGGCGTATAGTAACTTTCCACCTGCTCCAGCGCGCGGCCCCGGTAATCGACACCCGCGTCGACGTTCATCACGTCGAGCTTCTCCTTCAGCAGGGCGATGGTCGGCAGCATGCGGTCGCGGTGCAGGCCATCCGGATACAGCAGGTCCGGATCGTAATTCGAGGTCATGATGAAAGACACGCCATTGGCGAACAGGGCCGACAGCAGGTTGTACAGGATCATCGCGTCGGCGATGTCGGAGACGTGGAATTCATCGAAGCAGATCAAACGGTATTTCTTGGCGATGCGCTTGGCGACCTCGTCGAGCGGATCGGCCACGCCTTTCAATTCATCGAGCTGCTGGTGCACGCCGCGCATGAATTCGTGAAAGTGCAAGCGCGTCTTGCGCACCAGGGGCACGACAGAATAAAAACTGTCCATCAGGAACGATTTGCCACGCCCCACCCCACCCCACATGTACACGCCTTTCGGCACGGCGGGACGGTTGACCAGGCGCTTGAAGGTACTCGAACGCTGGCCCTTGTAGGCCACCCACTCGTCATAGCACAGCTGCAGGCGGTCGACCGCGCGCCGCTGGGCGGCATCGGCCTTGAAATCACGCTTCTGCAACGCGTGCTGGTAAAACTCTTCTACGTTCATGGGATTCGCTTTAACGCACAAGGGCGCCGGCGGAAAAAATCCGCGAGCGCCCCTGTAGGACTAACTACAATTAAAAGTTCAACGTGCGCTTGTCAACCGCCAGTGCCGCTTCCTTGGTCGCTTCCGACAGGGATGGGTGAGCGTGGCAGATGCGCGCGATGTCTTCGGCCGAGGCCTTGAATTCCATCGCCACGACGGCTTCGGAAATCAGTTCGGATGCCATCGGGCCGACGATGTGCACGCCGAGGATTTCATCGGTGGTCGCATCGGCCAGGAATTTCACCATGCCCGAAGTGTCGCCCAATGCGCGCGCACGGCCGTTGGCCATGAACGGGAAGGTGCCTGCCTTGTAGGCGATGCCTTCCGCCTTCAGGGTTTGCTCGGTCTTGCCAACCCACGCGATTTCCGGCGAGGTGTAGATCACCCACGGAATCGTGTTGAAGTTGGTGTGACCATGCTGGCCGGCGATGCGCTCGGCCACGGCAACGCCTTCTTCTTCCGCCTTGTGCGCCAGCATCGGGCCGCGCACAACGTCGCCCACTGCCCATACGTTCGGCAGGTTGGTCTTGCAATCGCCGTCGACGGCGATGAAGCCGCGTTCGTCGAGCTGCAGGCCGACTTTGTCAGCACCCAGGCCATTCGTATTCGGCGTACGGCCGATCGAGATGATCAGTTTGTCGAACACGGCTTTTTGCGCTTCGCCCTTGGCGTCCACGAATTCCACGGTGACGTCTTTCTTGCCTGGCGTGATCGCACCGATCTTGCAACCGAGGTTGATCTTCAAGCCTTGCTTGGTGAACAGCTTCGACGCTTCCTTGGCGATCTGTTCGTCGACGGCGCCCAGGAAGACCGGCAGGCCTTCCAGCACGGTGACGTCGGAACCCAGGCGGCGCCAGACGCTACCCATTTCCAGGCCGATCACGCCGGCACCGATGACGCCCAGCTTGGCTGGTACGGCGTCGATGGCCAGTGCGCCCGTGTTCGACAGGATCAGTTTCTCGTCGAATGGTGCGCCCGGCAGTTCGCGTGCGTTCGAACCCGTGGCGATGACCACGTGCTTGGCCGTCAAGGTTTCGTTGGCTTCGCCCGTCACGCTGATGTCATACGTGCCAGCGGCGGCGGCAGCGAAAGCGGCGCGGCCGTGGAAGAAGGCGATCTTGTTCTTCTTGAACAGGTACAGGATGCCGTCGTTGTTTTGCTTGACGACGGTGTCTTTGCGCTTGAGCATCTGGCCCAGGTTCAGCTTCAGGCCGGCGACGTCGATGCCGTGCTCGGCGAAGCTGTGGCCCGCGTGTTCGAAATGCTCGGACGATTGCAGCAGCGCTTTCGAGGGGATGCAGCCGACGTTGGTGCAGGTACCGCCAGGAGCGGCGCCGCCCTTGGCGTTCGACCACTCGTCGACGCAGGCGACGGAAAAGCCCAGCTGGGCTGCGCGGATGGCGGCGATGTAGCCGCCAGGGCCCGCACCGATGACAACTACGTCAAATTGTTTAGTACTCATGTTTTGTTATTCCAATCTCTTCGTCTGGTACGAAAATCCACAATAGAAGGTAAATCACCACGCCGAAGCCGAAGGTCAATGTAAACAGGACGAAGACGAGGCGCCAGATCCATGCTTCCATGCCGGAAGCGCGGCCCAGGCCGCCGCAGACGCCACCGAGCCAGCGGTCGTTGCGCGAGCGGCGCAGGCGGTTGAATTCCTGCACCAGGTCGTTCGCCGGACCGGAGTCGGATGGACTGTCCGATTTGTCCAGGTTGATATTGCTCAGGAGCTTGGCTTTCGCTTGCGCGAATTCCGCGTCGCTCAGGGCGCCCGCCAGGTGCAACTCGTGCAGACGCTTGATTTCTTCAGAGACGTTCATAGGAATCCTCTTTCATTGAGATCAGCCAGCTGCGTCTTCTGGCAAGGGTTATCAGCTACATTGCCCCGGCGGCGACGCCGGGGGACTACGGTGCTTACAGGTCCAGCAACAGGCGTGCAGGATCTTCCAGCGCTTCTTTCATCGCCACCAGGCCCAGGACGGCTTCGCGGCCGTCGATGATGCGGTGGTCGTAGGACATGGCCAGGTAGTTCATCGGACGCACCACGATCTGGCCGTTTTCGACAACGGCGCGGTCCTTGGTCGCATGCACGCCCAGGATGGCCGATTGCGGCGGGTTGATGATCGGGGTCGACAGCATGGAGCCGAAGGTGCCGCCGTTCGAGATCGAGAACGTGCCGCCCGTCAGGTCGTCCAGGGTCAGCTTGCCTTCCTTGGCTTTCGCGCCGAATTCACCGATTTTTTTCTCGATGTCGGCGATCGACAGCTGGTCCGCATTGCGGATGATAGGCACGACCAGGCCGCGTGGCGAACCGACAGCGATGCCGATGTCGAAGTAGCCGTGGTAGACGATGTCGTTGCCATCAACGGAGGCATTGATGATCGGGTATTTTTTCAGGGCAGCGACGGCGGCCTTTACGAAGAAGGACATGAAGCCCAGCTTGACGCCGTGCTCTTTCTCGAACTTGTCCTTGTACTTGTTGCGCAGGTCGATGACCGGCTGCATGTTCACTTCATTGAACGTGGTCAGGATGGCGTTCGTCGATTGCGATTGCAGCAGGCGCTCGGCGATACGTGCGCGCAGGCGGCTCATCGGCACGCGCTCTTCCGGACGGTCGCCCAGGCTGGCAGCCGATGGCGTGGCAACTTGCTGCAGCGCTGGCTTGGCAGCGGCTGGCGCCAGTGGCGCGACAGCTGGCTTGGCGGAAGCGGCCAGGGCGTCGCCCTTGGTCACGCGGCCATCTTTGCCGGAACCGGCGACGTCGCCAGCGGACAGGCCTTTTTCGGACAGGATCTTGGCAGCGGCAGGCATGGCGACATCGCCTTTGGTGGCAGCGGCTGGTGCCGAAGCGGTAGCAGCGTCTTGCGCGGCGGCAGCCAGGGCTGGCGCAGGAACAGCGGACACTTCCATCGGGCTGACCTTGGCCGAGCCGTCGGTATCGATGATGGCGATGACTTCGCCGGCGACGACGGTGGCGCCGTCAGCCTTGATGATTTGCACGATCACGCCAGCGGCAGGCGCCGGCAGTTCCAGCACTACTTTATCGGTTTCGATATCGATCATGTTTTCGTCGCGCGCGACTGGCTCGCCGACTTTCTTGTGCCATGCGAGCAGGGTCGCTTCTGCTACCGATTCCGACAACTGGGGAACTTTGACTTCGATTTGTGCCATGTAAAACTCCGTTTATTTTGTTATTGCGGCGCCACCCCTGCGTAGCAAGGGCGGCGCTCCGTCACGATGTATGCAAACAGGCGCCATGCATACACATGGCGCCCGCCATCCTGCCACTTACTTGGTCAGGATAAAACCCTTCAGCTTCGAGAATGCCGTTTCCAGCAGATCTTTTTGCTGGGCGTAGTGCTTGTCATAGTAACCGACAGCAGGCGACGCCGAAGCAGGACGGCCGGCGTAGGCCAGACGCTGACCCGATTCCAGTCCTTCGAAGATGTTGTGCTGGATCTGGAACCAGGCGCCCTGGTTTTGCGGCTCGTCCTGCGTCCAGACGACTTCGACCAGGTTCGGGAACTTCTTCAGTTCAGCAGCGAACGACTTGTGCGGGAACGGATACAGCTGTTCCAGGCGCACGATGGCCGTATCGGTCTGGCCGCGTGTCTTGCGTGCGTTGACCAGGTCGTAATAGACCTTGCCCGAGCAGGCGACCACGCGCTTGACTTTCTTGGCGTCGATTTTGTCGTCGACTTCGCCGATGACGGTCTGGAAACCACCCTTGGCCAGGTCGGCCAGCGGCGAACCGGCATCCTTGTTGCGCAACAGCGACTTCGGCGTCAGGATGACCAGTGGCTTGCGGAACTGGCGCACCATCTGGCGGCGCAGCAAATGGAAGATCTGCGAAGCCGTCGTCGGCTGCACCACTTGCATGTTGTTGTCTGCGCACAGCTGCAGGAAACGCTCAGGACGCGCGGACGAGTGCTCAGGACCCTGGCCTTCGTAACCGTGCGGCAGCATCATGACCAGGCCCGAAGCGCGGCCCCACTTCACTTCGCCGGAGCTGATGAATTGGTCGATTACCACTTGCGCGCCGTTGGCGAAGTCGCCGAACTGGGCTTCCCAGATCGTCAGCGTGTTCGGTTCAGCGGTCGAGTAGCCGTATTCGAAGGCCAGTACGGCTTCTTCGGACAGCACCGAGTCGATGACGGTGAACGGCGCCTGGTTGTCCGACACGTTTTGCAGCGGGATGTAGGTACCTGCATCCCAGCGCTCGCGGTTTTGATCATGCAGCACGGCGTGACGGTGCACGAAGGTGCCGCGGCCGGCGTCCTGGCCCGTCAGGCGGATGGCGTAGCCGGACGATACCAGCGAAGCGTAGGCCAGGTGTTCGCCCATGCCCCAGTCCAGGTTCATTTCGCCACGGCCCATGGTGCCACGGTCGCCCAGTACTTTCTCAACCAGCGAGTGGACCTTGAAGTCTTCCGGCACGGTGGTGATGCGGGTAGCCAGACGTTTCAGTTCCGTCATCGGCACGGCGGTGTCGGCCGAATCGGTCCATTTCTTGTTCAGGAACGGCAGCCAGTCGACAGCGTACTTGTTCTTGAAGTTCGAGATGACCGGATCGACGGTATGCTTGCCGGCGTCCATGGCGTCGCGGAAAGCGGCCACCATCTTGTCGCCGCCATCGGCAGGGATCACGCCTTGTGCTACCAGTTTGTCCGCGTACAGCTTGCGGGTGCCTGGATGCTGGCCGATCTTCTTGTACATCAGTGGCTGCGTCAGTGCCGGCGTATCTTGCTCGTTGTGGCCAAGCTTGCGGTAGCAGATGATGTCGAGGACGATGTCCTTCTTGAATTCCATGCGGTAGTCGAGCGCAATCTGCGTCGCCAGTACCACGGCTTCCGGATCATCGGCATTGATGTGCAGGACCGGTGCTTCGATCATCTTGACGACGTCCGAGCAGTACAGGGTCGAGCGTGCATCGCGCGGGTCCGAGGTGGTGAAACCGATCTGGTTGTTGATCACGATATGCACCGTGCCGCCCGTATGGTAGCCACGGGTTTGCGCCAGATTCAGCGTTTCCATGACCACGCCCTGGCCGGCGAAAGCGGCATCGCCGTGCACCAGAATAGGCAGCACTTGCGCGCCCTGCGCGTCGCCGCGGCGATCCATGCGGGCCTTGACGGAACCTTCAACCACGGGGTTGACGATTTCCAGGTGCGACGGGTTGAACGCCAGCGACAGATGGACCGGGCCGCCTGCAGTGGAGATGTCCGACGAGAAGCCTTGATGGTACTTCACATCGCCGGCTGGCAGGTCGTCGCCATGCTTGCCTTCGAATTCTTCGAACAGTTCCTGTGGCGCCTTGCCCAGGGTGTTCACCAGCACGTTCAGGCGGCCGCGGTGGGCCATGCCGATAACGATTTCCTGCACGCCTTTTTCGCCGGCGCGCTGGATGGTTTCATCCATCGAGGCGATGAAAGTCTCGCCGCCTTCCAGGGAGAAGCGCTTCTGGCCCACGTAACGGGTGTGCAGATAGCGTTCCAGGCCTTCAGCCGCGGTCAGGCGGTCGAGGATGTGGATTTTTTTCTCTGGGGTGAAATTCGGGGTGGAGCGGATAGCTTCCAGCTTCTCTTGCAACCAGCGCTTTTCGGCCGGATCGGAGATGTACATGAATTCGGCACCGATCGAACGCGTGTAGGTGTCGCGCAGATAGTTCAGCAGATCGCGCAGGGTGGCGGTCTCGGGGCCAAAATAGGTATTGCTGATGTTGAACACGGTGTCCATGTCAGCGTCGGTGAAACCGTAGAAGCTCGGCTCGAGCTCAGGGATCATCGGACGTTCCTGGCGTTGCAGTGGATCCAGATTGGCCCAGTGCGAACCGAGGTAGCGGTAAGCGGCGATCAGTTGCGTAGCAGCAACACGTTTGCGGCCCATTTCAGCATCGAAGGAAGCGGTCACTGTACGGATCGGGCCAGCTTTTGCGCGCTCGGCGAACGAGGCGACGACGGAGGCATGCGCCACGTCAGGCTTGTTGCTGCCATCGACGGCAGGCACGTGCTGCATCGCGTCGAAGTAGGAACGCCAGTTATCGGGTACCGAGCCTGGATTGTTCAGATACGCCTCGTACAGGTCTTCCACGTACGGAGCATTCCCACCGAACAGGTAGGAGTTGGTCGTTAATTGCTGCATATATTGCTCACCTTTCTTCGCGCTTCGCGAGGAATTAGCGGGTTAATCTAACCTTCCGCGACACGGCCTGACCGGTTAGCGGATTGCACATCAAGTTGTGGGGAAGGGCTTTTTTATTGCACCAGCATTCTGCATACCGTCATTTAGAATAGCACGCGGTATTGTAACGCAACAACTACAAGTTGAATTTTATTTGGCAAGCAAATGTAAGCTGTGTCGTTGATTTTCCCGGGCTTGCCAGCCTGTTACTGTTGTGCTTCCGGCACTTCCTTGCCCACCCCGGCGTGCCGCTTGCGACCAACTGGTCTGCCCGGCAACGGCGCCGCCGCAATGGCTGCCAGCCAGCCGGGATCGCCCGCAAACCACTCGACCAGGAAGTCGAGCATGGTGCGCAACAGGGGCGACATGTGCTGGCGCGAGGTATAGATGCCGTAGATGCCCATGTCCTGCGGCAGATAGGCGGGCAGGAGTTCCACCAGTTGCCCGCTGGCGATCAGCGGCGCGGCCGAATAGCGCGGCTGCATGGCGATGCCCGCCCCCGCCACCGTAGCCACCAGCAAGACCAGCGATTCATTCGCCGACAGGCGGCCGCTGACAGGGACAGTGAGCGCTTCCCCATCGTGCGTGAATTGCCACAGGCTCTTGCCAAAATACGTATAGGTCAGGCAGTTATGCAGGGCCAGGTCTTCCGCCCGGCGCGGCGTGCCATGCACCGCGAGGTACGATGGTGCAGCGCACACCACCGATGCGCAACTGGCCAGCTGGCGCGCGATCAGGTTCGGTTCGAGCGCGTTCGTGATGCGGATCGCCAGGTCGATGCGCTGTTCCACCAGGTTCACGGCGCGGTTTTCCATCTGCAGGTCGACGGCGGCGCGCGGGTAGCGCCGCAGGTAAGCGGTCACTGCGCCAGCGAGCGCCGTCTGCGCCAGCGATTGCGAGCAGGTAATGCGCAGCAAGCCGTGCGGCGTGTCGATTCCCTCGGGCGAGGCAACGGTCATGGCACCAGCCACTTCCAGCATCTGATGGCAGCGCGCCAGCGTGGCCTCACCCGCATCCGTCAGGCTCAGGCGGCGCGTGGTGCGATGCAACAGACGCGCCCCCGCCCACTGCTCCATCTCGGCCAGGTAACGCGTCACCATGGCGCGCGACATAGCGAGCGCCTCGCTGGCGGCCACCATGCTGCCGCGCTCGGCGATGGCGACGAATACTTGTGCGGCGGTGATGCGGTCCATCTGCGACTCTCCATTGATTCGTTCGATTATTGCAATCTACCCTATTTCTCGCGCCTGGTCGAAAGGGCAATATGCGATGAAAGCGTCCAACAATATGCTTGCACGCGCCGCCCTCGCCTCCTGCACCCTGGAAACCTTCCGCCTGGAGGTACCGAGCCGCACGCCACCCGTATCAACACCCCAGTTCCTGCGGGGCGATGCGGCGCAGTTAGCGCACACCATCGCTGCCACCGGCAAGCGCCGACACAGCTCGTCCTACATGGCAGCCAGGAAGCGCGCATACTCTTGCGCGCTGCGCGCCAGCCGCTCGGCATAGCCAGTTTCTTTCGGCCCGTCTTCCGCACCATAGAAGGCGAAGAAGCGGCGGTTGTCGGCGCCGATATACGCCAGGGTGACATCGAACGGTGCCAGCAACTGCGCCAGGGTGACGTTCCACCTGCCTCGCGGCGTGAAGTCTTCCTCACGTATGCCCGCCGTGACGGCCAGCGCCACCTTCCGCCCCCTGAAGGCATCGCCGCCCGTACCGTAAGCCCAGCCATATGCAAGCACCTCGTCGAGCCACCGCTTCAGCAAGGGCGGGCAGTTGAACCAGTAGACAGGGAACTGCAACACCACATTGCCATGCGCCTCCACCAGCGCCTGCTCGCGCGCCACATCGATGTTGCCATCAGGATAAGCCTGCTGCACGTCGTGGATGGTATAGCGGTCGGGATACCGCGCCAGCTCCTGCAGCCAGCGCTTGTTCGCCACCGAAGTATCGATGGAAGGATGGAAGACGATAACGAGGGTTTTCAACATGCTGCTTTCCTGAGTAAGGGATGGATGCACCGGCCCTGCCTTCCAAGGAAAGCAGGCAAGCCGGTACCCTGCCCCGAGCCGCGCAGCATGTGGCCGCGCGCCTCCAGAGGCAGAAACAGCATAGCCATAGCGAGTACTTTTAACAAGTACGCACATTAACTGCACATACAGTAAGAAAAGTAAGCAACTTGATTGTCAGAAACTGGGCTGCCATGCACCTCCGTATCAGATTGGCTGGTGCCGCTCACCCCACTCGCACAAGGTATGGAGCACGGGGATCAGCGATACACCCTTACTGGAGAGGAAATACTCAACCTTGGGCGGCACTTGCGGATATTCCTTGCGGATGATCAGCGCATCGGCTTCCAGTTCCTTCAGGACGACGCTGAGGGTCTTGAAGGCGATGCCACCAAGATGGCGCTTGAGTTCGTTATGCCGCAGTACGGTGTTTTCCGCCAGCGCATACAGGATCAGCATCTTGTATTTGCCACCGATCAGCGACAAGGTGTAGCCAAACCCCGTGTCGCCCAGGGCCACGCCGCCGGGGGCGCATATTTCTTCGTTCATCGCGTTCTACTTCTTGGTTGCCAGGGTTGAACCTCACAGCCTAGCAGCTTTGCGTTGCGTCAGCCATGCCAGGCACACATAAAAAAAGCGAGCCATCAGGCTCGCTTTTTTGCGCCGGGCAGCAAAGCCCGGCAGGAACAATACGCGGTAACTTAAGCGCGCTTGTCCAGTGGCAGTACTTCGCGGGTCGTCGAACCGACGAACAGCTGACGCGGACGGCCGATTTTCTGTTCCGGATCGGCGATCATTTCGTTCCACTGGGCGATCCAGCCGATGGTACGGGCCATGGCGAAGATACCGGTGAACAGCGACACAGGGATGCCCAGCGCCGATTGCACGATGCCCGAGTAGAAGTCGACGTTCGGGTACAGTTTGCGCGACACGAAGTAATCGTCGTTCAGTGCAATCTTTTCCAGTTCCATCGCCAGCTTGAACAGCGGGTCGTCTTGCAGACCCAGTTCTTGCAGCACTTCGTAGCAGGTTTCACGCATCAGCTTGGCGCGTGGATCGAAGTTCTTGTACACGCGGTGGCCAAAGCCCATCAGCTTGACGCCGGAGTTCTTGTCCTTGACTTGCTCGATGAAGGCAGGGATGTTCTCGACGGTGCCGATTTCCTTCAGCATGTTGAGTGCCGCTTCGTTGGCGCCGCCGTGGGCAGGGCCCCACAGGCAGGCGATACCGGCAGCGATACAGGCGAACGGGTTGGCACCCGACGAACCGGCCAGACGGACGGTCGATGTCGATGCGTTTTGCTCGTGGTCTGCATGCAGGATCAGGATGCGGTCCAGCGCGCGCACCAGCACGTCGTTGACCTTGTACTCTTCGCACGGGTTGGCGAACATCATGTGCATGAAGTTGGCGCTGTACGACAGGTCGTTGCGTGGGTACACGAACGGCTGGCCGACCGAGTACTTGTAGGTCATGGCGACCAGGGTTGGCATCTTGGCGATCAGGCGGATGGCCGACACTTCGCGGTGACGCGGGTCGTTGATGTCCAGCGAATCATGGTAGAACGATGCCAGCGCGCCGACGGTGCCCACCAGGACCGACATCGGATGCGCGTCGCGGCGGAAGCCACGGAAGAAGAATTGCATCTGTTCGTGCACCATCGTGTGCTTGGTGACGGTGTCGACGAACTTGGCTTTCTGCGCCGCGTTCGGCAGTTCGCCGTTCAGCAGCAGGTAGCACGATTCCATGAAGTCGGCGTTGACGGCCAACTGTTCGATCGGGTAACCACGGTACAGCAGCTCGCCCTTGTCGCCGTCGATATAGGTGATCGACGAGTTGCAGGCGGCCGTCGACATAAAGCCTGGGTCGTAGGTGAACTTGCCGCTACCGGCGTACAGTTTGCGGATGTCGATGACGTCCGGGCCAACCGTGCCTTTGTAGATTGGAAATTCAAGCGATGGGCTGCCATCGGAGAACGACAGGGTAGCTTTTGTGTCAGAGATATTCATGGGCTCTTCCTTCTCGGGAGTGAGTCGAAATTAAAATCAAAAATTCTGGCTGCAATTCGCACAGCAATTCGGCAGTGCTACAGCGCGCCACTCGCACCGTTTGCAATATATCGCCCAGGCGTCTAGGCAATGCGCAGTCGTTGCAGCAGTGCGCGCACATGCGGCAGATCGACTTCGCCTTCCGGCTCTTTACGGGCCAGTACCAGATCCATTAACGCATTGTCCGATAAATCCAGCAAACGCGTCAGCGCGTCAACTTCTTCATCGGTCAATTCGGTTTCATACGCATCGAGAAAACGGGTCAGGATAATGTCGTTTTCCAGCAGGCCACGGCGTGAACGCCAGCGCAGGCGGGCGCGGTTGGCCGGGTCGGCCTGATGCGAGGACAAAATTGATTCTGTCATTTGGTTTACCACTTTACGTGTGCCTTGCGGCACGCTGCTGCTTTGCAGGCGCCGTCCGCAGGCGAGAGGATACCCTCTTCCCGCAAACGGCGCCCGGCGGACGCGATCAGACGAATCAGATCGCGCGGCGGACCATCAATTCCTTGATCTTGCCGATCGCCTTGTTCGGGTTCAACCCTTTCGGGCAGACGTCGACGCAGTTCATGATCGAATGGCAGCGGAACAGGCGGTACGGGTCTTCCAGGTTGTCCAGACGCGCACCGGTAGCTTCGTCGCGCGAATCGGCGATGAAGCGGTAGGCTTGCAGCAGGCCGGCCGGGCCGACGAATTTGTCCGGATTCCACCAGAACGACGGGCACGACGTGGAGCAGCAAGCGCACAGGATGCACTCGTACAGGCCATCGAGTTCTTCGCGCTGTTCCGGCGACTGCAGGCGCTCTTTTTCAGGCGGGATCGAATCGTTGATCAGGAAAGGCTTGATCGAATCGTATTGCTTGAAAAATTGCGTCATGTCGACGATCAGGTCGCGGATGACTGGCAAACCTGGCAACGGACGCAGCACGATAGGCTCCGACAGTTCATTCAGGTTGGTGGTGCATGCCAGGCCGTTCTTGCCGTTGATGTTCATCGCGTCCGAACCGCACACGCCTTCGCGGCACGAGCGGCGCAGGGCCAGCGAGTCATCGACGTCCGCCTTGATGCGCTGCAGTGCATCGAGCAGCATCTTGTCGGTGTCTTTCAGTTCGACCGTCAGGTCTTGCATGTACGGCTTGGCATCCTGGTCAGGATCGTAGCGGTAGATTTTGAATTTAAGAGTGCGTGCCATGGTATAGCCTTAGAAAGTACGTGGTTTCGGTTTGAAGGTATCAACCGTCAGCGGCTTGGTCACGACAGGCTTGTATTCCAGTCGGTTGCCTTCCGAATACCACAGAGTGTGCTTCATCCAGTTGTCGTCGTCACGTTGCGGATAGTCGTCCTGGGCGTGGGCGCCGCGCGATTCCTTGCGCGCTGCTGCCGAAACGATGGTCGCTTTCGCCGTTTCGATCAGGTTGTCCAGTTCCAGCGCTTCCACACGAGCCGTGTTGAAGACCATCGATTTATCCTTGAAGGAGACGTGCTTGCGGCGCTCGTCGAGCTTCATGATTTCTTCGACGCCCTTGTTCAGCATCTCGTCGGTACGGAACACGCCGCAGTACTTCTGCATCGTTGCACGGATGTCGTTCGCCACGCCCTGCACGGTTTCCGTGCCGGTCGAGTTTTCCAGGCGCGCCAGGCGGCCCATGGCAAATTCGGCAGCATCGGCTGGCAAAGGCTTGTTTTCCTTGGCTTTCAGGCCGCTGCCCACGATGTGGTTGCCGGCCGCGCGGCCGAAGACCACCAGGTCGAGCAACGAGTTCGTGCCCAGGCGGTTCGCGCCGTGCACGGAAACGCAGGCGCATTCGCCGATCGCGTACAGGCCGTTGACGACCTTGGCCGAATTATCCGGACCGGTCGGGGTGACGACCTGGCCGTGGATGTTCGTTGGAATGCCGCCCATCTGGTAGTGAATCGTCGGCACGACAGGAATCGGTTCCTTGGTGGCGTCGACGTTGGCGAACTTGTGGCCGATTTCCAGGATCGACGGCAGGCGCTTGGCGATGGTGTCGGCGCCGATATGGCGCAGGTCCAGCATCACGTGGTCCTTGTTCGGACCGCAGCCGCGGCCTTCCTTGATTTCCTGGTCCATCGAACGCGAGACGAAGTCGCGCGGCGCCAGATCCTTCAGGGTCGGCGCATAGCGCTCCATGAAGCGTTCGCCTTCGCTATTGATCAGAATGCCGCCTTCGCCGCGCACGCCTTCGGTGATCAAGACGCCCGCACCGGCCACGCCGGTCGGATGGAACTGCCAGAATTCCATGTCTTGCAGCGGCAAGCCGGCGCGTGCCGCCATACCCATGCCGTCACCGGTGTTGATGAAGGCATTCGTCGACGCGGCGAAGATACGGCCTGCGCCGCCCGTTGCCATGACCGTCGTTTTTGCTTCCAGGATCATGCATTCGCCGGTTTCCATTTCCAGCGCAACAACACCAATCACGTCGCCTTCGGCGTCACGAATCAGGTCGAGTGCCATCCATTCGACGAAGAAGTGCGTACGCGCACGCACGTTGCGCTGGTACAGCGTGTGCAACAGGGCATGACCGGTACGGTCGGCTGCCGCGCAAGCGCGCTGCACCGGCTTTTCGCCGAAGTGGGCCGTATGGCCGCCGAATGGACGCTGGTAGATCGTGCCATCAGGGTTGCGGTCGAATGGCATGCCGAAGTGTTCCAGCTCGTACACGACCTTCGGTGCTTCGCGGCACATGAATTCGATGGCATCCTGGTCGCCCAGATAGTCGCCACCCTTGACGGTGTCGAACATGTGCCAGAACCAGTTGTCTTCGGCCATGTTGCCGAGCGACGCGCCGATGCCGCCCTGCGCTGCCACGGTGTGCGAGCGGGTCGGGAAAACTTTCGACAGGACTGCGACGTTCAGACCGGCTTCAGCCAGTTGCAACGACGCGCGCATGCCGGAACCGCCGGCACCAACGATGACCGCATCAAAGCGGCGGGTAGGAATTGCAGATTTATATGCTGCCACGATTACACACTCCAGAGTATCTGCACCGTCCAAGCGGCACAAGCGATCAACCACAGCATGGTGGCAATTTGCAGCGTCAAACGGAGGCCAGCGCTTTTCACGTAGTCCATCCAGATGTCGCGTACGCCAACCCATGCGTGGTAAAAAAGGGCAACGAAAGTCACCAGGCTGAACAATTTAAACCACTGCTGTGCGAACAGACCAGCCCAGCCTTCATAGCTGAAGTTGCTGCCAGTCAAGAAAGAAATCAGCAGGATGGCCACATAAGCCACCATGACGATGGCGGTGACGCGTTGCGCCAGCCAGTCGCGCAAGCCGTAATGGGCACCGACGACGAGGCGTTTCGGTCCGATATTATTGTCTGCCATTAAAATACTCCAAACAGTTTCAAAGCGACCAATGCCGTCAACACCACGCTGACGACCAGTACGGACGTCGCGGTCTTGCGTGCCGAATCTTTTTCGATGGCAACGTGCACATCCATGAACAGGTGACGGATGCCGGCGCAGAAGTGGTGCAGGAAGGCCCAGACCAGACCCAGGGTGATCAGCTTGACGAACCAGTGCGAAGCGATGCCCTGGAAGTAAGCGTAGGACATTTCGGAACGCAAGCTCAGTTCCAGCATGTACAGGATGCAGGGCAGCAGGGCGAACATGATAAAGCCGCTGATGCGATGCAGGATCGAGACGATGGCGCCGACAGCCATGCGGTAGTTCGACAATTCGGTAACATGAATGTTACGGAATTCCGGCCGTTCTTTTTTTGGTACTTCTCTTACGGCTTCAGACATAACAAAAACCTCCCCTTGATAACTAAATATTGAAGCGAAGCCGCGATTTTCGCCGATTTTCGCACCCCACACCAATATCTATTGTTGCATATAACCAAAATGGTTTTTTACTACAAAATATCGCGCTACTTTCCGTAGTTCACGTAATTTAATTACAGAATCGCCGGCAAAGCACGGCCCGCCGGAGCGGGCCATGCTTTAGCTGCGCTTTCTGTTGTCTCCGCTGCCCGCCTTGCGGCAGGCATCTTGCAAGCGATGCACTTCAGCTTTGCTGCTTGTCCGGGTACCCGCAGGCGCCCCGCCGCTTCAGCTGAGTTCATTCTGATAATGATGACGACTGGTCAGGTACAAGCCCCGGCGCAGTTCGACCGGCTTGTCGCCGTAGGTAAACGACACGCGCTCGGAACTGAGCAAGGGCGTGCCGAGATCGATATTCAACAGCTGCGCGGCACCCGCATCGGCGCACACGGCGCGGATCTGCTCGGACGCGCGTATCATGCGCGTGCCAAATTCCGTTTCAAACAGGCCGTACATGGGCCCCTTGTATTCCACCAGGCGCTCGGCAGTCAGACCCTTGAAGATCAGACCGGGCAGCCACAGCTCCTCGACGATGGTCGGCACGCCGTCGAAATACTGCACACGCTTGATGAAGATAACGGCATCGCCAGACTTCAGGTCCATCAGGCGCGCCACATCGGCGGGCGCGCGCACGCGCTTGACTTCGATGAACTTGCTTTCTGGATAATGCGGCACGCCTTCGTCCGGCACCAGGCGCAGGAAGCGGAAATGCGCGCGCGCCTCATGATGGGTGGAAACAAAAGTACCCTTGCCCTGGCGGCGCATGACCAGATTCTCGGCGGCCAGTTCATCGATCGCCTTGCGCACCGTCCCCTGGCTGACCTTGAAGCGCCCTGCCAGTTCGACTTCGCTGGGAATCAGCTCGCCCGGCTTCCACTCGCCCGATTGCAGGCTCTGCGTAATGAGCGCCTTGATCTGCTGGTACAGGGGACTGAAGGTGGGTGAAGCGCTGGCGACGGGCATCGCTGTCGCAGTGGTATGAGTGCTGGCCACCACGGTGACTGGCGTGCTGGCAGCTGCGGCGACGGGCGTGGCCGGGGAGCTCGCGGTCGGACTGACCGCCCCGCTTGCAGCAGTGGCATTGTTGGTCAGATTGGACGAGGCGGAATTCATAGTCCGACATTTCAACACAAATCACTGCCCGCGTCCAGTAAAACACTCGTAGTTATCTGTCTTATATAAGACATAAGATATGATTGACAGATACAGATCAGAGGCCTAAACTGCCTTTGATAAAACTTGTGAGCCAACGTTTTATGTTGTCGGCCAGCCACTCTGGCCTCGTGCAGCACAAGCGTGACGGCGGCGTACACCAGCAATTCGGTGGCGCGAGCCGGTTTTGGTATCATTATAGTTTTCCCGGATAAGCGTAAGCCCAGCTTCAAGCCCGTTTTCTTTCCCATTTTTGGAGATTCATCATGGCTAAAACCCCAATGCGTGTTGCAGTGACCGGCGCCGCCGGCCAGATCGGCTACGCCCTGTTGTTCCGCATCGCCAATGGCGACATGCTCGGCAAAGACCAGCCTGTCATCTTGCAACTGCTTGAAATCCCGGACGAAAAAGCCCAGAAAGCGCTCAAGGGCGTGATGATGGAAATCGACGACTGCGCATTCCCGCTGCTGACGGAAATGACCGCCCACTCCGATCCGCTGACCGCATTCAAGGATGTCGACGTGGCCGTACTGGTTGGCGCGCGTCCACGCGGCCCAGGCATGGAACGCAAGGACCTGCTGGAAGCGAACGCCCAGATCTTCACGGTACAAGGCAAGGCGCTCGACGCCGTCGCTTCGCGCAATGTCAAGGTACTGGTGGTCGGCAACCCGGCCAACACCAACGCTTACATCGCCATGAAATCGGCGCCATCGCTGCCGGCGAAAAACTTCACCGCCATGCTGCGCCTGGACCACAACCGCGCGCTGTCGCAAGTCGCTGCCAAGACCGGCACCGCAGTGAAAGATATCGAGAAGCTGACCGTCTGGGGCAACCACTCGCCAACCATGTACGCCGACTACCGCTTCGCCACTGTGAACGGCAAGGCCGTCAAGGACCTGATCAACGACCAGGAATGGAACGCTAACACCTTCCTGCCAACCGTCGGCAAGCGCGGCGCGGCCATCATCGAAGCGCGCGGCCTGTCGTCGGCAGCGTCGGCAGCGAACGCCGCCATCGACCACATCCATGACTGGATGCTGGGCACCGCCGGCAAGTGGACCACCATGGGCGTTCCTTCGGATGGCTCGTATGGCATCCCTGAAGGCACCGTGTTCGGCTTCCCGGTCACCACCGACAACGGTGAGTACACCATCGTTCAAGGTCTGGAAATCGATGCATTCTCGCAAGAGCGCATCAACCTGACCCTGAAAGAACTGACCGAAGAGCGCGAAGGCGTGAAACACCTGCTGGCGTAAATCCAGTATTGGCGGCGCGGCCTGAGCGCCGCCCGCCAACAAGGCCGCCCCGCGAGATTCGCGGCGCGGCTGTTTTATCAAGTAGTTTTTACCTGCAGAAATGCCTTAAGCATGCACCCTTCCGAGGTTTTATTCCAAGGCAAACGCCAGCCGCTGTTGCTCGCCGCTTGCGACCACTACGCCGGCTCCGAAAAGCTGATGCGTAAATCGATTGCTTTGCAACAAGAGCTTGGTCCCCTGTTCGACATCACGTTCGACTGCGAAGACGGCGCCAGTGCCGGCAACGAAGAATCCCACGCCCACATGATCGCCGGCCTGCTGGCCAGCGACGAGAATCAGTTCAACCGCATCGGCGTACGCGTGCACGACGTCGACAGCCCGTTTTTCGCGCGCGACGTGGAAATCATCTGCACCGCTGCGTCCCGCCTGGCCTACATCGCCGTGCCCAAGGTGGGCGGCGTGCAGGATGCCATGCTGGCCATCGACCTGATCAACCTGCACGCGCGCCGCGCCGGCCGCGACAACCTGCCCGTGCACATCCTGATCGAAACGCACGGCGCGCTGCGCGACGCCTATGCGATCGCCGCCCTGCCCCAGGTCGAATGCCTGTCCTTCGGCATCATGGATTTCGTCTCGGCCCATTACGGCGCCATTCCCGCCGCCGCCATGCGCACGCCGGGCCAGTTCACGCACCCGCTGGTGGTGCGCGCCAAGCTGGAAGTGGCGGCCGCCTGCCACGCGCACGGCAAGGTACCGTCGCACAATGTGACGACGGACGTGCGCGATTCGGCCGTGGTGGCGAATGACGCCCAGCGCGCAACGGCCGAGTTCGGCTACACGCGCATGTGGAGTATCCACCCGGACCAGATCAAGCCCATCATCAAGGCCTTCACGCCGCGCCTGTCCGAAGTCAACGAAGCGAGCAACATCCTGAATGAAGCGCTGCGCGCCCACTGGGGACCGATTACGCAAAATGGCCGCTTGCATGACCGCGCAAGCTACCGATATTATTGGACCGTTTTGCAACGCGCCAAACTGGCAGGCCTCGGCCTGCCCGAGGCGGCCGCTGCATTACTCAACGCGCTGCCTACCAGCACCACTGAAAACTGACAGGAATTACACGATGTCCATCTCCAAATTAGCAATTGCCTGCAGCGTCGCGCTGGGCGCCATGACCCTCACGCTGGCGCCAGCCAGCTTCGCCGCTACGGCTGAGGCAAATGCCAAGGCAGTCAAGGCCAAGCCGAAAGCCAAGGCCAGCAAGGCCAAGACGGCCGCCAAGGAAGCCCATCCGCTCGCCATGTCGGTCGCCGACAAGGAAGAAGCCGATGAACCGAACACGTCAGGCTCGGCCTCCACCGATTTCAATTGTGAACTTGGTAATAAAATTACCATCTACACCAATGCTACTGACGACAAACACATCGCCCTGCGCTGGAAGAAGCGCCTGCACCGCCTGAGCCGCGTTGGCACCACCACCGGCGCCAACCGCTTCGAGAACCGCTTGTACGGCCTGGTCTGGATCGGCATCCCCGCAAAAGGCATGCTGCTCGATTCCAAGCAGGGGCGCCAGCTGGCCAATGAATGCAAGGATGCGGAGCAAGCCAAACCGGCGGCAGTGGTGGAAGCCCCGCCATCGCTGGGCGTCTTGCCAGTCACCGGCGGCTGATGTGCGTAGCAAGGGCCTCTTCGGGGGCTCAGTCATGTTTTGTAATTTGAATCATCAATAAATAGACGATACCCAACAAGGAGAGGTCATGTCCCGCAACACTCTGAACACGCTCAAGGACTTTAATATTTCGGATAGCAAGAAGGGCAAGCTGTACTCCCTGCCTGCACTGGAAAAAAGCCTGGGCATCAATGTCTCCCGCCTGCCAGTATCGATTCGCATCGTGCTCGAATCGGTATTGCGCAACTGCGACGGCAAAAAAGTCACCGAAGAACACGTCAAGCAATTGGCGAGCTGGGGCCCGACCGCCGAGCGCACCGACGAGATCCCGTTCGTAGTGGCGCGCGTCGTGCTGCAAGACTTCACCGGCGTTCCCCTGCTGGCCGACCTGGCAGCAATGCGCAACGTGGCCGCCAAGATGGGCATCAACGCCAAGAAAATCGAACCGCTGGTGCCGGTCGACCTGGTGGTTGACCACTCGGTGACCATCGATCACTACCGCGAAAAGAAAGCGCTGGACCTGAACATGAAACTGGAATTCTCGCGTAACAACGAGCGTTACCAGTTCATGAAATGGGGCATGCAGGCATTCGACACCTTCGGCGTCGTGCCACCAGGCTTCGGCATCGTCCACCAGGTCAACCTGGAATACCTGGCACGCGGCGTGCACCACGCAGGCAAGAAAGCCGGCGACGTGTACTACCCTGACACCCTGGTCGGCACCGACTCGCACACCACCATGATCAACGGCATCGGCGTAGTCGGCTGGGGCGTGGGCGGCATCGAGGCGGAAGCGGGCATGCTGGGCCAACCAGTGTACTTCCTGACGCCTGACGTCATCGGCGTGAACCTGACCGGCGCGCTGCGCGAAGGCTGCACCGCCACCGATCTGGTACTGACCATCACCGAATTGCTGCGCAAAGAGAAAGTCGTCGGCAAGTTCGTCGAATTCTTTGGCGAAGGCACCGAGTCCTTGACGCTGACCGACCGCGCGACGATCGCCAACATGGCACCGGAATACGGCGCGACCATGGGCTTCTTCCCAGTCGACGAAGCCACCATCGATTACTTCAAGGGCACCGGCCGCAGCAAGGCTGAAATCGCCGCGTTCGAAAGCTACTTCAAGGCGCAAAACCTGTTTGGCGTGCCAAAAGCGGGCGACATCGACTACACCCGCGTGGTGGAACTGAACCTGGCCACGGTCGCTCCGTCGCTGGCCGGCCCGAAACGCCCGCAAGACCGTATCGAAATCGGCAACGTCAAGGCGAACTTCGCCGAACTGTTCGCCAAGCCAACCACGGAAAACGGCTTCAACAAGAATCCGGCCGACCTGAACGCCGTGTACGAAACGACGAACAATGTGAAAGTGTCGAACGGCGACGTGCTGATCGCCGCCATCACTTCGTGCACCAACACCTCGAACCCGAGCGTGATGCTGGCTGCCGGCCTGCTGGCCAAGAAAGCCGTCGAAGCTGGCCTGAAAGTCGCGCCGCACATCAAGACTTCGCTGGCTCCCGGCTCGCGCGTCGTGACCGAGTACCTGACCGCTGCCGGCCTGCTGCCGTACCTGGAAAAACTGGGCTTTGGCGTGACCGCCTACGGCTGCACCACCTGTATCGGCAATGCGGGCGACCTGACGCCTGAATTGAACGCAGCCATTGCCACGCACGACATCGTCGCATCGGCCGTGCTGTCGGGCAACCGCAACTTCGAAGCGCGTATTCACCCGAACATCCGCTCGAACTTCCTGGCTTCGCCACCGCTGGTCGTCGCTTACGCCATCGCCGGCAACATGACGCGCGACCTGATGACGGAGCCTGTCGGCAAGGGCAAAGGCGGCAAGGACGTCTACCTGGGCGACATCTGGCCGACCTCGGCTGAAGTGTCGGCCATGATGAAGTTCGCCATGAACGCCAAGGTGTTCAAGGACAACTACGCGGACGTCAAGGGCGCGCCAGGCAAGCTGTGGGAAAAAGTCACCACCGTGTCCGGTCAAGTCTACAACTGGCCAAAATCGACCTACATCGCGGAACCACCGTTCTTCGACAACTTCTCGATGACGCCAGCAGCAGTGGCCACCGGCATCGAGGGTGCGCGCGCACTGGGCGTGTTCGGCGATTCCATCACCACCGACCACATCTCGCCAGCCGGCTCGATCCAGGAAAATGGTCCTGCAGGCAAATGGCTGAAGGAAAACGGCGTCCTGAAAGCGGACTTCAACTCCTACGGCTCGCGTCGCGGTAACCATGAAATCATGATGCGCGGCACGTTTGCCAACGTGCGTATCAAAAACCGCATGATCCCTGCCAAGGCAGACGGTTCGGCAGTCGAAGGCGGCATCACGATTCACCAGCCTTCCGGCGAACAGATGTCGATCTACGACGCAGCGATGAAATATGTTGCTGAAGGCACGCCAACCATGGTCTTCGGCGGCGAAGAGTACGGTACGGGCTCGTCGCGCGACTGGGCAGCCAAGGGCACCCAGCTGCTGGGCGTGAAAGCCGTGATCACCCGTTCGTTCGAACGCATCCACCGCTCGAACCTGGTGGGCATGGGCGTGCTGCCACTGCAATTCATCGGCGACGACAGCGTGCAAACCCTGGGCATCACCGGCAATGAAACCTTCGACCTGAAAGGCCTCGAAGGCGAAATCAAGCCACAGCAACTGGCTACCCTGGTGATCCACCGCGCCGATGGCACCAGCGTCGACGTGAAAGTGCTGCTGCGCATCGATACGCCGATCGAAGTCGATTACTACAAGCATGGCGGTATCCTGCCATTCGTATTGCGTCAACTGCTGGCCGAGTAATCAGCCCAGCTGTAAGGCAAGATAAGAGCGCCGGTTTCGACCGGCGCTTTTTTTCGTCCCTGCGCCCCGTTTTTCCTTGAAATTTCGACTATTGGCATGATCTGAGGAGAGCTTACGTATTGCGTGCGGCCGAATCCTCTACAATACGGTTATAAGGGTTTATCATTGTCAGCCTGATCCATTTTTTTCACTTTCCGAGACTCTTATCCCGCTATGCGTCGTCCTTCCAAAGATTCATCCCATAAACTGACTGCCGACAGCCAGCGCCTGGTCACCTTTGCCCAGGCGATCGTACAGGCAGCCAGCCGTCTCGAAGAGCGGTCCTGGGAACACAGCCTGGATACGCAGCTCCAGAAATTACTCAAAACCGGCCACCAGGACACCATCGACAACACCCTGGGCAGCCTGTTCAAGGAAGACTTGAACGCCTACGACGTGCTGATGGACTGCGTTGAAGCCGTCAGCGAATCGACCGTCATCACGCATGAAGACGTGCGCTATGACGCCCTGCTGGTGGCCGTGCCCATCCTCGCGTGGACGCGCTTCTCCATCGCTTCCGGCCCCATGGCCGGCGATGCGCACGGCGTATTGTCCGCGCATTTTGCGGCCCACCTGCTGGCCGATGGCACCAAGATGGCCATGGCGCCGACCCTGTATTCGATCGACCAGCTGCCGCGCAGCCATGTCGAGACGTATGCGAAGACGCAGAAGCTGGCACTGGCCGCCCTGAAAGGCACGGCCGTCAAGCCGTCAGCCAAAGACGCGGAAACGGCGCCCTTCCTGGCCGACACGCGCTACCTGCTGGTCGCCGTGGTGGCCCCTGCCGGCGCACCGCTGTTCCGCTGGCAAACGCCGTCGAGCCAGCTCGACTTCATCGCCGAGCGCAGCGCCGCCCTGGAACAATGGCGCACGCAGGCGACGCCGACCATCACCCGTCTGCTGCCCGGCTGCGGCCTGGAACTGCTGCTGCCGGAAGCGTACTACGTGGCCTGCCGCGAAGCGGACAAGCTGATACGCCCCGTCTCCGTGCGTGCCGCCGTGCACTACCTGACGCACACCTTGGCCATCGAGCCGTCGGAACTGCGCGCCGTCATCGCCGGCTTCGGCGAAGAAGCGGCCGATGGCCAGGTCGACGAGTACCGCATCGCGTTCACCCTGCGCCAGACGCCGGACGTCATCTACGGCATCGTCTGGCCTTTATATGGCCAGGAAGACGAAGATGGCACGCCGATCGAAGGCCTGATCCAGGTCGGCATCGCCGCGCTGGACAAGCAAAAGACGCCCGTCGATGAAATCATCGAGCACCTGAACGCGGCCGGCGTGACGCAGATCAAGCGCCACGCGGAACGTTTTGTCGGTGAATACTGCGACGATTGCGGCGCGCCTTTGTTTGCCGATCCGGTCGGTGAGCAGGCGCATGCGGAAATGCCGGAAGATACGCCGCAAGGCACGGAACACTTCCACTAAATCGTGCAGACGTAAAAAAGGCGGAACCTCGGTTCCGCCTTTTTGCATTGCAAGCCGCGCTTATCGCGCCATCACCACTGTGAAAACGGGTGGCGGATCAGGTTCGCGTTGTAGTAGCGCGCATCGCCCGACACTTCCGCGCCGACCCAGTCGGGTTTCTCGAAGGGCTGGTCTTCCGAAGCCAGTTCGATCTCGGCCACGATCAAACCCGCATTCGCGCCCAGGAACTCGTCGACTTCCCACACCATGCCCGCGTGCTCGATGCGGTGGCGGACCTTTTCGATCAGCGGCTGTTCGCACAGGCCGTCGAGCAGTTCGGCGGCATCGGCCAGCGGAATCGGATACTCCCACTCGCCGCGCGTGGCACCCACGTTCGCGCCCTTGATCGTCAACATCGCCTGCTCGCCCTCGATGCGCACGCGCACCACGCGCTCGCGCGCGGACGACAGATAGCCCTGGCGCAGCAGCACCGCCTGCCCCAGGCCGCGCCAGGCGTCGCCTTGCAACAGGAATTTACGCTCGATCTCGACGCCCATGATCAGCGCCGTTCAATCCAGCGACAGCAGGATAGGCTGCAGCATGGCTGCGCCCAATGCCGCGCTGCGCGCGCCATTCCAGCCCACGGCCGGATCGGGCAAATCGGCGTTTTCCTTGAACGGCATTTCCAGGGTCAGCGCCAGGCAGCCGAAGTGGTGGCCGATGTATTTCGATGCAAGGGTCAGCATATCCGACTTGTACTTGCTGGCCGCATAGCCGAACTTGTCCTGGAAGTCAGGGCTGGCCTGCTTGTAGCGCTCGATGAAGGCCTTCTGGTGCGCCGCTTGCGCCGGCGTGAAGTTTTCCAGCATTTCATTACCGGCCACGAAGTTGTACGGCAGCGCTTCATCGCCGTGGATGTCGAAGAACATATCGACACCCGTTTCGTGGATCTTGTTTTTCACGCACAGCACTTCCGGGCTGGATTCCAGCGATGGCGTCATCCATTCACGGTTCAGGTTGGCGCCGGCCGCATTTGTGCGCAGGTTACCGCGGATGGAGCCGTCCGGATTCATGTTCGGCACGATGTGGAACACGGCGCGCTGCAGGAGCTTGCGCGCGATCGGGTTGGCGTCGTCGAGCAGCGAGTCGATGAGGCCTTCGACGAACCATTCGGCCATCGATTCGCCCGGATGCTGGCGCGCGATGACCCAGATTTTCTTTTCCGCCTGCGGGTTGCCGATAGTGACCATGTTCATGTCGCGGCCATCGACCGTGCTGCCCAGGTCGGACACGCGCGCCAGCGGATGCTCGGCAACTTCGCCTAGCAGGCGCAGATGGCGTTCCCACGAATACGGTTCGAAATAGGCGTAGTACACGCTGTCGAGTTCCGGCGTATGCGAAATCGTCATGACCTGGCCGTCGAACGAGGTCGGCACGCGGAACCAGTTTTCGCTGTCGTAGCTGGCCACGGCCTGGTAGCCTTCATAGCCGGCCGGATAGGTGGCCTGGCCCGCGTTCAGGATGCGCATCGTGCATGCCTGGTCCCGCGCACCTTGCAGGCGGAAGTGGAACCACTGGTGGATGTCGGCGTGGCTATCCTTGCGCAAGTTCAGGTCGATGGCACCCGCGCTGGTGGCGCTCACCACGTCGATGGCGCCCGAGTCGAAGTTCTGGCTGATTTTAATGGTCATGTAATGATCCCGTCCAAATGAAAAAGTTCCGGCGTCGCCTCGTGGGCTAGCGCCGTCGCGCGAAAAACCGCAGTGTAAGCTATCCCGCTATTTTCCGCCCTTTGGCCCCGTTCGCAAAGCCTGGGCGGGCGATTTATGCACCAATCAGTGGCATCGATGGAAAAGCGCCGGGCAGAAAGGCGAAAAAACGGTGCACTGTCGCATCGACCGGACAAAAAACCGCATTGTAACAATGCCAGACACATTGGCAGCCCATCGCCACCCTATAATTCTTGCTTTCATAGTGTCGCCAGGAAAGAGTCGTGGACAAGAAGTTGACCAACATTCAAGAAAGAAAGTTACGCGAGGCTCAGGCGCGGCGCGAGCACATCATCGACGTCGTCAAAGATCTCATCAAGAAGGGTGGTGCGCGCGCCGTCTCCATCCGCAAGGTGGCCGAGGCGGCCGGTTTTTCTACCACCGTCGTGTACGCCCTGTTCCGCGACAAGGCCACCCTGATCGCCCAGGCCATGGACAAGGACTTGCTGGAACTGGTGCGTGCCATGCGTACCGCCTGCGCCAATAGCATTGACCCATGGGATCGCATCAACCTGGTTGGCCGCGCCTACATCGAGTACGGTTTCCAGCATCCGGACGAGTACTCGCTGATCTTCATGGAATTGCGCCCGCATGCGCAAATCGACGCCGCCGAAGTGGAACACGGCAATATCGAGCAAGATCCCTACGCCTATGCGCTGCACCTGTTCGGCGAACTGGCGCAGGCGGGCAAGGTGCGCCAGGGCGAGCCGGCGCTGCACACGATGACGCAAATCTTCTGGCAATCGCTGCACGGCCTCGTTTCGCTGCGCATCGTCATGGATGCGGGCGACCCCTGGACGCCGCACCCGGAAATGAATGCGCATATCGACGACTTGCTGGCCGTCGTCACGCAAGGCATCCGCCTGCGCTTTGCGCCGGATGCCTGACAACGCCATTCGACACCGACGTAAAAAAGGACAGGCGCGGTGATGCACCGCCCTGCCCTGTCTTGATGTGATCGACGCTTACTGCGCTTCGCGCATGCTCTGCGTTTCCTGGTAGCGCGTATGCCACGACAGCGCCAGCTCCAGGATGTGCGGCGTGTGGCCGCCGCGCTGGCATGCCGCGTCAAAGTACGCGCGCAACTGATCACGGTAATCGGGGTGCGTGCAACGCTCGATGATCAACGGTGCCCGTTCGCGCGGCGCCAGTCCCCGCAAGTCCGCATAGCCCCACTCCGTCACCAGCACATCGACGTCATGCTCCGTATGGTCCACATGCGAAACCATCGGCACGACGCTGGAAATGCGCCCACCCTTGGCCGCCGATTTCGACACGAACATCGACACTTGCCCGTTGCGCGCAAAATCGCCCGAGCCGCCGATGCCGTTCATCATGTGCGTGCCGCACACGTGCGTGGAGTTGACGTTGCCGTAGATATCGAATTCCAGCGCCGTGTTCAGGGCGATGATGCCCAGGCGGCGCACGATTTCCGGATGGTTGCTGATCTCTTGCGGACGCAGCACGATCTTCGAGCGGTAGTGGTCGATATTGTCCATCAGCTTTTGATGCACGGCAGCCGACAGGGTGATCGACGAGGCCGAGGCAAACGCCAGCTGGCCCGAATCGAGCAGTTCGATGGCGCTATCCTGCAGCACTTCCGAATACATGGTCATGTTCTGGAAGGGCGAACCGATCAGGCCATGCAGCACGGCGTTGGCGATGGTGCCGATGCCCGCCTGCAGGGGCAGCAGTTCCGGCCCCATGCGCCCGGCCGCCACTTCGCCTTGCAGGAAGGCGATCACGTGGCCGGCAATCGCCTGCGTTTCCGCATCGGGAGGCAAAGCGTTCGACGGGCTGTCCGGGCTATCCGTGATGACGATGGCGGCGATGCGGGCAGGGTCGATGGCAATGGCCGTGCTGCCCAGGCGCTGGTCGACGCGCGTGAGGGGAATCGGCTCGCGCCCTGGCAGGGCTTGCGGAACATAAATGTCGTGCAAGCCTTCCAGCGCCAGCGGCGTGGACAGGTTGATTTCGATGATGACCTGCGTTGCCTGCTGGGCGAAGGCGGCGGAATTACCCACCGACATGGTCGGGATGATGGCGCCAGCGGCCGTGATGGCCGTCGCTTCGATGACGGCGATATCGACGGCCGCCAGGTTACCCGAACGCAACTGCTCGGCCGTTTCCGACAGATGCTGGTCGATGAACATGACTTCGCCCTTGTTGATCTTGCCGCGCAAGACCGGGTCGACCTGAAACGGCATGCGGCGCGCCAGCACGCCCGCCTCGGCCATCAGACCGTCGCTGCCATTGCCCAGCGAAGCGCCCGTGATCAGGGTCAGGCTCAACGGGTCTTGCAGGGCGCGCTCGGCCAGCGCGCGCGGCAGGGCCTTGGCGTCGCCGGCACGGGTAAAGCCGCTCATGCCGACACGCATGCCGTTGTGGAACAATTTGGCTGCCTCATCGGCGCTCATGATTTTGCTGAGCAAGCCCGGGTGGCGGATACGGTCCTCGTACATCGTGATGCTCCTGATATTCTTAATATTCTCAAACTGGATGGCTGTCATACACCAACCCCATAAGTCGATTCAGTATAAAATCCCCACTACATGCATGGCATGAATTAATTTCGCCAAACCCAGTCGATATTTTCATGCTTTGCCGAGGCGAGCCCCATCTTGGATATCCGTTCCCTGCGCTATTTTGTCGAAACCGTGCGCCTGTCGAGCTTTACGCAGGCGGCAGAATCGCTGCACCTGACCCAGTCGACCATCAGCAAGATGGTGCGCCAGCTGGAAGAGGAAGTGGGCGCACAGCTGCTGGTGCGCGACGGGCGCAAGCTGACCCTGACGGACACGGGCCGCATCGTCTACCAGCACGGCCAGGAAATGCTGGCCAATATGCGCCAGCTGACCCTCGAAGTGCGCGACACCCAGGCCTTGCAGCGCGGCAGCCTGACGGTCGGCATCCCGCCCATGATCAATGTGCTGTTCACGCCTGTATTGAAGGCCTTCCGCGCGCGCCACCCGAACATCAGCCTGACCCTGCAGGAAGACACGGGCCAGCAGATCGAGCGCAAGGTGGCGGCCGGCGAGTTGGAAATCGGCATGACGGTGCTGCCGGCCGACCCGGAACTGGACCTCGTGGCCGTGGCAGTGGCCAGCTACCCGATCTGGGCCCTGGCCGAACCGGGCACATTCCAGAAGCAGCGCACGACACTGCCCTTCAAGGCGCTGGCCGAGCTGCCGCTGGTGCTGTTAAAGGATGATTTCGCCCTCACCCGCAGCCTGCGCCAGCATTTCGCGCAGGCGGGCTTCACGCCGACCATCGCGGCGCAGAGCGGCCAGTGGGACTGGCTGGTGGCGATGGCCTCGGCAGGCCTGGGCGTTGCCCTGCTGCCGGAACCCTTCATCCATCGCCTGGCTGGAGAACCTTTGGAGGCCGTGCGCATCGTCGAACCGGAGGTGGCGTGGCAGGTGGCGCATATCTGGAGCGGACGCTATCTGTCGCACGCGGCGCGCGCCTGGCTCGAGGTGTGCCAGGACGTGCTGGGTACGCAGTTCGCGCACTGACGTAAAAAAGGGTGGCCGAGGCCACCCTTTTGATTGATCACGACAGCGCAGCTTACTTGGCGGCGTCGTCGTTGTACATGCTGGCGTATTTCCAGCCGAAGTACAAAATGAAGGTGTAGCACAGGGCCGGCACGAGGAAGGACAGCTGCAGGTTGATGTGGTCGGCCAGGAAGCCCTGGATGAACGGCACGATGGCGCCGCCGACGATGGCCATGCACAGGATGCCCGAACCTTGTCCCGTTTGTGCACCCAGCTTGTTCAGGGCCATGCTGAAGATGGTCGGGAACATGATGGAGTTGAACAGGCCGACGGCGATCAATGCCCACATGGCGGTATGACCGCTGGAGAACACGGCAACCAGGATCAGCGCGATGACGACGGCGGCGTTGAAGGCCAGCGTCTTGCCCGGGCTGACGTAGCGCATCACGGCAAAGCCGATGAAGCGGCCCAGCATCGCGCCGCCCCAGTAATAGCTGACGAAATAGGCGGCGTCGGCGTGGCTGAGGCCAGCGATATGGCTCTCGCCCAGGAAGTTGATCAGGAAGCTGCCGATGCTGACTTCACCACCCACATACAGGAAGATGGCCAGCGCACCCAGCACCAGGTGGCGGTGCGACCAGATCGAGACCTTGTCGCCAGTCTGCGCCAGGGCAGCGGCATCGTCCGCATGCGAAATCTTCGGCAATTTTGCCAGCGCGAATAGCACGGCCAGGATCATCAGGGTAGCGGCCAGCACCAGGTACGGGCCTTGCACGGAGGCCGCTTCCTTGGCGCGGTAGGCCAGCTGCTCGGCCGCCGGCAGCAAATCGAACTGCTGCACCGTCAGCACGGTGCCCGACAGGATCAGCATGCCGCCCAGGGCCGGTGCCACCGTGGTGCCCAGCGCGTTGAACGCTTGCGTCAGGGTCAGGCGGCTCGACGCCGTCTGCGGGTCGCCCAGTTCCGTCACGTACGGATTGGCCGCCACTTGCAGCACGGTGATGCCGGCCGCCAGGATGAAGAAGGACAAGAGGAACAGCGCATAGCTGCCGGTGGATGCAGGGTAAAACATGGCGCAGCCGGCAGCCGCGATCAGCAAGCCCGCGACGACGCCGCGCTGGTAGCCGATTTTCTTGATCAGCATGCCCGCCGGCAGCGAGACAATGGCGTAGGCGCCAAAGAAGCAGAACTGCACCAGCATCGCCTGGACATAGGTCAAGGTGTAGATCGAACGCAGATGGGGAATCAGCACATCATTGAGCGATGTCAGCAGCCCCCACATGAAAAACAGCACCGTGACAATGATCAGGGCGCCCGTATTGTTTTGCGTGCCGGCCTGTGCGGACGGTACGCCCTGGCCTTGCTTTACGTATTCCATACCTTCTCCATTTTTCAATTCCAAGTTGAGCTTGCCAGGCATGGAAGCGTTTCCACCCGGGCAGCACCATGACGCGCAAGCGCCACACTGATATCAGCGTGGGCCATGACTGCCATCAGCGATACAGGGGCAGGCAGGGCGACTCTTGCGCGCGGCAGGCGCAGGGCCGACTGTTTCTCGTCAGAACGATGTTTTGTGGGCGCGGCATGCCTGCGGGCTGCGTCTGAAAACAACATCCAGGACAAAACAGTCTTGTAGTAAAACTACGATACTGCGCCCGCATTATGCCTTAAAGCCCCGTATTGCGCAGCTTTCCCGCCTGTTATTTGAAAAATGAATAGCTGACATTTGAAATCAAAAGTAGCCTTATAACTTGAAATCGCTATACTTATATTGCAGTGCAGCACAACGCGGCACGCCACAATAGGAGTCTGCCATGTCTACCGCATTTAGCTATCACACAACGCAAAACAGCAATATCGTCGCCACCCTGGTCCATGCCGCCAAACGTCTGGGCGCCTGGCTGAACCACAGCAGCGACCGCCGCGAGCGCGCTTACGAAGAAGCCTACCTGGCCGAATCGACCGACCGTTACGACCTGGAATATCGCATGCGCGAACTGGCCCGTGCCAACCCGCAGCCAAGCTGGATGAGCGGCCTGAGCCGTTAAGAGTGACGCAGTACCCAGCCGCTCCCTGGCTGTTGCAACATCTATAGCGCCATCCTGCTCGCCTTGCGCTTGAGCACAGGATGGGCTATCCCGGCTGGATGCAAACGCCCCTCACCATCCTCGCCATCGCCGGCAGCCTGCGCGCCGCCTCGCTGAACACCGCCCTGCTGCACGCCATCGCCCGGCTTGTCCCAGCGGAATATGCAATCCGTATCTATCAGGGACTGGGCGAACTCCCCCCTGTTCAATCCCGACCTCGATGCCGACAGCCTGCCGGCCGTAACGGGTCTGCGCGATGCCATCCTGGCAGCCAACGTGCTGATGCTGGCCAGCCCCGAATACGCCACGGCGTGAGCGGCCCATGAAAAACGCGCTGGACTGGGTGGTGGGAAATGAATCGTTCATCGACAAGCCGCTGGTACTGCTGAACGCCGCGCCGCGCGCCACGCATGCGCAGGCTGCCTTGCGCAAATCAGCCTGCCTCTGCTGGGGTCGGGTCTCGATGCAAAGGGTATCGCCGCAGACCCGGCATTGCGCCGGGCCAGCCTCGATATGCTGCAGTGCATCAGGTCATTTTCATGACCCTCTGCACGTTTCGCTAACATTCTATCTAGTTTTACTACGTACTTCTACGGACCACTCAGTGTGGGATCATGCCGGTGAAGACGTAGGCCTGCAGCATGGTAATAATGCCGATGATCACGGCAAACAACAGGCTGTGCTTCAAGGTAAAGCGGAACAGGTCCGATTCCTTGCCCACCAGGCCCGTTGCCGCGCAGGCGACGGCGATCGATTGGGGCGAAATCATCTTCGCCGTCACGCCGCCCGTCGTATTGGCCGCCACCAGCAAGGTGTCAGAGACGCCGATCTGGTGCGCCGTGGTGTTTTGCAGCGAGCAGAACAAGGCGTTCGAGGAGGTGTCGGAACCCGTCAGGAAGACGCCCAGCCAGCCCAGGAATGGCGAGAAGAACGGGAAGGCGGCGCCACTGCCGGCCAGCAGCAGAGCCAGGGTGGATGACATGCCCGAGTAATTGGCAACGAAGGCAAACGCCAGCACCAGGCCGATCGACAGCACGGGACGGCGCAATTCCACCACCGTTTCCACGAAGGCCTTGAGGCCATCGCGCGGCTTCATGCGCAGCATCAGCATGGACAGCACGGCCGTCAGCAAGATCGCCGTGCCTACGGCCGACACCAGGTCCAGCTTGAACACGGCGTCATACGCTTTCGGCACGGACACGATAGGCATGCTCTTGATCACCAGCTGGTCCAGGTAAGGCACGTGGATCTTGATGACCAGGCTGGACAACGCGCCGCCGGCGGCAAACAGGGCCTTGAAGCCGGGCAGGCTCCACACGGTGACGATGGCCGTCAATAGGCCGAACGGCGCCCAGGCGCGCATGGTCTGCGCCGTCGTGTAGGGCGAGGCGGCGCGACAGCCGCTGCCGCGCAGGTCCGTCCTGCCGGCGCCACCGCCAAAACCGGACAGCGCGGCCGTGCCGCCACCGACGGCATGGACCACTTTCGCATTCTTCGGCTGCCACACTTTCAGGAACAAGGTCAGCGACACCAGGCTGACGAGGGCCGAGGTGATGTCCGGCAGTTCAGGCCCGATATGGTTGGAAGTGAAATACTGGGTGATGGCAAAGCTCAAGCCCGTCACCAGCGCGGCCGGCCACACTTCGCGCACGCCGCGCAAGCCATCCATCATGAACACCAGCCAGAACGGCACCAGCAGCGACAGCAGCGGCAACTGGCGGCCCGCCATGGCGCCGATCAGGAACGGGTCGATGCCTGTCACCTGGCCCGCCACGATGATGGGGATGCCCATGGCGCCAAAGGCCACGGGCGCCGTATTGGCGATCAGGCACAGGCCCGCCGCGTACAGCGGGTTGAAGCCCAGGCCCACCAGCAGCGCCGACGTGATGGCCACGGGCGCGCCGAAACCGGCCGCCCCTTCCAGGAAGGCGCCGAAGGCAAAGCCGATCAGCAGCACCTGCAGGCGCTGATCGTCCGTGACCGACAGCACGGAGGCGCGGATGATCTCGATCTGCCCCGTTTTCACGACGATCTTGTACAGGAAGACGGCCGTGACGATGATCCACGCGATGGGCCACAAGCCGTAGGCAAAACCGTAACCGGCCGCCGCCAGCGCCTGCGGCACGGGCATGCCGTAAGCGAAAATCGCCATGGCCAGCGCCAGCGCCAGGGTGACGGCTGCCGCCACGTGGCCCTTGATGCGCAGCGCCGCCAGGGCGATGAAGAAGAAAATGATGGGAACGGCTGCCGCCAGCGACGACAGCCACAAGCTGCCGAGCGGGGTATAAAGTTGGGTCCAGGTTTGCATGTCGGGTCTCCTCCGGTGGATGCGGGTTAATGAAAAAACGGCTGTTGATGTATTTTTTGTGTAGCGTGTTTTTTGCGGTGCTTCGGTGCTGCCGGGCGGGGCTATTCTTCCTGCCCCCGTGCATTGAGCAGGTCGGCCAGGCTGCGCGGCGCCGGCATCAAAGGCTTGCGGTGCTGCGTCCAGCCCAGTTGCGCGCGCGGCGTCAGCAGCCGCAGCCGCGTGGCGGCCCAGCGGAACAGGCGGTAGCTGGTGGGGCGCGCAAAGGCGCCGCTCCAGAAGCGCCAGATCAGGCTTTCGCCGCGACTGAATTTGGCGCCCTGCCCACGCAGCGGATGGCTTACTTCCTCATGCGGATTGCGGTTCGCCTCCGTGCGCAGGCGCACCAGCAGTTGCGGAATCGGGATGCGTACGGGGCACACTTCGCCGCAGGCACCGCACAGGCTGGACGCGGTGGCCAGGTCTGCCGTCGCGTCCAGCCCCAGCAAATGCGGCGAAATGATCTTGCCGATCGGCCCCGGATACGTGGTGCCGTAGGCGTGGCCGCCGATGCGCGTATAAACGGGACAGTGGTTCATGCAGGCGCCGCAGCGGATGCATTGCAGGGTGGCGCGCAGCTGCTCGTCGGCATAAGCCTGGCTGCGGCCGTTATCGAGCAGCACCAGGTGCACTTCGCGCGGCCCATCTTTTTCCCCGTCGCGGCGCGGGCCGGAAATCAGGTTGAAATAGGTGGTGATGGCTTGCCCCGTCGCCGAGCGCGTCAAGAGACTCGCCAGCGGCACGATATGTTCGAGTTTTGCCACCACCTTTTCCATGCCCATGATGGCGATGTGGACCTCCGGCACGGACGTCGTCAGCCGGCCATTGCCCTCGTTTTCCACCAGCCACAGGGTGCCCGTGTCGGCCGCCGCGAAGTTCACGCCCGACAGGCCAATGTCGGCCTCGACGAAGGCCTGGCGCAGGGCGCGCCGGCCCGTCTGGATCAGGCTATCGACATCTTCCGTGTAGGGCGCATCGGGGATATGCTCGGCGAACAGGCCGGCGATGTCCGCCTTGGTCTTGTGAATCGCCGGCATGACGATGTGCGAGGGCTTTTCGCCGGCCAGCTGCACGATGTACTCGCCCATGTCCGACTCCAGACAGGTCATGCCGCGCGTTTCCAGGTAGTGATTGAGCTCGATTTCCTCGCTGGCCATCGACTTGCCCTTGATGAAGCGCGTCGCCTGATTGCGCTGCGCGATGGCGTGGATGATGGCGTTGGCCTGCTCGCCATCTTCGGCCCAGTGCACCTGTACGCCGGCCGCCGTCAGCTTGTCTTCCAGCTGTACCAGCAGATCGGGCAGGCGCGCCAGCGCGTGCTGGCGCACAGCTTCGCCGATGTCGCGCAGGCGCTCCAGCTCGTCGCCATCGGGGAACTGGGCGCTGCGCTTGTCCTGTAAAAAATCCATGGCGCCGCGAAAGCTCTGGCGCAGCTTCGGGTCGTCCAGCGCGGCGCGGGCGCGCGCGTGGAAGTCTGCCGGTTTGACGAATTGCAAGGGCTTGGCGTTCATGGCTGGCCTCCTTCAAGGGCTGATAAATCATCGATGATCAGCACCCACAGCCAGCGCGGACCATGCGCGCCATACGCCAGCGTTTGCTGGATATCGGACGTTTTCGAGGGGCCAGACACCAGCACCAGGTTGGCCGGCATGCCGTCCGCCCAGCGCTCGGCGCGCGCCGCCGCGTGCAAGTCCGCGTGCAAGGTGCTCGCATACACGAGACAAATGTGCAGGGGTGGCGCCAGCGACACCGTGCGCGGCGTGGCCGCGTCGGGTGCGATGACCAGGGTGCCGCTGGCGGCGATGCCCGAACGGGCGACGGTAAAACCCGCGTCCACCGTGTCGAACAATTCACTTTTCCACTGCGCCAGCGGACGGCCAAAGGACAGCGTTTCCACGCCAGCCGGCAAGGCGGCCAGCAAGGCCTGCCCTTCCACGCTGGCGCTATTCATCAGCAGGCGGCGCACGCCGTGCGCACCGAGGCGCTGCGCCAGCAAGGTGGGCCAGGCATCGCTACTCACGCAATCGACATCGGCATGTGCGGCGCGCAAGGCGGCCTGCATGGCGGCCATCTGCTGGCGCGGCGACTGCGGCGCTTGCGCGCGGCGTGCCTGGTAGTGGCTGTCGATGGCGGCGTCGATAGTATCCACCGCCTCGGGCGAGCCGGGCTTGGCTGCGCGCAGCCGTCCCAGCATGCGTTCGCGGGCAGTCAGGGCCGCGCTCATGCCGCGCCTCCCGTGCGGCGCCACAAAAAACTGGCCAGGTGTTCGACGGGCAGTGGCGCGCCCTGGTGCTGCGCGGCGTGGCCGATATTGAGCAGGCAGCCGCAGTCGGCCGAAACGAGCCGGTCGCAGCCTGTGGCGCAGGCCGAAGCGATCTTGTCGCTGACCATGGCGCCTGAAATGTCCGGGTGCTTCAATGAAAACGTGCCGCCAAAACCGCAGCATTCCGATTCGCGCTGATGTTCGATGCGCGTCACGCCGGGCAAGGCGTCGACCAGCGCCACACCATGCAGGCGCGTGCCCATTTCGCGGCGCGCGCCGCACGAGGTATGCAGTACCACGTTTTCATCGGCCTGCCCGGGGTCGGCCAGGGCCAGGCTGGCCAGGTCGAGTTTCAGCACGCAGAGGAGAAATTCGCTCAATTCATACACGCGTTCGGCCAGCGCCAACGCCTTGGGACCAGCGACCGGGTCGTCCTGGAACAGCTGCGGCCAGTGGTGGCGCATCATGCCGGCGCACGAACCGGACGGCACGATCACGGGCCAGGGCTGCGCAAACAGGTCGAGCTGGGCGCGCGCCACGGCACGTGCCTGCTCCGGGTTGCCGCTGCTGTAGGCGGGCTGGCCACAGCAGCTCTGCCCGCGCGGATAATGCACCAGCAAGCCTTCCCGCTCCAGCAGGCGCACCGCGTCGAGCCCCGCCTGCGGCACGAACAGGTCGACCAGGCAAGTGGCGAACAGGTACACCTGGTGCGGTGCGGGCGGATAGTGGCGTGGCTGGCGCGGGTCTGGCTGCATGAGTGTGTCTCCCTGGCGCTCTGTATGTTGCTGCCGCGCCGCTGTGTGTTGTTAAGAATGACCGGTTCACGCATAATTCCAGCTTCCGCAAGCCACTTCAAATTGCTCGGACCACTTTAAAACAACACCGGAAGACAGCGATGGCGACAGGCATGCAAACGCGGGGCAGGGTCGAGATGGTGATGCGCAGGCTGGAGACGGCCCTGCTGGACGGCAGCTTGCCGGCGGGCGCGCAGCTGCCGGCCGAGCGCCTGCTGGCGCAGCAATATGGGGTCTCGCGCAATACCGTGCGCGAAGCGGTGCAGCGGCTGGCGGCGCGGGGCCTGGTGCGCAGCCGGCGCGGTGCCGGTGTCTTTGTGACGGATCAATTGCGCACCGGCATAGCTTCGCCGTGGAGCCAGCTGGTGGCCGACCACCCCGCCCTGCGCGACGACATCCTGGAATTTCGCCGCGTGCTGGAAGGGGCGACGGCCTATTTTGCGGCGCAGCGGGCCAGCAGCGACGAGCGCACGCAGATCATGGCACTGCTGGCCGAGCTGGAACAGGCGCGCGCCAGCGACGACAAGCACGGCGAGGCGCAGGCCGACGCGCGGCTGCATGAAGTCATCGCGCAAGCGTCGCACAACACCATGTTCCTTCACTTGCACACCAGCATCATCGGCATGCTGCGCGAACACATCACCATCAATGGCACGGGCTTGCGCCAGCAAGACGATGCCACCTCGCTGCACCTGCTGTCGCAGCACCGCACCTTGTGCGAGGCTATCTGCTCCAGCCAGCCGGAAGAAGCGCGCACGGCCATGCAAAGCCACATCGATTTCGTGCGCACGCGCGTCACCAGCGATGACGATTGAGGCCACTGGCAGGACCAGTTCACGAGCACAATGCCGGCAAAAACTGCTACTATCGCGCGCCGCCACCTGACCCGTCCTGCCATGACCGTCCTTAGCCACACTCATCCGCTGGTGCTCCAGCTGGAAAACGACTTGCTGCCCCTGTTCCGCGCCGCCCTGCCGCCACTCGCGGCCGCTGCGCCACAGGTGCTCGCCTCCGTGTTCGCCTTTTCCAGCGGCTCGGCCAGCGCTTTCGAGGATTATCATTTCGGCATTTCCTGCCTGCTCGGGGAAGTGCCCGAGGATGCCCCGGAAGAGGTCGCCCTGCTGGTCAGCGTTACAGGACTCGATGCCGGCGCCCGGTTGAGCGCCAAGGTCGTCTGGGGCCAGCCATCGGACCTGGTGGAAATGCAGACCGAGCTACAGGATGGCGACCTGCCTGCCTTGCATGCGGCCCTGCCGGGCTTGCTGGCCAGCTTGCAAGAGGCGGCCAGCCGTGGCGCGCCGCGAATGTGACAGGCGCATGAAAAAGTGCCGGGAAACAACAACTTACGATTTCTGTAGCGCAACTTTGTTGACTTCCACTAGCCCCAGCCCCTATCCTTTCAGTTACGTTTGGTGAGAATGTCTGCATGTTCCTGCGAACATGCAGACGGCGTCGCCTTGCTTTAGCAAAGTCCATTCCGCATTTATTTATTGCAACCATCAGGGCAACGTGCCTGGACGGCCGCTGCCAGCAAATACGGAGCCGACTGCCATGCCATCGAACCGCCATTTTCCTGCAACATCCTTGCTGGGCTGTATCTTCCTGCTGGCCACCCTGCCCGTGCAGGCGCAGACCACGGACAGTACCGCCACCACCTTCAGCGCCAATGCCAGCCTCACCTCGCAATACATTTCGCGCGGCTTTCGCCAGACCTGGGGCAAACCCGCGCTGCAAGCGGGTGCCGACTACGCGCACCCCAGCGGCTGGGCGCTGGGAACGTGGGCGTCCACCGTCAGCGACCGCTACATCGAGGATGCGACCATCGAATGGGACCTGTATGGCGGCTACAGCGGCACGGTGGGCGAGCTGGGCTATAGCGTGCTCGCGTATTACTACAAGTATCCGGGTGCGATCTACCGCGCCACGGGCGTCAAGTACGACTATGGCGAACTGTCGCTGGGCCTGAGCTACAAGATGCTGTACGCCAAGTACAACCATACCGTCACGCGGGACTTTTTCGGCATCACGAATGCGCGCGGCACGGGCTACCTGGACGTGGGTGCGAATGTCGACCTGGGCAATGCCTGGACCTTGAACCTGCACGCCGGCAATGGCCGGGTGGCGGGCACGGGTAATGCCATCTGGAACTGGCGCGACGCCAAGGTCGGCGTCACCAAAACCTTCGACGGCGGCTGGAGCGCCAGCGCCGCCCTCACGCGCGCCTGGGGCGCCACCGACGCCTACGACCATTACACGCTGGGCATCCCGAATGCAGCCGGCCAGTTCGACACCTCGAACCCCGCCGCGGCCACGCTGGTCGTGGCCATCAGCAAGACGTTCTAGGCGCGCCACCCGCGCCGCCCAAGACACCGATACACATCCCCATCAAGGAACAGCATCATGCAACTTTCTCTCAACAGCAAAATCTGCGTCGCCGCTACCGCGCTCGCCATCCTCAGCCTGGGCGTCACGGCAACGGTGATCGGCTACAAGAGCAGCGCCAGCGCCGAGGCGGCCGCTTTGGCACTGGCGCGCACATCGGCACGCGAAGTAGCTGGCGCCTTGCAGGCACGCATCGCCAGCAACCTGGCCAGCGTCAGCAGCCTGGCCGGCGCCATGCGCGGCACCAAAAGCGCCAACCTGCCCCTGCAGCGAGAACAGATCAATGAGCTGACCAAGGCCACACTGACCAGTTCGGAAGACTTGCTGGGCGCGGCTGTGACGTGGGAAGCGAACGCGCTCGACGGCAAGGATGCGGAATTTGCCAACCAGAAACCAAACTATGACGCCAGCGGCCGCTTCATGCCCTACTGGACGCGGGGTGCCGGCGGCAAGCTGCAAGTCGAGCCCATCGTCTTCGACCCGAAACCGGGCGCCAACGACTGGTATGACGTACCCAAGCGCACGGGAAAAACCTTCTTTACGGAGCCGTACATCTACCCCGTCGACGGCAAGGATGTACTGATGGCCTCGCTGGTCGCGCCCATCATGATCGATGGCAGCTTCAAGGGCACGGCCAGCGCGGACTTCATGCTCACGCGCCTGGCGAAAATTCTGGCCAACCTGAAAGTGATCGAGGGCGGCAAGCTGGCCCTGATCTCGAACGGCGGCCTGTACGCCAGCCATTCTGTACTTGAGCGGCTGGGCAAGAAGGCCGACGACGTGCCGGCCGCCGGCCTGGAAAAGGTACGCCAGGGCCAGCCGTATGAATACGAGGATAGCCAGGGCTACATCCATTTGCTGCAGCCGCTGCAGATCCACCCCGATATCGCGCCCTGGAGCGTGGAACTGAACTTCCCGAAAAGCGTGGCCGTCGCCTCGGCGCGCGAGCTGATGACCTACACACTGATCGTCGCCCTGCTGTGCGCGGCGGCCACGGCCGGCATCCTGATCCTCGTCGTCAACCAGCTGACGCGCCCCCTGCGCACCCTGGGCCGTACCATGACGGACCTGTCCAGCGGCGACGCCGACCTGCGCGTCAAGCTGGAAGTCAAGGGCACTGACGAGCTGGCCGTCATCGGCAAGGGTTTCAACGACTTCGTGGAAAAGATCCACGCCGTGCTGCTGCAAGTGCAAGCCAGCGCCGACAATGTGGCGCGCGCCAGTGCTGAAATTGCACAAGGCAATAACGACCTGTCGGCCCGCACGGAACAGCAAGCCAGCTCGCTGGAAGAGACGGCCGCTTCGGTGGAAGAGCTGACGGGCACGGTCAAGGAAAACGCCGACCATGCGCGCCAGGCCAATCAATTGGCGGCCTCCGCGTCAAGCGTGGCGCAAAAGAGCGGCGAAGTGGTTGGCAAAGTCATAGCAACCATGACCTCGATCAACGACTCGTCGAACAAGATCGTCGACATCATCAGCGTCATCGATGGCATCGCCTTCCAGACGAATATCCTGGCCCTGAACGCGGCCGTGGAAGCGGCGCGCGCGGGCGAACAGGGGCGCGGTTTCGCCGTCGTGGCCACGGAAGTGCGCAACCTGGCACAGCGCTCGGCGGCGGCAGCCAAGGAAATCAAGCTGCTGATCGACGATTCCGTCGGCAAGGTGGCCGCCGGCAGCAAACTCGTCGATGAAGCGGGCGCCACCATGGAGCAGGTGGTCGATAGCGTGCGCAAGGTCACCGCCATCATGGCCGACATCAGCGTCGCCACCACCGAGCAAAGCGACGGCATCGCCCAGGTCAACCAGGCGCTGGCGCAGATGGATGGCGTGACGCAGCAAAACGCGGCCCTGGTCGAGGAAGCGGCGGCGGCCGCCGAAAGCCTGCAAGACCAGGCCAGCCATCTGGCCCAGGTGGTCAGCGTGTTCAAGCTGGGCGAGCAGGTGCGCCAGACGACACCGGCAGCAAGCGTGACAGCGCCGCGCGCCGTGACGCCCAAAACACCCGTGCCAGCCAAGCGCCTGAGCGTCGCCAAGCCGCAAGCGGCACAGCGCGCGCCCGCCAAGGCAGCGGCCGGCGATGAATGGGAAGAGTTTTAAGCCGGCCATCTTCGGCGGCGGCCGGCGCCATTCTCAGGCGCCGGCACGAATTTTATAAACGTCCATATCAATACCTGCCTCGCACTGGATTAGGCGAGGCACCTGTCTGTTTCTCCTCGCTGCCATTGAATGGCGGCACTTGAGATTATCGTCATTTATCTGCCGCCACATCAGCACCAGGCAAGGATCAACCACTCCGGCCAGAAATTATCCAATGGCCATGCTCAATGCACGCATTGCAGCCAATTACTTATTTCGCAAGAATAAAATGGTCGTACACCTTATAATATCGCCGCGCATATGGCACGGCTTCCAGCCGCTTGATGATTTATAGGGATAACGCATGAAAAAAGTATTGGCTTTATTAGTGGTATCGAGCACGGTCGTATTGGTGGGCTGTGGCGGTGGCGGCGACACGGTCGTCCCGCCAGTGGTGGTCGCGCCTCCGGCTCCACCGGCACTGGCCGCTTATGTTGGCACTTGGCAACCCGCTTGTGAAAACCGAGCGCGCCAGCGCCTCGTCGTCGCCCTCAAAAGCGATGGCAGCGGCGCCTTGGAAATGTCGACCTACGACGAGAGCTTCGGCACTCCCGATTGTAGCGGCCCCGTGCAATTTACGGAAACCATGAGTGAAAAGATTACCGCGACGCCGGATGGCGCAGGCAATATTCAGGTCAAGCTGACGGCGGACGGCCCAGCTTCAGACATCCGCATCGACAAGGTCGTGTCGTCGCTGCCAGCCCACACCGTCCAGTTTACGGGCCCGGCCGTCACCACGGTCCAACTGCAAGCCGGACCGCATTGGCGCATCTTTGTCGGCGGTGGCAACTACATGGACATCCTCAAGAACGACTTGAAAAAAGCAGAGAGTGGCAAGGGCGGCTTTTATCTGCGCGGCAACGAATTATTTACCGTGATGGAAAAAGACGGCGCTTACGTACTCGATATGCACTATGTAAAACAATAAACTAGACAAAAATTAGCCATTGCGCCGTATCGTCGGCGCAATGTGCTCCAGTTACGCCGCCGATTGCCTTCAGTCCACCAATTCATTTCAGCGCCTTGCCGCGACATGATCCAAATCAAGTCAGCGATAGATTCGGTGAGAATTTCCGCCTATTAATAATCCTATAATCAGGCCGCGTTGACGGCACGCACCGCTGCCGGAAAAAAAGGACTCTGAATGAAAAAATTATTGGCAGTATTGGCCGGCTCGGCCGCAACACTCTTGACCGCCTGCGGTGGTGGTGGCAGCGGCACGACGCAGCAACTTGCCGGCGATTCCGGCAGCACCTCGCCGCTGGCCGCGTATGTCGGCACCTGGCAGTCGGCCTGCGACCATCACGACCGCCAAGTGCTCGTCATCGCGTTCAAGAACGACGGCAGCGGTTCGCTGGAACTGACGCCGACCGGCGAAACCTACTTCAAGGCCGATTGCTCCGGCCCCGTGGTCGCGACAGACGGCATGAGCGCGAAGATCACCGGCAAGCCGGATGGCACAGCCGACATGCTGATCAAGCTGGCGGAAAACGCCACAGCAACGAGCTTGCGCGTCGACAAGATCACCTCGTCGGTCCCGGCCTATACGTTCCTGAGGACCGGTACCACCGTGAAATATGTACAGGTGGATGGCAAGAACAACTGGTGCGTCGACGTGGACAATGGCAGTTCCTGTATGCAGGACGATGGCATGCAGCCGGCATTAAGCATCCCTGGTGGCCTGTCCTTGCGCGGCAACGAACTGTACACGGTGATGCTGGACAAGGGCGCGTATGTGCTGGACATGCACTACGTCAAAAAATAAACGCTTGATCTGCTGTGGGGCCGCGCGGCCCTGCCGCAGCCGCACCATCCCTCCCGCCGCCGCATGGACTCGAGGACGTTAGCGAGTGTATGTGCAGAATCGAACATACATTGCAAAAATATAAAGCTATTCTGTTGAAAAACAGGAGCTTGCCATGTCACCCAATGCCTTTCCCTTGCCGTCCAACGCTGCACTGGCCGCCCTGCTGCAGCCACAGGACAGCGCTTTCCACCCGATCGACGGCTTGCGGCGTCTGCGCGACGCGGGGCTGGATCAATTACCCCTGCCCGGCCACGGCACCACCCTGCAGCGTTGGCAAATGCTGGCCGCCATCGCCGCCATCGACCTCTCCCTGCTCAAGCTGTATGAGGGCCATACCGATGCGCTGGCCATCCTGGCGGAAATCGACGGTCCCGGCGTGCCGGCCGGCAGCAGCTGGGGCGTGTGGTGCGCGGAAATGCCGGGCGCGCGCGTGCAGCTGCAGCAGGCGGCCGATGGCCGCTATGTGCTCGATGGCCGCAAGGCCTGGTGCTCCGGCGCAAATGGACTCAGCCATGCCTTGATCAGCTGCTGGAATGAGCACGGCCAGGCATGCCTGGCCTCCGTGGCCCTGTCACAGCCGGGAGTACACGTCACGGATGAAGGCTGGCAAGCGGTCGGCATGCTCGCCTGCGCCAGCGTCGACGTGACCTTTTCCGGCGCGCGGGCCTTTCCCGTGGGCGCGCCGGGCGCGTATCTGCAACGCCCCGGCTTCTGGCATGGCGGTGCCGGCATCGCGGCCGCCTGGTATGGCGCGGCCTGCGCCGTCGCCAGCCACCTGCATGCGCGCGCCCAGCACGCCGCCCCCGATCCCGTCCGCCTGGCGCAACTGGGGCAAATCGACTGCGCGCTGCGCGCCGCCGGCGCCCTGCTGCGCGAAGGCGCCGCCGACATCGACGCACAGCCGCAGCGCGACGCCATGGACCTGGCGCTGCGCCTGCGCCTGACGGTGGAAGATGCCGCCACCCTGGTCCTGCACCTGGCCACACGTGCGCTGGGCGCCGGCCCCCTGTGCCGCGATGCCCGCTTCGCCCGCCTGGTGGCCGACCTGCCCGTATTCCTGCGCCAGAGCCATGCCGAACGCGATCAGGCCGTGCTTGGCGGCATCGTCGCCGGCGCCGAAGAACATCCGTGGGCGCTGTGACATGCTCGCCCATCCCGATACGCATGCGCGCCGCATCGAAGGCAGCGGCACGCCGGACCAGGCGTGGCTATCCTGGCCGGGGCTGAACGACATCCCCGCCATCAGCGCCCACGCACTGGTGCCGCCAGGCACGCGCGCCGTCATCGTCGCGCCCCATCCCGACGATGAAATCCTCGCCTGCGGCGGCTTGCTGCAACTGCTGGCGGCGCAAGGCAGCGAACTGCTGTTCATCGCCGTCACCGATGGCGACGCCAGCCACCCGGACTCGCCCCTCTGGCCGCAGGAACGCCTGCGCCAGGTGCGTCCGCAGGAATCCGCTCAGGCGCTGGCCACGCTGGGATTGGCACCGCCCGCGTGGCTGCGCCTGCACCTGCCCGATGGCGGCGTGGCCGGAATGACGAAGCAGCTGAGCTCGACCTTGGCCGCGCAGCTGCGGCCCGGCGACACGGTCTTCACCACCTGGCGCCTGGACGGCCACCCGGACCATGAAGCGTGCGGCTGGGCCAGCGCTTCGGCATGTTCGGCCAGCGGCGCCAATCTGGTGGAAATGCCCGTCTGGGGCTGGCACTGGGCCGTGCCCGGCGACATGCGCGTACCGTGGCACCGCGCGCACCGCCTGCCATTGCCAGCCCCCATCTTGCAGCGCAAGCGCGCAGCCCTGCACTGCTTCGCCAGCCAGATGCAAGACGACCCGTCGACGGGCCGTCCCGCCATCGTCGCCGGCGATGCCTTGCAACGCCTGCTGCACGCCTGGGAGGTGTATTTTCTATGAACGCCTCTTCCACGCCCGACGACCAGCGCGGCAGCTATTTCGAGCAACTATATCGCCAGGATGGCGACCCGTGGCTGGTGCGCCAGCGCTGGTACGAGGAGCGTAAGCGCGCCCTGCTGCTGGCCAGCCTGCCGCAGCAGCACTACCGCCACGCATTTGAACCGGGCTGCGGCAATGGCGAACTGACGGTCGCACTGGCGCAGCGCTGCGACCGCGTGCTGGCGGCCGATCTCTCGGCCGAAGCATTGCGCCTGGCGGGCCAGCGTCTGCTGGACGCAGGACAGGATGCGCATGTCACGCTCGCACACCACCGGCTGCCGCAGGACTGGCCGCGCATTCTGCCCGGCGCCGACAAGTTCGACTTGATCGTCCTCAGCGAGATCGCCTATTACCTGTCGCCGGAAGAGCTGGCGCGCGTGGTCGAACACAGCATCGCCAGCCTGGCGCCGGGCGGCAGCATCGTGCTTTGCCACTGGCGCGCACCGTTTGCGCAGCGCATCGTCTCGACCGTGCGCGTGCATGCAGCGTTCCAGGACGCGCCCGGCCTGCACCGCGTGCTGCGGCACGAAGAAACCGACTTCCTGCTGGGAATCTGGTCGAACGATGCTCGCTCGGTGGCGCAGCGCGAGGGCTTCGCGTGATCGGCGTCGTCGTGCCCGTGCATAATGAAGAAGCGTGTCTGGGCGCCTGCCTGGAAGCGTTGCGCCTTGCCGCCACCTGTCCCTTGCTGCATGGCGAGGCGGTATGCATCGTCATCGTGCTCGATGCCTGCAGCGACCAGTCGCAACGCATCGTGCTGGCGCATGCCATGCAGGCGGACCTGCGCTGGCGCCTGGACTGCATCGCCGTCAATGCGCAGAACGTGGGCACCGCGCGCGCCGCCGGCGCGCAGCAACTGCTGCAACGCGGCGCCCGCTGGCTGGCCTTTACAGATGCGGATACGCGCGTTTCGCCCTCCTGGCTGAGCACCCAGCTGGGTTTGAACGCCGATGCCGTCTGCGGCACGGTCGCGGTGGACGACTGGTCGCCGCACGGGTCCAACGCCGCTGCGCTGCTCGCACACTTCGCCCGTACCTACACGGATGCCAACGGCCACCGCCACATCCATGGCGCCAACTTCGGCGTGCGCGCCAGCACCTACCTGCGCGCCGGCGGCTTCGCGCCATTGGCATGCAGCGAAGACGTGGCCCTGGTCGCCGCCTTGCAGGCGTGCGGCGCGCACATCGCCTGGAGCGCCGCGCCGCGCGTCACGACCAGCGCCCGCCGCCATGCGCGGGCAAGGGGCGGCTTTGGCGATACTCTGCTGCAGGTGGCGGCGGCGATGGAAGCGTCAACACAGCTGACGCCGACTCAGAGCCTGTCCCAGTAGATGAATACATCCCCTGCTGGGATAGGCTCTTAGCGCATCGCCTCCAGCAATCCCGGCGCAAATTCGGCGCCGTGCTTGACCTGCGCGGTGGATGCCTTCAGGGTGGCGCCGATCGGCTCGGCGCGGCCAGCCAGGCATAGTCCCAGGAAGTTTTCCGTCACCGCATTGAAGGCGATGTTGTTCACGGGCCGGGCAAAGCCATGGCCTTCGTCGGGGAACAGCACGTACGTGACGGGGATATTCTGCGCCGCCATGGCCGCCACGATCTGGTCCGACTCCGCCACGTTGACGCGCAGGTCATTCGCCCCCTGGCCAATCAGCAGCGGGCGCTGGATGTTCTGCGCGAAATTCAGAGGTGAACGCTCCTTCAGCAGCGCCTTGCCCTCCTCAGTGGTCGGGTCGCCCATGCGCTTGTAGAACTGCTGCTTGCCCGCTTCCCAGTATGGCGGGATGGTTTGCAGCAAGGAGAATAAATTCGATGGACCGACGATGTCGACGCCGCAGGCAAACGTGGTCGGCGTGAACGCCATGCCGGCCAGGGTCGCGTAGCCACCATACGAGCCGCCCATGATGGCCACCTTGTCGGCCGTGGTCACGCCGCTCTTCACGGCCCATTGCACCGCGTCAAGCAAGTCGTCATGCATCTTGCGGCCCCACTGCAGGTCACCGGCAGAGATGAATTGCTTGCCGAAGCCGGTCGACCCCCGGTAATTCACCAACAGCAGCGGTCCGATGTTCGCGTGCATCATCGATATGTCCTACCTACTGTGGGCGCGCGGCATCGATATTCGCATGCTCAAAGAATCACAGATCGAAGATGGACGGATCAGGATCAAGCCAAGCAAGACACAAAAAACTAGCGGCAAGGCGGTCGATATTGTTGTCAAGCCTGAGATTGCCGAAGTGATCGCCCGCGCCCGTGGACTGAAAACCAAATATAGCCTGATCAGCCAGTTCGTGTTCCCGACGCAAAAAGGCGGCGCCTACACCCGCTCTGGCCTTAGTTCGATGTGGGACCGCGCAAAGGAGCGCATTGGCATGAGGGATGATGTGGTATTCCGCGATATCAGGGCCTTGGCGGGCACGGATGCGGCACGGCGCGGTGAGAACCGCAGCGACATTCAAAAGCGCCTGGTGCACACTTCAGGCAAGACCACGGATATCTACATCAAGGAAGTGATTGCGGATGTTTCCGAGATTCCGATGGCGTTACCTTGGCTTGAATAAAGCCCGACTTTTGCAAGTAGCCGCCATGCTCTGTCAGCGCTGGTTGGCTGCTTTCGCCCCGAAGCGGACGACTGTTACTTGTTAGCTTTCCGGTCCAAGACTTCACCAAGAGAAGTGTCCGGGAACTTACGCCAGTCGCGAGGTTCCGTACTCCGGACAAGATTTTCAACAGCAGCCATGGCGTCGCTGTTCTCAACACCAACTGCTGTCGCGAGAACGTGATTCTGCGCATGCCGCTCTGAACGGTTCGCTCGTGCTTTAGCTAGCGGGATGCCTTTGCGTGAGGCCTTGCTGTTTTCACCGTACGTGTTGCGGCGGTCTTTCTCGTAGCTGAGGCACTTTTTCTCTTGAGGAGTTTTCGGTTGCACTGCCATCTATCTTTCCCTTTCACATCCATAACTGAAGGTCCGCTCTTGGCCCAGGCTGTGTAAAAACGCAGTTTTGTGTAAACGGATGCTGTTGGGTAAACGTTATGCCAGTATCTCATCAATACGAGCGCCAGATGAAACGATTTATCGAGGGTGAATGCC